>DATDRS010000493.1:0-4300 GCA_035291605.1 Anaerolineales bacterium | reverse complement strand
ACGTTGACGTGCTGCTCGGGGGGGATGCCGAGGATCGCCCGCGCTCTATCCTGCTCGTAGATCGTCGCCAGGCACGAACCGACGCCCATCTCCCACGCCGCCAGCTGCATGTACGCCGCGCTCTGCCCGGCGTCGAACATGATAGACCAGCGCTGCGCCGGGTCGGGCGTGAGGAGGACGACGGCGAGCGCCGCGCCCGCCAGATGCCCCGCGTACGTGCCGCACTCGGAGAGCGCCTTGAGCGTCGCCTTGTCGCGGACGGCGACAAAGTGCCAGGGCTGCGTGTTCTTGGAGCTCTGCGCGCGCCGCCCGGCGTCGAGGATCGTCTGCACGGCCTCGTCGGGGATGGGCTGGTCGGTGAACTGGCGTATGGCACGCTTGGCGCGGATGGCATCGGAGACGTTCATGGGAAATGCTCCTGTGAATTATTGTATGGCTTACTTCTTTCCGAGATGCTCACCCCCTCGTCTTTGATCTTCCTCACAGCTTGATCACTTTCGCCTGCGCGATGGCCGGTTCGCGGCGCAGCTCGTCCAGCACCTGCGCCGGGACGGCAGAGTCGACGTTGATAAAGGAGACGGCATGTCCTCCCGGCTGGTTGCGCGCCAGCCGCCATTCGCCGATGTTCACATTGTGCCTGCCCAAGAGCGCGCCCACCCGCCCCATCACGCCGGGCACGTCCTCGTTTTCGAGCACCAGCACATAGCCCTCCGGCTTGGCGTCAATGCGGAAGGCATCATACTGCACCAGGCGCGGTTCGCCGCCCGCAAAGATCACACCCGCCATCGTGCGGGACCCGCCCGCCCAATGCACGCGGCAGGAAATCAAGTTGGGATAGTCCACCAGTTCCAGTCCGCTCGCCTGGGACATCTGGATGCCCTGCTCGTAGGCGATCACCGGCGCGCTGACGTAATTGACCGGGCGCTCGTCCACCGGGCGCAGCAGCCCCTTGAGCAGCGCAGCGGCGGCCGGGCGCACCAGATTTTGCAGGCCGTCGCCAAGAATTTCGACCTCTATCCGGTTGATCACGCCCCCGGCCATCTGGCCCTGCGCCTTGCCAAGTTTTTCGGCTAGCAGCAGATAGGGCCGGTTGAGGCGGTATTCCACGCCGGGCCGGAACGGCAGGTTGACGACGTTGCGGTAGTCGTCGCCGCGCAGCGCGTCGAGCACGTCCTGCGCTGCCTGCCGGGAAGTCTCCGTTTGCGATTCGAGGGTGTTCTGGTTCAGGTGCGGGACGGCCAGGACGCGCGGGTGCGCCGCCAGCCGGTTGCCCCACGGCGGCTCGGTCTGGAATACGTCCAGCGCGGCCCCCGCGACTTTGCCGGAGTCCAGCGCCTCCAGCAGGGCCGCCTCGTCAATCAAACCGGCGTGAGTGCAGTTGACGAGGCGCACCCCGTCTTTCATGCGGGCGAAAGCGCGGGCGTTCAGGATGCGCCGGGTTTCCGGCGTGAGCGCGGTGTGCAGGGAAATGAAGTCCGAGCGTTCCAGTAATTCGTCCAGCCCTACGATGCTCACCCGCTGCTCGCGCGCTTCGCCTTCGTCAATATACGGATCGTAGGCCAGCAGGTGCATCCCGAAAGCGCGGGCGCGCGCAGCCACCGCGCGCCCGTGCCGCCCGAAGCCGATGATGCCGAGCGTCTTTTGGAAGAGCTGCACGCCGAGGAGGTCGTACCGCCGCCACTCGCCCGCCCGCAGACTGGCGTAGCCTTCGGCGATGCGCCGCGCCAGCGCGAGCATCATCCCCAGCGTGTGCTCCACCACGGCGATGATATTGGCGTCCGGGACGTTGACGACCATGATCCCGCGCCGGGTGCATTCGTCGAGGTCAATGTTGTCTAGCGAGGCCCCGGCCCGCGCGGCTGCCAGTAAGCAGGGTGCGTGGTCCAGTAGTTCCTTGTCCACCTGTGTCGTGGAGCGCACGATGACCGCGTGCGCCTCTCGCACGGCCTCCAGCGCCGCTCCCCGGTCACTCACCGGCCCGGCGAGGGTCACGTCCGGCGCAGCGCGCAGCACCTCCCAGCCGGTTTCGTTGAGATGATCGGCGACGACGATTTTGAACATGGTGTCCCTTCGCGGATTCACCTCGAGTTGGATAACAACACGACTTCCGTGAACGTTCGCTCCAGTTCCCGGTCGTTGAATATCACCTCCCCCTGCTCGATGCGCCGCAGGCCTTCGGCGTAGAGGCGGCCCCACGGGCGCGTCCGAGCCGCCGCTCGTCCCAGGGCGAGGGGCAGCAGCGGCGCGAGCGAGGGCGTTTTGATGTACAGGGGGGCCTCGCGGGCCACGTGTTCCCGGTACACTGCGCCGCCAAAGCCGACGAACAGGTTCACCCGGTCCCGCGCTTCGAGGTCGGAGACGCCGTCCCCCACCAGGATCGCACGCCCTGGATGCTCGGCGAGCAGCGCGGTGACGACGCTAATTTTGCCGCCGGAGCGCGTGAGGGGGCTGGCGCGCACGGCGAGGTAGTTGGCGCGCGGGTTGTTGCCGCCCACCTGCTCCCAGTAGCGCCACCACTGCCCGGCGAGTTGATCGTATTCCATCTCCACCGCGTAAATGTGGCCGGGCGGCGCGCCGAGCCAGACGCCGAAATCGCGCACCGCCTCGATCAATCCGCCGCTGACGATGAACACCTGGCAGCCGAGGTCCTGCAGGGCGCGCACGACCTGCGGCGCGTCGGGGATGACGTTTTCGCGGTAAATGCGCTGGATGTGGCGTACCTGCGCGCGGGTAGGGTTGGAGAGGTCGAGCCGCCGCTCGTACACGGCGTCGAGCGGGAGCGCGCCGTCCATCGCCTGCCGCGTGAGCGAGGCCACGTCTTCGGCGCTGTCGGTCAGGCGGGCCAGCTCGTCAATGCCCTCGACGGCGGTCAGCGTGCTGTCGCAGTCGAAGATGACGATGTCGCTGACGGGCCAGACGGCGGGTAGAGAGGTAGACATATTTCCTCAATCACCCCCAAAGCATTGCTATGCTATCGGCTCGGTGGGCCAGCGTTCCATGATGGCTTTGTAGAAGTCTCGGGCGTCAGCCTTTTCAGGCAATCCCGCTACTTGAGCATCACCCAACTCGACGATCAGCCACCTGCCGTCTTTGCGTCTGGCTACATCCATCGTGAAGAAGCGGCTTTGGACGTTCTTTGCTATATCCCTAATCACGGGGGAACATCGCCCTCGACGACTCCCTGATGCCAGACGACCAGCCGATCCGTTTCGCCGTCCACGCGATTCCGTTTCAGTGTCGCCTCGGCGTAATACTCGACGCGGATGGCGTGCGCCCACCCGAGGGGGCCAGGCCGCGTGTCCGCGATGTGATTGTCCTCGGCCTCGACCACGGACATGTCCACGACATACAGCCCGGCGTCGGCGTTGTTCACGAGCGTATTGCCGCGCACCGTCGCCATAGACATCTCGGTAATGGCAATGCCACGCAGATCATTACCCATCACCCAATTACCGATGACTTCCGCTTCTGCGTTGTGGAGGACGATCCCCTCGCGTGCGTGCCCCGACACAGTGTTGTGGGCGATGACCGACTCCGGGCGGCTGTGCGTGTTCGCGAGTTCGATGCCCATCCCGTAGGGGCTGCGCGTGTCCCGCACCTCGTTCCCGACGATGCGCGCCTGCGCGCGCGACAATCGAATCCCTGCGAGCCAAGCGCCGACGATGCGGTTGTCGGCGAGCATCACCGCTTCGCTTTCCTCGACGAGCATCCCATAGTAGCCGCCTTCGATCACAAAGCCCTGCACAGTCACATCGTGCGTGCCGTAAATACTCACGACCGGGTCAGCCTCTGTCCCGACGAGGCGGGCTGTGCCCGGTTGTTCGGCGCGGAGGGTCAGGGAATTGCCAATGGTCATTGGGCCGGGGTAGGCGCCCGGCGCGACGAGGATGGTCGCGGTGCGCGGCGCGGCGTTGATGGCGGCTTGCAGGGTGGGGTAGTCGCCGGGGACGCGCAGGGTATGCGTGCGCTGGTAGAGGGCCACAACACCGAGGGCCGCTCCACCCGCAAGGGCGAGCACGGTCGTCAGTTTGGCGAGCGCGGTCGGGGTGGGAATCCGTTCGAGCGTGGCTATCGCCGCTCGGAGCAGGCCGCGCGGGCGCAGAGTCCACAGGGCCGCAGCCATCGCCGTCCACACGATCATGTTGAGCCAGAAGTGGACGAGGAAGATCGGCCAGCCGGTGGCGTGCGGCAGAAAACCGGGCGGG
The DNA here is from genome assembly GCA_035291605.1 of Anaerolineales bacterium. GTDB lineage: Bacteria > Chloroflexota > Anaerolineae > Anaerolineales > UBA6663 > DATDRS01. The sequence continues at coordinate 95 of DATDRS010000493.1, read as the reverse complement.
GGACGGATGCCAAACTGGTAGTACAGGACGAAGAGATACTGATAAAGCTTGACGACGTGCTCGACGGAGTGGTAGCCCTGAAAGAGCACAAGCGC
>DATDRS010000492.1:0-6275 GCA_035291605.1 Anaerolineales bacterium | reverse complement strand
GAGCCGAAGGGGTAGGTCAGGTTCGGCGGGTCGTAGTAGTTCACCGCCTCCAGCCCGGCTTCCATGCCCTGCGGGTGATTGGTGTACGCGGCGAAGGCAATCTCTTGGATCGTCTTGCCCTTGTCGGGCGAGCCTTTGACGTAGAACCGGCCTGTCTCCCACACTAGGTCTTCCTCGGCGGCTTCGAGCAGGTGCGCGGCGATCTTCCTGGCCTTGTCGCGAATCTTGCGGGAAGCGATGGCAGCCGCGGCCCCGGCGACGGGGGTGCTCCGGCTGGCGTAGGTGCCCAGGCCGTAAGGCGCGGTGTCGGTGTCGCCCTCCTCGACCTTGATGTGCTCGGCGGGGATGCCGAGTTCTTCGGCGATGATCTGCGCGTACGTGGTCTCGTGCCCCTGCCCCTGCGACTTCGTCCCGAAGCGGGCGATGGCCTTGCCCGTGGGGTGGACGCGGATCTCGCACGAGTCGAACATCTTGAGCCCGAGGATGTCGAAGGTGTGCGACGGCCCTGCGCCGACGATCTCGGTGAACGACGAAAGGCCGATGCCCATCAACTCGCCGCGCGCGCGCTTCTCAGCCTGCTCCTTCCGCAGCGCCTCGTAGCCGATCATGTCCATCGCCTTACGGAGCGCGGCGGCGTAGTTGCCGCTGTCGTATTCCCAGCCGAGGGCTGATTTGTAGGGGAACTGCTCGGGCCGGATGAAGTTCTTCATGCGGAATTCCGCCGGGTCCATGCCGAGCTGGTGGGCCATCACGTCGGCCATGCGCTCGATGGTGTGCACCGCCTCGGTGACGCGGAAGGAACACCGGTAGGCGATGCCGCCCGGCGGCTTGTTGGTGTAGGCGCCGTCCACTTCCACGAACGCGCTCTTGAAGTCATACGATCCGGTGCAGATGTGGAACAACCCGGCGGGAAACTTCGAGGGGTTGGCAGCGGCGTCGGTGTAGCCGTGATCGGCAATGGTCTTGACCCGCAGGGCCGTCAGCGTGCCGTCTTTCTTCCCGGCGAGCTCGGCGGTGATGTGGTAATCGCGCCCAAAGGAGTCGGCGGCCAGGTTCTCGGTGCGGTTTTCGATCCACTTGACCGGCGCGCCGGTCACAATCGAGGCGGCCACGGCGATGACATAGCCCGGATACGCCGGAACCTTGCCGCCGAACCCGCCGCCGATATCGGGCGAGATGACGCGAATTTTTTCCTCGGACAGGCCGAGGTGGCCGGTGATGAGCGCGACGACCGTGCGGATGGCGTGCGGGGCCTGCGTGGTCATCCACAGCGTCAGGTGGCCCTCGACAGAGTCCCATTTCGCCACGCACCCGCAGGTCTCGATGGATGAAACGTGGATGCGCGGAATGTAGATGTCCTGCTTGACCGTGACCTCGGCTTCGGCGAAGGCCTGGTCGGCCGCGCTGCGATCGCCCCACTCCCAGTGCCAGATGTGATTGCTCGGTTTGTCGTCGCGCACCCTGGGCGCGCCCGGCTCCAGCGCCTTCTTCGGGTCAATGACCACCGGCAGGGGGTCGTACTCGACCTCGACGGCGGCGACGCCATCGGCGGCCTTGTAGCGGTCGGTGGCGAGCACGGCGGCGACTTCCTGATACTGGTACTTCACCGTGTCGAGCGGCAGGACCATTTGGGTGTCGCTCATCAACGTCGGCATATTGTGGACGTTGTACTGCTTGAGCGTCTCGCCGGTGATCACGGCCAGCACGCCGGGGATGACCATCGCCTTTTCGGCGTTGATCTTTTTGATTTTCGCGTGGGCGTAGGGGGTGCGCACGATGTCGAGGTGCAACATACCAGGAAGTTTGAAGTCGTCAATGTAGTTGCCTTTGCCCCGGATGAAGCGCGGGTCTTCCTTGCGCTTCATCGAGTAGCCTAAACCGTGTACTTCAGCCATAGTGTCCTCCTCGGCAGTGATCCGTCATCGGTGATCAGCGATCAGTCATTAGTCGCTGATGACCGGTTACTGTGTTTTCATCTTCTCCGCCGCATATTGCACGGCTTTGACAATATTCATGTACCCCGTGCAGCGGCACAGGTTCCCGGAGAGGCCCCAACGGATTTCGTCCTCCGTCGGGTTCGGGTTCTGCTTGAGCAGCGCGACGGCCGAGAGCATCATGCCCGGCGTGCAGAAGCCGCACTGCAACCCATGCTTCTCCATGAAGCCTTCCTGGATGGGGTGCAGTTTGCCGTTCTGCGCGAGGCCCTCGACGGTCATCACCTCGCCGCCGTCTGCCTGCACGGCCAGCACGGTGCAGCTCTTGGCCGCCCGGCCGTTGAGCAGGATGGCGCACGCGCCGCACGAGGTCGTGTCGCAGCCGATGTGCGTGCCCGTCATCCCCAGCGTCTCGCGGAGGAAGTGAACAAGCAATGTGCGCGCTTCGACATCGGCTTCTTTGACTGCGCCGTTGACGGTGACTTTGACGTGATGGGTGCTCATGGCTAGCCTCCTTTCGCCCGCTCGACCGCTTTGCGCAGGGCGCGGACGGCGAGCGTCTTGACCAGCGCGCGCTTGTATTCCTCCGAACCGCGATAGTCGCTCGCGGGTTCAGCGGCCTCGGAGGCCAGTTGGGCCGCCCGGCGGATGTTCGCGTCGTCCGGCTTTTGGCCTTTCAACGCGTCCTCGGCCTTGGAGGCCTTGATGGGTGTCAGGCCCACGTTAGTCAGGCCAATCCCCACATACTCGCAACTGCCGCCCGCGCCCAGGGAAATTTGCGCGGCGACGGCGGCGGTGGCGAAGTCGCCCACCTTGCGCTCGACCTTCATATAGGCCCCGCCGCTGCCGGGTCTGGGCGCGGGGATGCGGATTTCGGTCAGGATTTCGTCGTGAGCGAGGGCGGTCTCGAAAGGCCCCGTGAAGAATTGGTCAATGGGGATCACGCGCTCCCCTTTCGGGCCAGTCGCGACGACCTGCGCCCCGTAGGCGAGCATCGCCGCCGGGTGGTCGTTGGCCGGGTCTGCGTGGGCCAGGTTCCCACCCACGGTGGCCATGTTCCGCACAAGCGGGTCGGCGATCATCCGGGTGGTGTCGGCCAGGAGCGGGTATTTCTTCTGGATCAAGTCGGAATGGTCAAGGTCGGCCTCGCGGGTCATTGCGCCGATCTTCAGCCAGCCGCCCTCCTCACGGAGGTAGGCCAGGCTGTCCAGCCGGTTGAGGTCTATAAGCAAAGCGGGCGACGCCAGCCTGAATTTCATCATCGGAATCAGGCTGTGGCCGCCCGCCAGAATCTTAGCCTCCGGGTTCTGCCCCAGGAGCGCCACGGCTTCCCTCAGGGTTTTGGGTGTGGCGTAGTCAAATGCTGGTGGAATCATAGGGTCTCCTCACTCCACGTCTATTCACGCATTTGTCGGGTTAGGGTTAGGGTTGGCCATCCATCAGTGGACTCCTCCTTTCCAGGCGCGCTGCCCGCCAGGATCAGATTGGTCATTTTTCCGGAAAATTCATGGCAGAAACCCGTTTTCTTCGGGAAAACGGGTTTCTGGCTCCGACAGGTGTCAGGCAATTTTTAACCGGGCACATCCGAATAACACAGGCGAGTATAACACAGACTCGGTCGTTTTTATCCCCTCAGTTTCCCAATTCTGTACTGGATTCCACCGTCAGCTGCCGGCCGCCGATATGCTAGAATGCCGGATATACACCCAACCCTTGATTGGGATTGTGCTTTCCTCACCCTTCAGCCTATCACCCTCGAGGATGACGAATGATAGAACCCAATGGCGATTCTCTGACTATCGAAGAGGTAGTCGCCGTCGCGCGCCACAATATGCCCGTCGCGCCCTTGAGCGAATCGGTCAGGGCCAGGATGCAGGCCAGCCAGCAGTGGGTGGAAGAGATGGTATACCGCAGCGACAGAGTGATCTACGGCGTCAACACCGGCTTTGGCTCGTTTGCCCGCCAGCGCATCGCGCCGGAGCAGACCCGCAAGCTCTCGCGCAATCTCATCCTCAGCTGCGCCGCCGGAGTAGGCGCGCCCCTCCCGGTCGAAGTCGTGCGCGCGACGATGCTCATCCGCGCCAATATCTTCGCGCAGGGCCGTTCCGGCGTCCGGCCCCTCGTCGCGCAAACGCTCATTGACATGCTCAACGCCGGGGTCACGCCGTATGTGCCCGGCAAAGGCTCGCTCGGCGCCAGCGGCGACCTCGCCCCACTCGCCCACATCGCCGTCGTGCTTACGCGCGATGTCGAAGAAGGTGACGGCGGCTACAGCGGGCAGGCGTACTACAAAGGCGAATTGCTCACAGGGGCCGAAGCCATGACCCGCGCCGGGATTCCGCGCCTCATCCCCGAGGCCAAAGAGGGCCTCGCGCTCACGAATGGGACGACGTTCATGGTCGCCGCGGGCGCGCTGGCCGTGCACGACGCCGAGAATCTGATCCGCCACGCCGAAATCGCGGCGGCGCTGAGCCTCGAGGCCCTCCTGGGTCTCTCCGACGCTTTTCATCCTGCCCTGCACGAAGCCAACCGCCAGCCGGGGCAAATCGTCACCGCCGCCAACCTGCGCGCCCTTACCTCCGGGAGTCGCCTGATGGACTCCCGCCCCGACCGCGTGCAGGACGCCTACAGCCTCCGCTGCACGCCGCAGGTGCTCGGCCCGATCCGCGATGCGCTCGCCTTCCTTCGCGAACGTTTCACCGCCGCGCTCAACGCGACCTCCGACAACCCCCTCATCTTCCTCGATCAGGGGCGCGCCATCTCAGGCGGCAACTTTCACGGGCAGGGCATGGCCCTGTGGCTCGACTTTCTCGGCATCGCCCTCGCCGAAGCAGGGGGCATCGCCGAACGGCGCATCTTCCGCCTGCTCACGCCCGAGCTCAGCGACGGCCTGCCCTCGATGCTCGTCCCCACCGGCGGCCTCGACAGCGGCCTGATGATCCCGCAGTATACCGCCGCCGCGCTCGTCTCCGACAACAAAACTCTCGCCCACCCCGATAGCGTGGATTCCATCCCCACCAGCGCGAACCAGGAAGACCACGTGAGCATGGGCGCGAACGCCGCGCGGCGCGCGCTTGAAATCCTCGACAACGTGCGGCACATCATCGCCATCGAGCTGCTGACGGCCGCCCAGGCGATTGACCTCCGCCCCGACGGCCCCTCCCGCCTTGGGCGCGGCGCTGCCCTCGCCTATCAAATCATCCGCGCCCACGTGAGGTTGCTGGAACACGACCGGGAAACGACCCCGGATATCGAGTCTCTCGCCAACCTGATTCGCTCCGGCGAATTGGTCTCCGCCGTACGCACCGCTGCGCCGGACTTTTTTTAACCGCCAAGCACGCCCAGGAGGCGCGAAGGGCGCAAAGGTTTTTCTTGCTTTGGATTTTCTTCGCGCCGTTTGCGCATTCTTCGCGCCCTTCGCGTTTCAAGGTTTGCGGCCATGCAACCAAAACCTCCTGCCCAACTCCTTATCACCAATTCCACTGAACTCCTTACCTGCCTGCCCTCCCCCGGCAACCTGATTGGCCGCATCGCTAACGGCGCGGTCGCCGTCTCTGGCGAGCACATCATCGCCGTCGGCCCATCCGCCGAAGTCGCCGCGCAGGTAGACACGACCTCGGCGCAGATCGTTGACGCTTCGGGCAAAATCGTCGCCCCCGGCTTTGTGGACAGCCACACGCACCTCGTCTTCGGCGGCTCGCGCGTGCAGGAATACGCCGCGAAGATGACGCGCACGGCGCAAGAAGTGAAAGCCCTGGGCATCCCTACTGGAATCCTCGCCACGGTGGACATGACCCGCGCCGAAAACGTTGACCAACTCACGGCCAGCGCGGCGCACAGGCTGCGGCAAATGCTGGCGCACGGAACTACGACGGTCGAGAGCAAAAGCGGCTACGGGCTGACGGTCGCCGACGAGCTTAAGCTCCTTGAAGTCAACCGCCGTTTACAGGCCAGCCAACCGGTTGACATGATCAGCACCTTCCTCGGCGCGCACGACTTCCCGCGCGACGTTCCCCGCGAACGCTACATTGAGAGCATCATTCAAGAGATGATTCCGCAGGTGGCTGATCGGAAACTGGCCGAGTTCTGCGACGTGTTCTGCGACGAGGGCTATTACACCGTTGACGAGGCGCGCCGCATTCTCACGGCTGGCCGCGCCGCCGGGCTGAAACCCAAAATCCACACCGACCAGTATTCGCAGATCGGCGGTTCCGCGCTGGCGGCCGAGTTGGGAGTGGTCTCCGCCGACCATTTGAACTACACTGATCGAGAGGCGGCCCGCCGGCTGGCGCAGGCGGGTGTCGTCGGCGTGGTGACGCCCCTGCTGGACTTCGCCGTCAG
>DATDRS010000491.1:0-2996 GCA_035291605.1 Anaerolineales bacterium | reverse complement strand
GCGGCAGTTTGAAGCCGCTCTCGTAAGGCCGCTCGCCGTGGCAGCCGCTATTCCAGCAGTTTTGATCCTCGGGCGGGTACTGCGCGCGCCATTCGTCGGTCAGGCCCTGGCCCTGATCGCCGTGGCACGGCTGGCAGTTCGGCCAATAGACCTGCGCGCCGACGTCGGCCTGCGTCGGCGATTCGACCGTGGGCGGCGCGGCCAATCGGTCAGGCGTGGGCGTCGCGGGGATGGCGGCGGAGGCCGAGGGCAACCTCGCCGACCACACCAGCGCGCCGGCCAGGCAGAGCAGGGTCGGGAGGCCGCGCCGAGGCAGGTTCATCCGCATCATGCTGTTCATCATAAACAAAACCGGGAGACGGCCTTGCCTGTCTCCCGGCTCGACGATCCGTCTTGCGGCGTACGTCTCAGCCGCGCACCCCCCGGAGTTTCGGGTCGAGGATGTCGCGCAACGCATCGCCCACCAGGTTCCAGCCCAGGCCGAAGAAGATAAGCGCCGCGCCGGGGAAGACGATGATGTACCAGTGCGTATCCAGGCTGAGGATCCACGAACGCGCAAAGCTGATGATCTGCCCCCAGTCGGCGTAGCCGACCTCCGTGCCCACGCCCAGGAAACTCAGCGCCGCGAACGCGGTCACGTAGGTCCCGATGTCCAGCGAGGCCAGCACGAGCGTGGGGAAGACGGCGTTAGGCAGGATGTGGCGGAGCACGATGCGCGCGTCCTTCGCGCCGATCACGCGCGCCGCGGTCACGTAATCGCGTTCTTTCACCGTCAGGATGTCGCCGCGCACCACGCGCGCGTAAGTCATCCAGCCGAAGGCGACCAGCGCCGCGGTCGGCACCCAAATGGTCTTGCCGTACTCGGAGGCCAGCGCGGCCGAGAGGGTGATGGCGGCCAGAAAGAAGGGGAAGGCCATGAAAATCTCGGTGATGCGCATGAGCACGTCGTCCACCCGGCCCCCGTAGTAGGCGGCGAACGAGCCGACGAGGACGCCGATGCACAACGTCACGGCGGTGATCAGCACCCCCGTCCACAGCGCCGTGCGCGTGCCCCAGATGATGCCGTAATAAATATCCCACTGGCCGCTGGAGGTGCCCATGAGGTGCACCCACTTGTCTTTGCCGGTGAGGAGCTGATACCAGCCCGGCACTTCGGGCGAGCGGACCTTCCATTCCGTGCCCGGCGGTTTGGGCTGCGGGCTAAAGCCATCGCGCAGGATCTTATAGGGGTTGGCCCCCTCCAGCGGAGGCGCCAGCACAGGCGCAAACGCCGCGACGAGGAGGAAGCACAGGATGATGACCATCCCGGCAATCGAGAGGGGATTGGTGAACAGGCCGACCAGGATCCGATACCAGTCCGGCCCGACCAGTTTTTCCAGCCGGCCATACTCGCGCAGGGTGATGCCGGAGATATCCAGCGCGCCCGGCGCCGGCCGGATCGGGAGTGTATCCGTCGCCATCACACACCTCCTCAGCTCAAACGGACCCGCGGGTCCAGGAAAGCATACATGACGTCCACGACCAGGTTAGTCACAATCAGCAGCGTGGCGGTGAACAAGACGAAGCCCAGGACAGTCAAGACGTCCAGGCTGACCGCCGCATCCGCCGCCGCCGACCCGATGCCGGGATAGTTGAAGATCGTCTCGGTGAAGACCACGCCGTTCAACAGGCCGACGATCGTCAGCCCGCTGACGGTGGCGACCGGGATGAGGGCGTTGGGCCGGGCGTGGCGGTTGATCACGTCGCGCTCGGCCAGGCCCTTGGCGCGCGCCGTGGTCACGTAATCCTGCCTCAGCGCTTCGAGCATGGCCGAGCGGGTGATCTTGAGCAGCAGCGCCCACTGGATGTAAGACAGCGTGAGGACCGGCAGCACCATGTGGCGCAGGGCATCCGCGAAGATGTCCAGCCGGCCGTTGAGCAGCGCATCCACGGTGTTCAACTGGGTGTACCGGGTGAAGGCATCGGACTGGACGATTTGACTGGCCCAATCCGTCAGGCGGCCGGGTGGGAACCATTCCAGCCGCGCGTAAAAGATGAGCAGCACCAGCAGCCCGAACACGAAGGAAGGGAACGAGTAGCCGATGATGCTGAAGATGCGCGCGATCTGATCAATGAGCTTGTTATGATTGACGGCCGCCTGCACGCCCAGCCAGATGCCGACGCCGATGATGGGCACAATGCTCCACAGCGCCAATTCGACCGTCGCCGGAAGGCGGTGCAGCAGCAAGTCAATGACGTCCTGGTTGCCGGTGCGCGAGTAGCCCAGGTCGCCGCGCAACACGCCGCCCACCGTCTCCCCCGTCACGGGGTCCGCGCGGCCCACCAGCCAGCGCCAGTATTGCACGACGAACGGGTCGTTCAGCCCATAGCGCCGGATCGTGGCGTCAAGCGCACCCTCGGTGTGCGGGATGTCGCGGACGTAGAGGGCCGAGCGTTCGACCGGGCTGAGCAATTGCAGCATACCGAAGATCAGTATCGTGACGCCGACCACGGTGATCGGCAGGAGCATCAAGCGGCGAATAATATAAGCAATCATGAAAGACTCCCTCTGCCCGACACCTGCAGGTCACGCTTGCAGCGTGACGACCTCTGCCGCCTGTATCGTCACGCCAAAAGCGTGACCTGCGAGGTTGGGCAGTGTCCCTGTAACGGGTAGGTGGCCTTTCGAGGCCTGCAAAACGGCGTATTTTCTAGGGCTTTGGACGCGCAAAAAGCATACCTACCACATACAGGGACACTACCCGAGGTTGAACAGGGGCGGGCAACTTGCCCGCCCCTGCTCCGAACAGGCTGACGGTTAGCCGCCACTGATCGAGCGCGCGTACCAATACTGGCCGATACCAATCGCGAGGGGATTCCAGTAGTAACCCTCCATCCAGCGTTGTTCGTAATCCACACTGGTCGGCTGCGCCAGGACGATATTCGGCGCGGTCTCAAAGCGCAGCTGGCCGATCTGGAAGTACAGCGCTTCGCGCTTCGCCGGGTCAGACTCGTGC
>DATDRS010000490.1:0-4130 GCA_035291605.1 Anaerolineales bacterium | reverse complement strand
CGTGGTCACCTCGGGCGTCGTCATCGAGCAGATGTATGGCCTGCCGGGTCTGGGCACGGTGTTGAGCAGCGCCATCCAGTCGAACGACTTTCTGGTGATCTACGGGATCGTGTTGTTCATCACCATCACCGTGGCGACGCTCATGGTGGGGGTGGAACTGCTCTACCCACTGTTGGACCCGCGCATCCGCCACGAGTAGGGGCGACCCTGGTGGTCGCCCGGACAAGATTTATAGATAGCGTTGAAAGAGAGACCTCATGACCACGATCGCCATTTCCCAACCCCAGGTGGTGCTGCAGCCGGGCCGGCTCACGCTGCTGCTTCGCTATTTGCGCCGCAACAAGAGCCTGGCGATTGGCCTGCTCCTGATGTTCGCGCTCATCGCTTTCACGGTGATCGGCCTGGCCACCATAGATCACAAGACGGCCTATCCGCTGGCCGTCAAACCCAAGCAGCCGCCCAGCGCACAATACCCGTTCGGCACCGACTTCTTCGGGCGTGACCTGCTGGCCGCCATGGTGATCGGCATGTGGCAGACGGCGCTCATCGGCGTGCTGGCCGGCGCGCTGGGCACGCTCATCGGCGTCGTGCTGGGGTTCATCTCGGCCTACTTTGGCGGCTTCCTCGACGCCGGTATCAAGGGTATCTGCCAGATCCTGACGCCCATCCCCGCTTTCTTGATTCAGATCATCATCGCCGGTTCGCTCGACCGACGCGACGTCACCATTTATACGATGGCGTTCGTGGTCGTGCTGCTGGCCTGGATGGGGCCGACGCTCGTGATCCGCTCGCAAGTGCTGACCATGAAAGAACGGCAGTACGTCGCCGTCGCCAAGCTCTCGGGCACGGGCGACCTGGGCATCATCTTCGGCGAGATCCTGCCCAACCTGCTGCCGTTCATCGTGGCGGCGTTCGCGACCCAGGTGTTCGCAGCCGTGTTCGTGTCGTTCTACCTGGCCGTGCTCGGCCTGGGCCCACTGCGCGAGCCGCTGCTCGGCAACATCGTCTGGGCCGCCCAAAAACAAGGGGCGTTCTTCAACGGCTGGTGGTGGTGGCCGGTGGAGCCGGCGCTGGCGCTGGTGCTCATCCTCGGCTCGCTCGCCCTCATCAACATGGGCCTCGACGAGCTGGCGAACCCGCGTGTGCGAAGGACGGAGTGAAACTTAGAGACGGTCTTAAAGCGCTCTCCAACCGCGTCCTCGCGGTTGGCCGAAGCGTCCGCGCCCCATAGGGGTGCTTCGCGAAGGACGCGGACGGTGAGCGGTTTTGAGACACGCTCTTAGAGTCGCATGACCAACATTCTTGAATGGACCCTCACTGAAGCCTCCTCGGACAGAGCGATGAACCCCGTTCTTCAAGTCGTTGACTTGCAGGTCTCCTATTACACCGACGCCGGGCGCGCGAGGGCGCTGGACGGCGTCAGCCTGACGTTGAACCCCGGCGAGAAGCTCGGCCTGGTGGGGGAGTCCGGCTCGGGCAAGAGCACCATGGCGCTGGCGATGATGCGCATGATCAAGCCGCCGGGCCGGATTGAAGGCGGCCGGGTGATCGTGGACGCCGCCGACCTCACGGCCCTTTCAGAAGAGGACATGCTCAAAGCGCGCCTGAGCAAAATCGCCTACATCCCGCAGGGGGCCATGAACTCGCTCAACCCGGTGATGCAGATCGGCGCGCAAATGGTGGACGCCATCCAGGCGCACAACACCCAGGCGCCCAAGGCGGACATGGAAGAACGCTGCCGGCAGGCGCTCGAATCGGTGGACCTCAAGCGCGGCGTGTTCAAAATGTTCGCCCATGAACTCAGCGGCGGCATGAAACAGCGCGTGTGCATCGCCATCGGCATCCTGCTCAAGCCGAAGGTCATCATCTGCGACGAGCCGACCAGCGCGCTCGACGTGGTGACCCAGCGCCAGGTGATGGAGACGATTGACCGCGTGCAAAAGCAGATTGGCGCAGCCGTCATCCTCATCGGCCACGACATGGGCCTGATGGCGCAGTTCGTGGACAAGGTGGCCGTGATGTACACCGGGCGGCTGATGGAAGTGAGCACGGTGAAGGAAATGTTCACCGATCCCAAGCACCCTTACGCCAGGGCCCTCATCAACAGCCTGCCCAGCCTGGAAAACAAGGGCGTGTTTCAGGGCATTCCCGGCCTCGCGCCGGCGCTCCTGCGGCTGCCGGGCGGATGCACGTTCCATCCGCGTTGCCCCCATGTGATGGAGGTGTGCAAAACCGTGCGTCCGAATCTCGAGACGCTGCCGGGCGGACGACAGGTGGCGTGCTATCTCTATTCGGAAAAGGCGTAGCCATGGCGGAATTGCTGGAATTCAGGAACGTCACCAAGGTGTATTCGCGCGGCCTGCTGTCCCGGACATCCACGACGGCGCTGAACAACGTGTCGCTGAAGCTGGACGAGAACGAGCCGACTGTCCTGACCGTCGCCGGCGAGAGCGGCAGCGGCAAGACCACGCTGGCGATGCTGCTGCTCGGGTTCATCCCGCCGACGGCGGGCCAGATCCTCTACAAAGGGCAGGACATTCGCCGCCTCCGGGGCGACGACCGGATGACATTCCGCCGCGAAGTGCAGGCGGTGTTCCAGGATCCGTTCGCGGTGTTCAATCCGTTCTACACCGTGGATCACCTGCTGACCGTGCCGATTGACCGCTTCAAGCTGGCGAAATCCAGGCAGGAGGCGCGTGACAAAATGGTCGAGGCGCTCACGGCGGTCGGCCTGCACCCGGATGACATCCTGGGTCGCTTTCCGCACCAGCTGTCCGGCGGGCAGCGCCAGCGCATCAACGTGGCGCGCGCATTGCTGCTCAAACCCAGGCTGTTAGTGGCCGACGAGCCGGTTTCGATGGTGGACGCCTCGCTCCGCGCGAGCATCCTGGAAACGCTGCGCGGCCTGCAACGGAATTACGGCGTTTCGATCATCTACATCACGCACGACCTGACGACCGCCTACCACATCGCCAAGTCCATTATCGTGCTGTACCGCGGCGTGGTGATGGAGGCCGGCGACGTGGACAGCGTCATCAAGCATCCGCAGCATCCGTACACGCGCCTGCTGATCGACTCGATTCCGTGGCCCGACATCAACCGCCATTGGGGCGAGACCGAGATCAAGGCGAAAGAGTCGGAATTGTCCGATTACGGCGCCGGGTGCAAATTTCTGGCGCGCTGTCCGTTCGCCATGGAGAAATGCCAGACGCTGCCGCCGCTGTTCCGCTTGAGCGAGCATCAGGCCGCGTCGTGCTATCTATACGACCAGCACCAGCCGATCGAATCGGAGAGGCTGTCGGAACTGCTGCCGGTGTAATCGAATGCCTGTCCCTGGGGAAGCGCGATGAAAATTCCCCGCCCCCTGTCGTATGCGCTCACGGGGTGGCTGGCTGGCGCCGCCGCCACGGCGGCGCTGGGTCTTCTCTGGCCATTATTCTTCCCAGCGCTCGTGCGAATCGAACACTACTACGGCGCGGGGCCGGGCCTGCCCCTCATCCTCGTGATGGTGTTGATCTTTGCCTCGCCCGCGGCGTTGGTCGGGGGCCTGATCGGCAGCCGGCTCCCCAGGGAGGGCGGGCAGGCCGAGCAAATGATCGTCGCGGCCCTCATAGGCATCATTCTGGCCTTGCCCTTCGGTTGCTGGGGGTTGTGGTTTTTCACCGGGTGGTAGTGTGGATGACGAATGCCTAAATCTATCGCGGGCATCGCCCCGATCGTCGCCGCCCCCTTCACCGAGACCGGCGCGCTGGACGAAGACAGTTTTCAAGCGCTCGTGCGCCACCTGCTGAACACGGGCGCAAGCGCGCTCACCCTCTTTGGCCTCGCCACCGAGTTCTACAAACTCTCCGACGCCGACCGCGCCCGGATGCAAGCGTCGTTGCTCGCGGAGACAAGCCAATCCGCGAACGTCGCGGGCGTGATCTCGATCACCGACCACAGTTGGGAAGTGGCCGTGGGGCGCGCCCACGCGGCCGAGGCGCAGGGGGCCGATGCCCTGATGCTCCTGCCGCCGCACTTCCTCGGGCCAAGCGAAGACGCCATCCTCGATCACCTCCAGCGCGTCATCGGCAGTGTGCGCCTTCCCGTGATCGTGCAATACGCGCCCATGCAGACGGGCGTGCGCCTCT
>DATDRS010000489.1:0-7385 GCA_035291605.1 Anaerolineales bacterium | reverse complement strand
GCTGGCGGAGGATTCAAGCGCGCAGGTAGTCACACCTTATTCTACACTCGCGGGGTGGTAGTCAGATTGAAATTCCGGCTGCGCCGCGGCCGGCGTGACCGCCTCGCTCTTCGCCGCGGCCGGCTTGGCCGGCCCGGATTTTTGCAGGGCGCGCTGCAACTGCCAGAGGATGAAACGCTGGCGCAAGGCCATCGCGCGGGCGATATTGAACAGCACCCGGGTACCCAGCGACGAGTCGTCCTCGCACAGCGCCAGCAGCCGGTCACGGTCCAACGTCAAAATCTTCGCGCCGTCCGGCCCGGCGCGCAGGTCGGCGCTGCGCAGGCCGCCGTCCAGCATGGCGAGTTCGCCGGTGATCTGGCCGGGGGTGAGCGAGGCCACGTAGCGCAGGTTCTTGACGGATTGCCCCGGCGAGGCGTCGGGGTCGGTCCACACTTCCACCGTGCCGTCCTGCACGATGTACATTTCCGTGCCGGGGTCCTCCACCTTGACGATGGTCTCGCCGGGATTGTAATGCTTCTGGTGGAACTGGGCGGCGAGGCGGGTGCGCTGGGCGTGGTTCAGGTTGTTGCCCACGTCCGAGTGGCCGAGGAACTGCGCCACTTCGCGCGCGGCCGCGAGGTCCTGGTCGTCTGCCGCTTTGTTCAGTTCCGAGGTGAGGAACGGCAATCCGAGGAAGGCCGCGATGTAGCGCCGGGTGATGTCCGGCGTTTCAAATTGCGGCCAGTGCCCGGCTTTGGGGATGATGCGGAGGTCGGCGGAGCCCCATTCGTCGGCGACGACGCCCGAGTCGCGCAGCGGCACCGTGTTATCTTCCGCGCCCCACAGCACGAGCGAGGGCGGCTCGATCTTGCCGAGCTGGCCGATGAGGTTGTTGTCGCGCATGGCGAAGTAGCATTCGGCGCGCACGCGCCCCTGGCCGGGGCGGCGCGCATCGTCGCGCACGCGCAGGTAGTCGGCTTCGGTGATGTCGGTGCGCTCGGCAAACGACACCGGGCGCATGAGAAAATCGGTGATGCGCACCACCAGGTTTTCGATGACCGGCGTGCCCATAAACCACACCACCAGTTTTTCCAGCCCGATCTTTTCCAGGAGGCGCACAGGGGAGTAGGCGAGGTTGATGGTGGTGGAGAGCTTGCCGCTGATGGTCGGGCAGATGAGGACCATGCGCTCCACCAGCACCGGGTAGCGGAGGGCGAGCGTCATGCTGGCCATGCCGCCCATGGAGTGGCCCACCAGCACCACCGGCCCGTCGCTCACCTGCTCGATGAGCTTGGCCAGGATGTCGGCGTAGGCGGGGATGGTGGCCGGGTAGTGGAAGGGCGGGGATGCGCCGTAGCCGGGCAGGTCCACCGCCAGGCAGTTGAAGCGCTGCGAGAGCAGGGACACGAGCGGCGAGAGGGCGTACCACGAGCTCGACCAGCCGTGCAGGAGTATGCACACCTGCCGCTTGGGGTGGCCCTGCTGAACCGCGTGAATCGGCTGACTGTCAACGTTAAAAACTGGCATCGCGTCGTCCCTCGCCCTCTGGCGATTATTCACATTTCTCATTGCTCTGCGTCCGCGTTCTCGCGGACGCCCGCGGGGGCGCGGGCTTTGAGCGGTGTGTGATCACCAACTCGCTCTGGCTCGCCGGAGCGGCGGGAGCATCCATATTATATGCGAGTACGCTAATTCTGGATGATTTTCGCAAAAACGCCAGTAGTTTTCGGTATGTCTTCGGTTAGAGTTTTTTAGGCCCAGGGGTAGGCCTTTTTTCCCATCCGTTTACCTCGCATCCGCCGCCTTCTCCAATGGAGGCATCACGGCGAGGAAGTCCTGCGCAAAACGCTGGGCGTATGCGTCCAGCAAGGAGTGCACGCGCCCCGCGTCGGGCGAGGATACGATCAACCCCGCGTGATATTTCTTCTTCAACCGCCACATGACTTCAGGATCGCCGTAGGCCGAGAGGTCGGGCCATTCCTGCTTGGCCAGGCAGTTGATCACACCGGCATAGCCCGGCCGGGTCGGCGGGAGTTGATATGGCTCGCCGCGCAGGAACGCGGCTTCGATCCGCGCCCACTCGGCCCACAGGTTGATGCCCGTGGCGAACTCCACCGCCTCGGCAATGTTCGCGCCGCCCACCCGCGCCGCGCACTCCAGGAAATAGAGACGACCGTCCACATGGGCTTTGATATACTCGGCGTGCGTCGCGCCGCGCAGCGCGCCCAGCGCCTTGAGCAGCTGCCGGTTGAGGTCGAGCAGCGCCTGCGCGTCGGCGGAGTCCCGGTCAAGCGTGCGGGTGACGAACACGCCGCCGCCTTGATACACGCTCATCGGCGGCAGGCGGTACTGGCTGGCGATGGCGAACAGCACCTCGCCGTCCTGGACCAGCCCGTCCACGTGGAACACCTCGCCGGGGATGAACTGCTCCAGCACGAAGAACGACTGTTGATCGCCGAGCGCGTCGAGGAGAGGCCATAATTCGTCGGCGTGATTGAGTTTCTTGATGCCCATCGAGCTGGCTTCAGAGCGGGGCTTGAGCACCCAGGGCGGCGGCACACGCGCCGCGAACTCGCGCAGGCGGTCATAGTTGAACACGCCAGTGAACGCGGGGACGAGCAGGCCGCCCTCGCGGGCCTGCGTGCGCATGGCGAGCTTATCGCGGAAGTGGCGGGCGTGCGATTCTTTCATGCCCGGCAGACGCATGTGATCGCGCAACGCCCCGGCAGTCTCCACGTCGAAGTCGTCGAGCGCGATGACTTGATCAATGGCGTGTGAGCGCGCGAGATAACTCACACCGTAGATGACGTCCGGGCGCTTAGTCAGGTCGGGCATGAAGTAGATTTCGTCAATGCTCGCGCGCGGCCAGTCTTCGTCCTTGAACGCCTCTTTGGCGACGACGATGACTCTGCATCCCAGTTGCTTGGCCTGGCGGATGAACGCCGCGCCCTTAAAGTAACTGGCGAGACACAGGATCGTAATGGGATGGGACATGGGGCGCTCCTTGAAACAGTGATCAGTCAGTAACCCTGCCCTGCTGATGACTGATCGCTGATCACTGTTCACCGATTACTCTAAGACTCCTTCTTCCGTCTCTCGAATCAACTGATCCACCACCGCCTTCAAATCGCCGGTGCGCTCGTAGGCGGCCAGCTGGCGGTCGGCGCTGGTGCCTTCGTCGAGGATGCGGTAGGCGTATTCGACCTCCCGGCGGCTCCCCAGGTCGTCCACCACGTCGTCAATGAACCACCCCACGAGCTCGCGGCACAGGTCGCGGGCGGAGAGTTCGGCCTGCTTGCCGAAGTCAATCATCTTGCCGTCCAGCCCATAGCGCACCGCGCGCCACTTGTTCTCTTCAATCCAACTTTCGGGGTAGATGCGGAAAGTCATGTTGTCACGGCGCAGCTTCCAGATTTTGGCGATGATGGCCTGATAGATGGCCGCGAGGCAGATGGCTTCGTCCACGCGGGTGCACACGTCGCAGATGCGGATTTCGAGTGTAGGGTAATTCCAGTTGGGGCGGATGTCCCACCAGATTTTCGTGCCATCGGGGATGGAGTTGGTCTTGACCAGGACGTCCACCGTCTCCATCAGGTCGTTCCACGAGCGGAACTCGCGCGGGATCCCCGTGCGTGGGAAGTTGCGGAAGATGATGCTCCGGTACGACTTGAGGCCGGTATTGCGCCCCATCCAGAACGGCGAGCTGGTGGAGAGGCAGAGCAGGTGCGGCAGCAGATAGCGGGCCACGTTCATCGCGTCAATCATGAACTCGCGGTCTTCGATGCCGATGTGGATGTGCGTGCCGAAGATGAGCAACTGCTGGGCGAGGTCGGCCATGTCCTGCCGCACGCCGATGTAGCGCTCGAACGGGGTGATCGGCTGCTCCGTCCACAGCGAGAAGGGATGGGTCCCGGCAGCGGCGATCTTCAGGCCGTTCTTTGCGGCCAGTTCCATCACGCCCCGACGCAGGCGCACCAGCTCAGCCCGCGCCTCGGCCGGCGTGCGGCAAACGTTCGTGCCGACCTCCACGATGGATTGGTGCAGTTCCGCCTTGACCTGCTCGGCCAGGATGATCTTGCCTGCCTCGAGCAACTCGGTGATGTACGCCCGGAGCTCGCGCGTGTGGGGGTCTACGATTTGGTACTCTTCTTCGATACCGATGGTGAGGGAGGGGCGCTCCATAATCGCTCCTTGACGTATTCCGTATTGCGTAACGCTACGCAATACGGAATACGCAATACGCATCACGCATCACGTTTCTCTACTACAAACGTCGGCACCGTCGAGCCCCCGCCCGCCGTCACGTTGAGCAGGGCTGCCGTCGAGAGGCGGGTGAGACAGCACGAGACGTAATCGCCGTACCAGATGTACGGGTTGGTGTCGAGCATCCGGTCGAAGATTTTCACGTTGCCCTCGATCAGGCTCGGGTATGGCTCGCTGGGCAGGTTGACACGCTTTTGGACGATGTACGGCTCGGCCAGCGCGGTCTTGAGGGCTGCCTCCCAATCGCTCTGACTCGCCTCCCACCCCAGCACGATCCCCTTGCCGCCGTACTCGTCGTTGGGCTTGAGGACGAAATCGTCTTTGTGCTGGCTGAGAAATGGAATCAGGTCAACCTCACGGCCCTCGTACCGTGTGCGGCGCTCGGCGGCGACGCGGGTCCAGGGGATGTGGGTTTGAATCACCCGCAGCTCGTCCGCGCTGAAGAGACGGCTGTTCGCTTCGTCGCTCAACACTGCCAGGCTCGCCTTCTTGTGCAAAATCTTGCATTGGAACGGGTTGACCATGCACACTGCGCCATCGCGCACGGCCCGCACCACCGCCTGGTCGAGGCCGCCGCGGGCGACGAGTTCGCTGATGAGGACGCGCTTGTAGATCAGATTGACCGGGGTGATCCCGTCCGCGAGCAGTTTCCCGTCGCGGTACTCGAACTCGCGCGGGTCGGCGATGAGGCACTCGTAGCCCTGCGCGCGGAAGTAATCCTGGAAGAGGACGAACTCGCTGTAGGTTGGCACTTCGCGCCAATCCAAGATGACGATGCGCGGCCGCTCGCGCCCGCCCCATTGAGCGTATGCGTCGAGCAGGGCGTGGAGGACGTGGTGCCGGCCGGGGAGCGGGCGGACCTCGTAGCGCCGCTCGAAGGCGCGCATGACAGACAAGCCGAAGAAGACTTCGGAGAGCACGTCGTTGTAGGCCGGGGCGGCAGGGGTTTCGGCGTTATACTCGGTGAAGTACAAACCATCCTCGCTCACCCCTTCGCCCCTCTCCGCGTGGGGGGAGAGGGGTCGGGGGTGAGGGGTGAAAAACGTGTCCATCCGCGCGGTGGGGCTGGGGGCGCGAAAGCCGGGGTCGGCCTGGATGAGTTCCTCTTCCCAGTCGGCGAGCCTGAATTGGGCGCGGAAGGCGGGATCGGCGAGCGCGGCCTGATGCGCTTTAGCGAAGGCCGGCATCACCGAGCGAATAGCGCGCTGAAGGTGATGATATTGCTCGGTGGTGAGGAAGCGCGGGCGGAGGACGGTGCAGAGCGGGCGCTCGCCGAAGAACAACTCGCGGCGGTGGAGTTGGTCGTTGAGTTGGCCCTGGCTCTCCCGCGCCGTGCTGTCGTCGAGGAGGGAGTGGTAGAAGTCTATGGCTTCGCGTAAATCCGTCATGGATTCCTCTGTTTGTTTTGTACTATAATCCTGGTAGCGCGAAAGGCAAATCCGATAGCAGACTTATGCCAACCTACTCTTACGACAAGGAAGCCGACGTTCTCTATATTTCCTTCTCGCCCGGCGAGAAGGTGACGGCAGCAGTGGAATTGAACGAGAATATCCTGCTGCGGTTCAACCGCGCGGAGAAACGTGCGGTAGGCTTGACATTGATGGACTTCTCGGTTCTCGTGCAACTGACGAAACTGGGACCGCGCAGTTTCCCGCTGAGCGGCTTAAAAGAACTCGAACCGGAGTGGCAGGAAACGGTGATTGACATTATTACCCGGCCGCCCGTGAACCAGATTCTCAAGGTTTCCACCTACACGCCCTCGCCGGCGGAGAGTGTGCCGATCACTTCGGTTGAGAAGCCACCTATTCCTGTGGCAGCATGAGGTCACCCCCTCTACTGCTCACGAAAAAGAAAGGGACGCATCACGCCAGCTAAAAGCCTATAAACTCTTTCAGGTCTGAAAGGATTTCAGGAATTGCGTCTTCGCTGCGCATTTCCCAATTACTGACTCGAAAAACTTGCCATCCGGTTTTTCGGAGTTTGCGGTCCTCTCTCAGCCGCTTGGAATATTCAACTTCGCTTGCTTCCCAGGTTTTGCCACTTCTCTTGGCATAATGGCTTATATCGTCTATGGGAATCGCATAGCGTCTATTATCCCAAAAGGCGACAAAATCAACTCTATACAGTTCATCAGCGTATGATGATGCCGTTGAGCGTAAATCTTGCTTTGTTTTAGAGTGCCACTGTATCCATGCCTGAGGTATCAATACGGGTATGTCGGTGGAACGCATATTAAAGGTGTTTGCGTACTTCATAAAGAACGTTTTCTCTGTTTCAGTTTGAATGCTGGATGTGAGGGCAGTAGGCCAATCGCTATAACCCAACTTGGTTACGTCTAATCTTTCACATAGTTGTTTGAACGTGAAACTTGGATAAATTCCTTCTCGGAGTACCCCAATGCCCTTTTCAGTCTCAAATTGAGTTCTTTGCAAACCCTTTTGAGATGTGACGGCCAAGCTCGGCTTTTTCAGGCCAAAGGGTAGCCCTGCCGGAAATTGATGTTTAAACAAATCGCTGTGAACCAGAATTGATTCTTCGTCCACTTCCCCAAGTTCAAGCGAGTTTAGAAGTGGCTCGAACTCCTTTTGTAAAAATTCTGCGCGTTGCCTGTATGATGGGAATTTGGGCTGTATGAAGCCCCAAAATTCTCGAACAGTGCGGCTGGTTAAAACAAAGCGCGGTAGTACATCTCTCAATGAAGATGAAGCTAAATCTTGGCGAAGTTGAGAGTATTCGTCATCGGACGGTTGACCGCCAGTCGCGCGGTCTACAAGGATCGCTTTTATCCTTTCAACTTTGGCAAGCAATTCTTTTCTGGGTTCCATCGGCGTCAACTTCTCAAAATGCAAATGATGCATTTGCGAGGGGGCCTCGAATCGCGGATTACACAGGTTTCTAATCTGTGTAATCCGCGATTACCTCACCCTCCAAACACCTTATTCCACCTCATCTCCCCTCCCTGCGGCGGGCGCTCGTGGGCCAGGCGGAGGCACAGATCCGCCATCTTCTCCACGCACCAGCGATGATACTCGTAGCCGGTCGAGTTGATGTCCATGTCCGGCGCGGGGTTCATGAAGTCAATCGCGTAAGGCATCCCGTCGCGGATGGCCCACTCGATGGTATTCATGTCGTAGCCCAAC
>DATDRS010000488.1:0-8515 GCA_035291605.1 Anaerolineales bacterium | reverse complement strand
GCTCATCCGCCCCAAACTCTATATCCCACAGGTGCGCCCCAATCTGGTGCCGCGCCCGCGCCTTTTGGCGCGCCTGAATGAGGCCCTGGTGCGCCCGCTGACGATCGTCGTCGCGCCGCCCGGCTTTGGCAAGACCACGCTGCTGAGCGAATGGATCGCTTCAGCCCGCAGCGCCTTGCCCGTCGCGTGGATTTCGCTGGATGAGCACGACAACGACCCTCTTCGGTTTGGAACTTACCTGGTCGCGGCGCTGGCGACGCTGGAGATTGGGATTGGCGAGGACGCCTGGCTGGAGACGGAGGCGCCACGCCCGCTTTCGCTGGAAGCCCGGCTGACGGCCCTCATCAATCACATCGCCGAAGTTCCCGCGGATTTTGTCCTCGTCCTCGACGACTATCACCTGATTACCCTGCCGGAAATACATCAAGCCCTCGCGTTTTTAGTCGCGCATCTGCCGCCGCCGATGCGCCTGGTCGTCGCCAGCCGGGCCGACCCCTCGGGCCTGCCGCTGGCGCAGCTCCGGGCGCGCGGCCAGTTGGTCGAGCTCCACGCCAACGACCTGCGCTTTGCGCCGGCCGAGGCGGCGGCCTTTCTCAATCAGCAGATGGATTTGAACCTGCCGGCCGAGGCGATTGCGGCGCTCGCGGCTCGCACCGAAGGCTGGATCGCCGGTTTGCAGTTAGCGGCGCTGTCTATGCGGGAGCGCGCTGATCGCGCGGAGTTCATTCAGGCGTTCACGGGCAGCCATCGTTACATCCTGGATTATCTGGCCGAGCAGGTCCTCCAGCGTCAGCCGCCTGAAGTGCAGGCTTTCTTGCTGGAGACATCCATCCTGGACCGCCTCAGCGGCCCGTTGTGTGATGCGGTCCTGGGAAAGGAGGAAGGCGGAAAGAAGCAGGCAGAGACCGGCTTACCCTTCCTCTTGCAGTCATCGGCCCTCATCCTTGAGCAACTGGAGCGCGCTAACCTGTTTCTCATCCCGCTGGACGATCATCGCCATTGGTATCGCTATCACACGCTTTTCTCGGATTTCCTGCGCGAGCGGCTGCGCCAGACCTGGCCGGAACGCTGGCCCGAACTGCACCGCCGGGCAGCCGAGTGGTGCGAGCGCCACGGACTGATCCCTGAAGCGGTCGGGCACGCGCTGGCCGTCGGGGATACCGGGCCGGCCGCACGGCTGGTCGAGCAGATCGCCGAATCTATCTGGATGCGCGGCGAGATGATCCGTTTGCTGGGCTGGCTGGAGGCGCTGCCGGATGAGATGATCTGTTCCCGGCCCCGACTCTGTATTTTCCACGCCTGGATCTTGAATATCCTCGGCCGCTATGAGGCGGCTCAGGAGCGTTTGAACGACGCCGAGCGCGGGCTGAAGGCAGGGGGCGGGATAGCCGTTGAGGAGCGCCCGGTTATCCGAGGCATGCTCGCGACGGTTCAAGCGATCATGGTGATGATGGAAGGCGACGCCGGGCGGACGCAGGAGCTTTCGCAGCAAGCGCTGCGCGATTTGCCGGAGGCGAATTGGGTGTGGCGGAGCGTGGTCACGCGCAATCTGGGCAACGCCTATCTGCTGACCGGGCAAACAGCGGCGGCCTATCAGGCCCTGACCGAAGCCTTGAGCATGAGCCAACAGGCCGACAATATTTATATGACGATGGTGGCGATGTACGAGTTGGGCGAGCTGGACATCCTCTGCGGCCGGCTCCATCAAGCCGCACAGATTTTCCGCGAGGCGCTGCAACTGGCCGCTGCGCGCGGCACGCCCGGACTGGCCATGCCCGGCGCGCTGCACGTGGGGCTGAGCGAAGTTCTGCGCGAGTGGAACGACCTGGAGGCCGGAACACGCGAGGCGCTGGCCGGGATAGAATATGGACATCAGGGACGGAGCCTCGGCGTTCAGGTCTGCGGCTACACCCGGCTGGGGATGTTGGCGCAGGCGCATGGCGACGCCGAGGGCGCGGCGCGGGCCTTTCGCCAGGCGATACAACTGGCGCCCACACGCCGGATGACTTCGTTCATGGCGCACCACGATGCTCAAGCGCGGCTGTGGCAGCGGCAGGGTGACGCAGCGGCTGCTCTGCGCTGGATACAGGCGTACGGCCTGAGCGCCGAGGATGAGCCAAGTTATCTCGACGAGGCCGCTTACCTCACGCTGGCGCGCGCCCTGCTGGCGCAGAACCGCGCGGACGAGGCGATCCGGTTGCTGACCCGGCTCCGCGCCGCCGCCGAAGCCGCCGGGCGGGGCGGACGTCTGATCGAAATCTTTGCCCTGCTGGCAGTGGGACGGCAGGCGCAGGGCAAAACGGGCGAGGCGTTTGAAGCTCTCAGACAGGCGTTGACCCTGGCTGAACCGGAAGGTTATATCCGAGTGTTCGTGGATGAGGGCCAAGCGATGAGGCTTCTCTTAGAAAGGATGAGGGATGAAGGCGGCAGGATGAAGGAGTATGTTCGCAAGCTACTCGCCGCTTTCGTAAAGGATGAGGAGCGCGCTGCGAAGATGAGACATGAAAGCATCTCTGTCCCCCATCCCTCAGCCTTCAGCCTTCAGCCTTTGCCTGACCCGCTCAGCGCGCGCGAGCTTGAAATCCTCCACCTCGTCGCCGCGGGCCTGTCTAATCAAGAAATCGCGCAAAGACTGGTTGTGGCTTTGAGCACAATCCAATGGCACCTCAAGAATCTTTACGGCAAGCTGAATGTGCACAGCCGGACACAGGCTGTGGCGCGGGCCAGAGAGCTCGACTTGCTGGCCTGACAAAACCCCCTTCCATTCCCCCATATTCTGGGGGTGACTTGACCCCGCTCAACTGCTAATCTTCTGAGCAACTTCAAAGGAAGATAAACACGGGTCCCGCAGCACCCATATCTTCCTCCTCCTCAGTGGGCGGGGTGATCCTCCGCCCCCTTTGTTATCTAACGACCCGCTTCCATTGCTCGTAGCGGTCTGGCCGCGCCGGGCGAGGTGGGCACAGTCTGGGAGCAGGTCGAAAGCCTGTTGCTTGCGACAGGAAGGGAGGTGGCCGCCGCGCGAAGCCCGTACTCAACCTAATCCCTACGCTCGACCCGGTGACCCACACCCACTACTTCTTGGAGGAGAAAATGATTCGTCATCGCCTGATCCTGGCATTTAGCCTGGTCTTGATCATGGGGCTGGTTCTATCGGCCTGCCAGTCCCCGCAGCAAGTCGAGGTGCCCGTGACCGTCGTGGTCCGGGAGACTCAGCCGGCCGTCGTCCAGACCCAAATCGTCCAGCAGACGGTTGAGGTCCAGTCGGGCGCGTTCACGCAGCCCAACCCCATCTTGAGCGACATCCGCGTGCGCCAGGCTCTGGCCCACTGCACCAACAAAATGGAGCTGATCAAGTCCGTCTACCCCTTGCTCAGGGAAGAGGAGCAACAGCAGTTGGTGATGGACACGTTCATCCCCAAGAACCACTGGGCCTATGCGGGGGATGCCAATATCACCCTCTACCCCTTTGACGCGGAGAAGGGCAAGCAGCTCCTGGACGAAGCCGGCTGGCTGCTGGCCGACGACGCAACCTTCCGCACGAACGCGGCGGGGGATGAACTCTTCCTCAAGTTCACCACCACCACGGCCGCCTTCCGCCAGACCTGGGCCGCGGTGTGGCAACAGCAGATGGAGAACTGCGGCATCGGCATCGTGCGCCAGCACGTGCCCGCTTCCTGGTGGTTCGGCGACACCACCGGCAGCACGCGCCGCGACTTTGAACTGGGCGCGTGGGCCTGGACCGGCCAGGCCGATCCCGGCGGCCAAACCCTTTACGCCTGCGATCAGATTCCGTACCCGGAGAATGGCTGGCTCGGCCAGAACTATATGGGGTGGTGCAACCAGAAGGCCAGCGACGGCATCAAGCTCGCCAATAACACCCTGCTGAAAGATGAGCGCATCCAGGCGTACAACGTCGTCCAGCAGGAGTTCACGAAAGATATGGCAAGCCTGCCGCTCTTCAACCGGACGGATGTGTATGCGATCAACGCCACGCTGCAGGGCTTCGCGCCGATGCCGGGCCAGGATTTCGTCACGTACAACGCCGCTGAGTGGGAAATCCCGGGCCGCGACACCATCGTCTACGGCTTCACCCAGGAGCCGGCCACGCTGTTCACGCTCGTCGAGTCCGCGCAGGTGGCCGTCCTCGCCAACGCGCTCATCCAGGGCCTCAGCTACACCACCCTGAACTATGACTATCAGCCGCTGACGCTGAAGCAATTCGGCACGCTGGAGAACGGCGGCGCTCAGATCAACGCGGTGGAGGCCAGAGAGGGCGACCAGGTGGTGGACGCGAATGGCAACATCGTGGAGCTTCAGCCCGGTGTGATGATCAAGAACGCCAAAGGTGAGATCGAGGAGTTCAAGGGCGGCGCGGCGACCATGAACCAGCTGGTGGTCACCTACGCGTTCCGCGACGACCTGGTATGGTCGGATGGCGTGCCGGTCTCGCAGGCCGATTACGAACTGAAGTTCAAGATTGACTGCGACCGGGAGTCCGGGGCGACCACCTTCATCACCTGCGACCTGATCCAGAAGAACGAGTACTTCGACAACGGCTACACCTCCACTTTCCTGCCCGGCAGTCAATCGCCGATCTACTTCACCAGCTTTGACGCCGCCAAGCTGCCCGATATCTACCCGGCGCACCGCGTCATCGAGAGCGAAGGCCCCTACCAGGGCAAGACGCTGGCCGAAGTCCCGGCGAAGGATTGGACAACGCTGCCGGAGATTGCCGAGAACCCGATCGGCGTGGGGCCGTACGTGATTACGGAATGGGTCAAGGGCGAGAAGCTGGTCTTCGACGCCAACCCATACTACTATGGCGGCGCCCCCAAGACCCCGCACATCGTCATCTCCATCATCACGTCCGAAAACGCCGAAGCGCAGTTGATCGGCGGGCAGGTAGATATCCTGGACCTGACCACGCTGGTCAGCGTCTCCGAGGCGTTGGACAGGGCCGCCAGCGAAGGGATCGTCCAGAACTTCGTGATCCCGTCGGCGAGCTGGGAGCACATTGACATGAACCTCTTCCTGCCATAAGCGGTAGTTAGAGCAGCCTTGCTGACGAGAACAGGTGTGGCGCTCGGCCGAGCGCTGCACCTGTCCCTTTGTCATCTCCGCGCCTCCGCTATGGCTGAACACACCTCTCCCGCTCCAACCCGCTCCGCCCCAGAGGCGCGTCAGTTCGATTTCTGGCTGGGCCGCTGGGAGGTGACCTGGGGCGAGGGGAAGCGCGCCTCGAACCACATTCAGGCGATCCTCAACGGGTGTGTGATCCTGGAGGAATTTGACGGCGCGCAGGAGGCGGCGTTGAAGGGGATGAGCGTGTCGGCCTACAACCCGAAGCGCCGCTGTTGGCAGCAGACCTGGGTGGATGACGCCGGCAACTACTGGGCCTTCATCGGCGGGTTTCAAGACGGCCAGATGGTCCTCGCCGCCGACGACGTCACCGCCGAGGGCAAACCGATCAAGCTGCGCATGGTCTGGTACAACATCGCCGCCGATGAGCTGGACTGGAATTGGGAGAAATCGGAAGACGCCGGGCAGACCTGGGCGGTGCTGTGGCAGCTGCACTACACGCGTCGGAAATGAAACGCCCACGCCGGATTGGGTGATGTGAAATGATCTCCAGCCGGCGCGCGCAGAGGCGGCGGCCTGAGCGCATGTGATTACCGGTTGACGGTGCGCCGCCGCCGCACAGCACGAGGAGGAGTATGTCTCGTTACCTGGTTCGCCGCCTCATTCAGATGGTCGTGGTCGTCCTCACGTCGGCCGCGGCCTCCTATGCCTTGCTCAACCTCGCCCCCGGCGGCCCGCTCACCGGCCTGCGCCAGCTTCAGCAGAACCAGCGCTTCCGCCTGACGCCTGAAGACGTGGCGCGCATCCGGGCTTACTTTGAACTCGACCTGTCCCCGCCCGTCCGCTTCGCGCGCTGGCTCATCGGCCAGCCGCGCGGCGCGCTGCGTCTCGGCGGCGCCGAGTATTTCGGCGCTCTCGTCGTCGGCTGCCGGATGCCGATCGAAGACAATGTGCAGCTGGAGAACGGCCAATTTGAAACCCGGCAGGTCGGCTGCGCCCAGGTCATTCACCTGAAGGACCTGGAAGGGCGGCGCACCAGTGGGGGGGTCCTCTTGGGCGACTTCGGCCTCTCGTGGAAGTTGCTGCGCGACCGCCCGGTGGCCGATCTTATCCTCAGCCGCCTCCCCAAGACCCTGCAGCTCATGGTGGTCTCCACGGCGCTCTCGCTCGTGGTCGCCATCCCGTTGGGTATTTTTTCGGCCATCAAACAGTATTCCCGCTTCGACTACTTCTTCACCACGCTGGCTTTCCTCGGCGCATCCATGCCCACGTTCTTCTTTGGCATCCTGTTCATCTTGTTTTTCTCGATCCTGCTGAAGAATGCCGGGCTGCCCTATCTGCCGCCGGGCAGTTCGGAGGCCGTGCGCGAGTACACGATTCCAGGGCTGGGAGTCATCCAGCCGGGGACGGCGCTGGATGCGGCGCTGCACAGCCTCCTCCCGGTTTCGGTGTTGACCATCGTGAACGTCGCGGGGTTCAGCCGCTTCGTGCGCGCGAGTATGTTGGAGGTGCTGCGCCAGGATTACATCCGCACCGCGCGAGCGAAAGGGTTGGTGGAGCGGCTCGTCATTGCCAGGCACGCCCTGCGCAACGCGCTCATCCCGTTCATCACGATTTTCGTCTTCGCCATCCCGGCGCTGTTCGGCGGCGCGATCATCACCGAGTCCGTTTTCTCCTGGCCCGGGATGGGCCGCCTGTTCCTGCTGGCGCTGGGCGAGTCCGATTATCCGGTGGCGATGGCCCTGCTGTTCATCACCGCCGTGCTCACCGTGTGCGCCACCTTACTGGCCGATTTGCTTTACATGCTGGTTGACCCGCGCATCCATTATGCCTGAGGAGGGCGCCCCGATGACGACGCGGAGCGAAGTGATTATTTTAGCCCCCGAGGCCATCTCTACTCCCGAGGCCGGCCCGTGGCTCGTCGTCCTGCGGCGTCTCAGCCGCCACCGGCTGGCGATGCTGTCTTTCTTGATCACCGGCGCCATCTTCACCATCTCGTTGTTTGCCCAGCGGGTGGCGCCTTTCAAGCCGAATGCGCTGGCCGTCGGCGACTACTTCCTCCCGCCGGGGGCGGTTGAGGCGGAGACGGGCCGCGTGCATTACCTCGGCACGGATCACATCGGGCGTGACTACTTCTCTCGCCTCGTCTACGCCGGGCGCATCTCGCTGACCGTCGCGGTTACGTCCACCTTGCTGACGCTGGCGATCGGCGTGGCGACCGGGGCTTACGCGGGTTTCTACGGCGGCTGGGTGGACAGCCTGCTCATGCGCGCCGTCGAGTTTCTGGCGACGATCCCGGCCCTCCCGCTGCTGCTGATCATCTCCTCCATGCTGCTGCGCAACGAGGACACCATCCCCATTCCCAACGGCGTGCTGGAGGGGATGGGCAAACTCATGCTGCTGAGCCCGCGCGACGCGCGGCAGGCGGTGCTCATCATCATCGTGCTGGCCGGGTTGGGCTGGCTGAACGATGCGCGCCTGATGCGCGGCGCGATCCTCTCGCTGCGCGAGTTGGCGTTTGTGGAGGCGGCGCGCTCGCTCGGGGTCTCGGACTTGCAGATCATCCTGCGCCACATGATCCCGAACGCGATGGCGCCCATCATCGTGAACGCTTCGCTGAACCTCTCCGGTTTCATCGTGGCCGAAGCGGCGCTCTCGTTTCTGGGCTTCGGGATTCAAGACCCCATCCCCACCTGGGGCAACATGCTCGCCGCCACCCAGCAGTTCATGTTCGACCGCCCGTGGCTGCCGCTCGTGCCGGGGCTGCCGATCGTCCTGTGCTCGCTGGCTTTCAATTACATCGGGGACGGCCTGCGCGACGCGCTCGACCCCCGATTGAAGTTATGAAAAAAAGACCTGACAGGTCTCAAAGGACCCGTCAGGTCTTGGCCGTCCTCGTGAGAGGGGCGACTACTGGCTGGCCGACTGCGTGATCGGTTTATCCAGAATCTGCGTTAGCCGCTCGATCATGTCGGCGTCCTGGCCCAGGTACAGGACAATCACGCGGCCCTTCGCCCAGAAGTTGGGCTGGTCAACCCAGGTCACCATCATCGTGGGGCTGGGCTGGCCGTCTGGTGTGATGTTCGCCGACTCCGCTTCGCGCGCCGCCGCATCGTCGTACTCGAAGACCTGCACATCCGCGCCGTTGACCTTGAGGATGCGTCCAGGGACGCTGAAGAACGCCTGGTCAACATCCTCGCCCAACTCGACCTTCGCGCCGCCTTTGGTCAGCGCATCCACTAAATCCACATAACCACCAACCACATTGGGGTGCGAGACAACCGGCGCTTGCGTTGGTTCCGGGGTAGGGGGCTGGGTAGCGGCGGAGGTCGAGCCGCAGGCCGCCAGCGCTAGGCTGAGGGCGAGCAGGCCGAACAGGTAAACCCTTTGGTCCTGGATAGATTTGATCATGGGAAGTCTCTCCTTTTGTATC
>DATDRS010000487.1:0-11222 GCA_035291605.1 Anaerolineales bacterium | reverse complement strand
CCCACGGGCTGCGCCGCAGCAGTTCGGCGTACTGTGCTACCACAACCGCGAGTTGATAACGGGGCGACGCGCTCTCAAATGTCGGGGTCAGGTCCCAGGTGTTGAAGTTGCCGTTGACCTCTGTGACCTTGTGCGTCTGGGGGTCTTCCCAGCGGAGCTGCACGGTGGCGAGGCGGCCCTGCGCGCCCGGCTTGAATTGCACGGCGTACAGCGCGGTGGCCGTGTGCCCCGCGCCGATCTCGCCCGCGTCCACCGCGTCATTCCGGAAGTTCTCGTCGGCGACGGCGCGGTTCTCGTAGCCGATCAGCCGGTAGCGCGCGACCACGTCGGGGTTGAAGTCCACCTGCACTTTGGCGTCGAGCGCGATCACCTGCA
This sequence comes from Anaerolineales bacterium, assembly GCA_035291605.1. Lineage (GTDB taxonomy): Bacteria > Chloroflexota > Anaerolineae > Anaerolineales > UBA6663 > DATDRS01. The sequence goes on along the minus strand of DATDRS010000487.1, from coordinate 10,847 downwards.
GCGTCGAGGTCAAGTTCTCCACGAACAGCCTTTGCGCCTCATCAATGTCGTCCACGTAAGCGTAGTTCCCGTCGCCCCTGTCGGCCAACTGTTCCATCAGCACGTCATTAAAGTTCCCCATCCCAAACCCGACGGTCGTGAGCGTGATGCCGTACTCGCCCTTGTACCAGCCGATGGATTCGAGGATGGCGTCCGGGCTGGTCGCGCCCACATTCGCCACGCCGTCCGAGCACAAGATCACGCGGTTGATCGCGTCCCTCCGGTAGGCCTGCGCGGCGGCCTGATAGCCCAGGCGCAGACCGGCTTCGGCGTTGGTCGCGCCCTCGGGGTAGAGCGCGTAGATGGCGTTGAGGATGGCCGCCCGGTCCGCGCCGCCGGTGGGCGGGAGGTGCAAGCGGGCCTCCGAGCCGTAGACGACGATGGCGACGGTGTCGGTCGGGCGCAGGCGTTCGACCAGCAGTTGCAGCGAATGCTTCACCAATTCGAGGCGGCTCTCCATCGCCATCGAGCCGGAGATGTCAATTACAAAGGTGAGCGAGGCGGGCTTGCGCTCCCATTCGGGGACGGTGTAGCCCTGGATGCCGAAGCGCAGGATGTGCGTCCCATCGCGATGAAACGGCGAGGGCGCGCCGTCAGCGTAGATGCCAAAGGCCGCGTCGGGCGGGATGGGGTAATCCTGCTCGAAGTAGTTGACGAACTCCTCGACGCGGACCGCCTCGGCAGGCGGCAGGTTGCCGTCCATCACGTAACGGCGGGCCACGGAATACGAGGCGGTGTCCACGTCCAGCGCAAAGGTGGAGAGGTGATCTTCATAGGCGTCCACGAAGGGGTTGACGCCGTATTGCCGGAAGAAGTTATCGGCCGGCGTGGGCAGCGGCGTAGGGACGAGGCCGAAAGGCGCGGCCGTTGCCGTGGCGCCTGCGATGAACTGCGGCGGCTGAGTCGGTTGTGGCGCCATGGTCGGATAGGGCGGCTGCGTGGGCGCAAAGACGGGGACAGCCGGGGTAGCCTGTGCCACCCGCGTCACGACGGCGACCTGGGTGGGGGCAGCCCCACCGCAGGCAGTCAACGCGATGGCCAACAGAACGGAGAGGATGAGCGAATTTTTGGTGTTCATGAGATTCTCCTCCACACACCCGGCGATTCCTCGCCGGGTTGAAATCGGGAGGCCCACGGAAACGGGCTGGGCCTGGAACTATGGATACGTTAGCGCAAGGAGGAGAAAAAGGCTTGATAGAGGGTTGATAAAGTGTTGATAAAAGCGTCAGCGCGCGCGGAGGCGGCGAAGGAGGGCGCGGAGGCCCAGCCCCATGAGTGCAAACGGGCCGACGACCACGACCACCCAGATCACGATATCCACCAGGAAAGTGAAGATGGACGCAAACACGCGGAAGGCCTGCTCAAACGTCCGCGCGGGGTTCCAGCCGGGGCCGGTAACCGAGGGGAGCGAGAAAGACGGCAAGGCGGGGCGGAATTGAACGGTAATCGTAGAGAAAGTATTCCACGCGTCAGCCCCATGCCCAGTGATAGTTACCACATCGCTGGAGACGCGTTCGCCGACGAGCGAGCCGAGACTCAGGAGAGATTGGCGCAGGGTCTCAAACTGCGCGACCGGCACGGCGAGCGTGAGCGTCGTGTATTTGCGGCTATCTGCATACCACGATTGCGAACTGACAAGATAGCCGCCGTAATCGTCGGCTAACTGTGTGGCGCGCTGCGCAGCAGCATCAGTGCTGCCGACTTCCAACTCCAGATAGGCATTGTGGACGACAAGCAGGTTGGCCGGAGGCGGCGGATAGGTCGGGCTGGAGGCTGGGCCTTTTGGGTAGGAGCCGATGAGTTGTGGATTTGCTCCGCCGCCGCAGGCGGCGAGGAGTGAGGCGAAGACACACAGGCCAAGCCAGACCAGTTTATGAATTGAGGCTTTTGGGAACATGATCACCTCTCCCTATCAATCGAGACCTGCGGGGTCTGAGAGACCCCGCAGGTCTGGGATCACCTCACCGCGCAAACTTGCGGAATAGCCATCGCGCTGCGCCGAGAAGCAGCAGGCTGACTAACGCCAGTGGGCCGCCGACGATCAACAGCCAGATGAACACGTCGGCCAGACCCTGGCTGGTCTTGACCAGCACGCCGGAGGCTCTCTCGAACGTCTGGCCGGGGTTCCAGGCCGCTTGGGGCGTGGGGACTGCGGGCGCAGACTGCGGAGTCAGTTGAACGGTGATTGTCGAGAAGGCCGAGCGGCCCTCGTAATACTTCATCTGCCCCTTGATCTGCGCGATCTGGCCTTCGAGCTCGGACAATTGTTGATTGATCCGCAGCGACTCTTCCACAGTTTTGGCGTCCACGAGGAATTCGCGGACGCGGGCGGCGGTGGCCTCGAGGTTGGTCAGGCGTGTTTGCAGGTCAGTGTAATCGGCGGTCACGTCCTGGCCGGAGGTCGCCTCTTTGAGCACTTGCACGGCGAGCGTGCGCAGAAAGTTCAGGCTTTGCTCGAACGCCGAGGAGGGGACGCCGAGGCGCAGAGTGGCGTGCTTGTAACCATCAGAGTCCCAGGTCTGCGAGCTGATGATGTAGCCCCCGTTGTCGGCGGCCATTTGGGTGACCTGAGCGATGGCGATGTTCGTATCCCGGACGAGGAGCTCCATCTCGGCGTCCTTGATAACCATTCGGCCCGGCGGCTCGCCGAGGCGCGGGGCCGGTTGGGCGCTATCGCCTGAGACGACGACAGTCGCGACGGGCGCCTGCGTCGGCATGGGGGCGCGCAGGCCATCGGGGACAGGGGTCGCGGCAGGGCTGCAGGCAACCATAAATAGCGCGAGGATCGCGAGGGTAATCGTCAGACGTTTCACAGCGTTTTCTCCTTTGCGTCCGCGAATAGACGCGAGTGAGCGCAAATGGCTCGTTTTCTTGCTCTTCCAGGGTAATGGAAAACGCCGGGGGAGGCTTGATAAGGGGTTGACAAAGGGTTGATAAACCCCTCACCCCCACGCTCTCCAACCGCGTCCTCGCGGTTGCCGAAGGGCCTGCGCCCCATAGGGGTGCTTCGCGAAGGACGCAGGCTGGGAGCCTTGTCTCAACAGCATTGGCTCTAAAGCGATTGAGAGAAGTAAGCCGCGGTGAGATAGAGGAAGTGCTTTTGGCGCGGAGTCAGGTTGGGGAATTTGAGCGCGCCGAGGCAGGCCAGGTAGAGGGCAAGGTGATACTCGCGCGGCTGAGAGGGGTTGAAGAGGCAGCGGGAGGCGATGGCGTGGAGCATAGAGATCAGAGAGTGGAAGTTGGCGGTTGGAGATTGGAGATTAGAGATGGGAAATTGACGGTTGGAAATGAAGTTCGTCTGAAGAAAGGTGAGATAGTCGGCAGGGGAGAGGTAGGGGGCGAGGACGTGCGCGATGATCTCGGCTTCGAGATGGGCGAAGTCGTAAAGCGGGTGGCCGTCGCGGGTCTGGGCGAAGTCAATGAGCCAGACGAACCCGCCGGGGCCGACGAGGATGTTTTCGAGGTTGAGGTCGCCGTGGATGGTGGACTGCGTGCCGATGACGTTCTCGTTGAGGAGCGCCGGGAGGCGGGCGAGCGGGTCGGGCAGGCCGAGCAGATCAAGGCCGGAAACGGTTTCGCGGAGGAGGGTCTCGCGCGTGGCGACGACCCGGCCTGCCGTGTGATTAGGCAGCCTGGGCGATAACCAGCGCATGCGCAAGGGCGGCTGGCCGGGGCTGGGTTTCCCGACGAGGGTCCAACTCCGCCCATCGGCTCGCGGCTCGGCAACCGGAAAGCGGCGCGGGGTCACGCAGTCTCCCAGGCCCAGATTTACAGCCGAAGGCGGCGAATGCCCATCCAGAATATTCCCGCGCCTGCTTTCGACAGGCTCAAGCACGTAGTGAGCCGGGAGCATCCGGTCGTACTCCTGCGCCAGGCGGAAGGTGTACGCGCGGCGCTGCATCCACCAGTTGGGGCCGAAGGTATCCAGGAGCTTGCCGAGGAGGGATGGATCGGGATTGGCAATCAGAGATTCGCGCAGGCTCACGGGTTTGCGGCCCGGCTCGGCGATGAAGGTATAGCGGAGGGCGGCCCTTCGACTTCGTTCTGCTCCGCTCAGGGTGCGCGCGACAGGAGAGGGGAGAATAACCGGCGGTTCCTGGATGCGCGCGGTGATGGGCGGGAGGGTGTCTTTCACGAAGGCCTCGTAGTTCTCGAACTCGCGCCGGATGGACTCGCGCTCGCCGATTTTGACGATGGTGTGCGCGTCGGCGCGGCCATCGGCGCGGATGGGGAGAGCGAGGAAGGTGCGCGCGCCGGAGTAGCCGGAGCGAAACTCGGTCTCGACGACGACGCGGGCGTAGCGTCGGAAGAGGACTTGAAGGAGCGATCTGTCGCGCGGCGAGAGGTTGATGGTCGGATGCGGCTCGACGACGAGCGAGGCGTTCGGCGTGAAAGCCTGCACGCGTTGCGTAGCGCGCGGCAAGCGGACGCGGTAGGTCAGCGCCGCCAGGCTCAGGCTGCCGCCAAAGATGAGGCCGATCAGCCCGGTGGTCAGCGCCTGGGCCTGCGTCAGGCCGAAGAACGAGGCCACGCGCACGTCCAGGCTTTTGGAGAACACTTCGGACTCGCGGAATGGGCCGGATGCGCCGGGCGAGGGCGTCCAGCGCAGGAGCAGGCCGAGGTTCAAACGCTGCTGGCCGGGGGCGCGCGGGGAGAGCGTCCAACGCCACGTGACGACTTCGCCGATGGGCAGGCCGCGCGCCTGTTCCTCCTGAGGCGAGATCACAAAGCCTACGCCGTCGAGCCGCGCGACCGCCGAGAGTTCGTAGCCGCCGGGGCGTTCGACGCGCACGGTATTCGTCACGGTTTGATGCTCCGGAAACTCGGTGGTGACGACGTAACCATCTTTCGAGGGGATGAGCGACAGGCGCACCACGTCCGAGTCGCCCAGGCGCATTTGGGGCGGCCATTCGAGTTCCAGGAGGCGGGCTTCGACGACCGGCGTGGGCGAAGCAATGACCGGGGGTTGAGTGGCAGGCGGGGAGGCCGTGGGAGCGACAATCGGCGTGGAGGTAGCGGGAGGCGGCTGAGTTGGCAAAGGCGCCGGCGTCCCGGAGACGGGCTGAGTTTGCACAATGGGAGTAGTCGGGAGAGTCGGCGCCGCGGGAGCACACGCCGCAAGCACGAGAGCGAACAGCGCCAGTGCAGAGAGCACCCCGGCGCGGGGATTAATCCTCGCGCTGATGTAACGAAGCCGACTAAAGTCGGCTGAAAGCGCAGGCGGTCGGCGCGCGTTCATAGCCCAGGCGGGACGAAGAGAGTCGGGCTGAGGGGATGCTGCTCGACGCTGCTCGCCAGCGGCCAGAGGGCGTAGGCCAGGAGCGCGAGCGAGAGGACGACGAGCGCCAGCCCGACGATGGCGAGGGTGACGCGCAGGCGGCGGGACATGAATATAGTATATGACAGTTTTCTGCGAGAGGGTGGAGGTGATATAGTTGGCGTGAGGCGTGATCCTACGTGATGATTGGGCCGCAGTGGCAGTGATGGCTATGGAGAGATGGATAAAACGGCGCTTGTTGCTCGCATTAATTCTTTTCCCCGCGTGAGGTTGGGGCAGTTTCCCACGCCAATGGAGCTGATGCCGCGCCTGACGCAGACGCTGGGTCGCAGATCCCCTTCAGGGGGCGGGCCGACGTTGTGGGCCAAGCGCGATGACTTCGTCGGCCCGGCGATGGGCGGGAACAAAACACGCAAGCTGGAGTTCCTGTTCGGGGAGGCGCTTGACAGGCGGGCGCAGATCGCCGCGACGTTCGGCGGGCTGCAATCGAACTTCGCGCGGCAGATGGGCGCAGCCGCGCGGTCGCTCGGCCTGGAGCCGCACTGCTTCTACTTCGCCCCCCGCCCGGCCAGACTGGAAGGCAACCTCTTGCTGCTCAGGCTCGTGGGCGCGCGGCTGCACTTCATCCCCTTCGGGCAAAGCGACGAGCCGACGATGACTATCGAGCAGACTACACGGCTGGTGCAGTGGGTCGTGCGGCTCACGCCGGCGTGCTGGGGCAAGCGCGTGTATTTCATCCCGGCGGGCGGGCACACGGCGGTTGGCTGCCTGGGCTACGTGCTTGCGGCGTTGGAGATCGAAGAACAGTTGCGCGATCGGGGGATTGAGCGCGCGACGATCCTGACTGCCGTAGGGACGGGCGGGACGCTGGCCGGGTTGCTCGCCGGGTTCAGGTTATTGAACAGCCCGCATGCCCTGCTGGGGATTGACGTTGGAAAACTGTGGCGCGCGTTCCCACCTTCGATCGCGGCCCTCGCAGAGGAGATTTGCCGACGGCTCGGCGAGCCGCGCGAATTCCCCGCCGAAGACGTGCCCATCGTCGAGCGGACTTACGTGGGCCGGGCTTACGCCCGCCCGACTCCTGAAGCGTGGGAGGCGATTCGGCTCACGGCGCGGCAGGAGGGCGTGGTGCTCGACCCGGTTTACACCTCGAAGGCGATGTCAGGTTTGATTGACCTGGCGAGGCAGGGACGATGGGGCTCCGGGGAGCACGTGGTGTTTTTGCATACGGGCGGAATGCCGGCTTTGTGGAATGTTACAGGCGGCGTGGGGCAGGCCGCGTAGGGCGTAGGGTGTGGAGCGTGGGGCGAGGTGGAATCACTCCCTTCCACAGTCGCCTCACTCCTCACGTTCCACGCCTCACTCCTGCATTCCACGCAATAGAAGTTCACTCAATCTCTTCCCCAACCCAATAATCGTCAGTACCGTCGGGCGGGCGAGGGGTTCGGGGAAGGCGCTGGCGTCGCAGACGTAGAGGTTCTCGATTTCGGTTTGCAGGTCCCGGTCGAGCAGGTCGCCGATGCGGACGGTGGCGCAGGGGTGCGTGCCGCGCATGGGAGTGATGAAGAGCGTATCCGGGTCGGCCCCGGCTTTGACCAGAATCTTTTTCGCGAGCGCGGCGGCGTGGTCGAGTTTCTTCTGGTCCTGGGGGGTGAAGGGCTTGCTGATGTCCCGCTCGGACTCGACCGCGCCGGAAAGGTCGTCCTTGAGCTTGATCATCACCCCGAGGGTGCGGCCCCAGCGCGGCCACAGGGATACGTAGCGCGGGCCTTTCAGCGCCGTCATAATCAGGTAATTGAGCCACGGGTCAACCAGCGTGCTGAGCAGATATCCCACTTCGTCGTTGGCCCACTCGTAGGTCATCGGCGGCTCGTAGCCGTTGCCGGGGAACTTGGACGCGCCATAGACCATCACGGTTGTGTCCATGCCGATGCCCTGCCCGGCGCGGGCCAGCCCGACGCGCTTGAGGATGAGCGGCGACCCGATGCCCCCGGCGGCGAGCGCCACGACCTTCGCCCCAATTTCGATCCTCTGCCCCTTCCAACGCCCGCGCACCCCGACGGCCCTTCGGTTCTCGACCATCACCTCGTCCACGCGGGCTTCGGTGAGGAACTCACAACAACCGGTGGCGACGGCCTCATCTACCCATTCGGCGGCGTTCCACTTTGCGCCGCAGCGGCAGCCCAACATGCACTTCGCGCCGCAGTCAAAGCCGCCTTCGCGGACGCGGATAGGATTCACAAACTTGAGCAGGGGCGTCCACTCGTAGCCCAGCGCGTTCGCAGCCTCGGCCAGGCGCGTGGAAGCCGCGCCGCGCAGCTCGGGCGGGAGCGGCGCGATTTTGAGCTCGGCCATCGTCTCGTCTACCTGCCGGTCCAGGTCAATGCCATACTTCTCTTTGAGCCACGCGGGCGGGCGGGCGGCGCAGCCGCAGTACATGCTCGTCGCGCCCCCGGCCATGAGCGGGCGGATGATGCTCAGGCCCTCTTTAGTGAACAGCAGGCCAAGGTGGTCGGCATACGTCATCGCGCCAGGGTAAGTGCCGTAGAGCGCCCAGCGGCGGTAATCTTTGCCGCGCTCCAGCAGGATCACTTTCTTGCCTGCGCGCGCAAGTTGCCGCGCCACCGTCGCCCCGCCTGGGCCGGAGCCGACGACGACGACATCGGCCTCTCGCTTGATGAGGGTTGGCATGGAGGGGATTATATAGTAGATTGCTGATCGGGTGATTGTGCGATTGCGTGATGGCTCATGGTCACTCACCGGTCGTCAACTTACATGTCTATCTGGGACGCTTATCCTCCTGACTATCGCGCCCAAGAAGTGCAGGCGATTCTCACCGCCGTGAAAGCGGGCGAATGTGCGTCGGTCGTGGGCCTGAGCGGCGCGGGGAAGAGCAATCTGCTGGGATACTTGGCTCACACGCAGGCCCCCGTGAGACTAGCCTTCGCGCTCGTGGACTGCAATCGCCTGCCGGATACTTCGCCCGAGGCGTTTTTTCGGCTCGCGCGGTCGGCGGTGGACCCCCATCCCCCTACCCCGCGCGAAGCCCCCCTGGAGCAAAGCGAAAGGGGTTCCCCCGAAGCAGGGGAAGGGGAGTTTGCAGCGCTCGACGCGGCCATCGAGAAACAGTTGGCTGAGAAGCAAGGGCTGTGCCTTCTGTTCGACCGCTTCGACGCGCTGGCGCATCCCGCCATCTTCGGCAACCTGCGCGCGCTGCGCGACGCGCACAAGTATCGGCTGACGTTCCTCATCGCCGCCCGCCGCCCGCTCGACCCACACAACGAACTGGCCGAGTTGTTCTACGCGCATACGCTCTGGCTTGGGCCGTTGAGCGAGAGCGACGCGCGCTGGAACGTGGCGCGCTATGCGGAACGGCGCGGGGTGAAGTGGGACGAGGCGGTCACGCAGACAATCGTCGCCCTCTCAAGAGGCTACGCCTCTCTCTTGCGCGCTGTGTGCGAGGCCTATGCTGATGGGGCCGCGCTCGAAGTCAAGACCCTGCTTGAGCACCGGGCTGTCCGCGCGCGGGTCGAGGAGTTCTGGGCGGGCCACCCGGGCGAAGACGATTTGCGCCGTTCCGGGCTGGAGGGCCACCCCCTGCTCACGGCCCAACGCGCCCCGACTTTCGACACTTCGCAACTGACGGCGAAGGAACTTCTTTTGTTCGACTACCTGGCGGCGCATGCGGGGAAGGTGTGCGAGAAGGATGACCTGATTCGCGCCGCCTGGCCGGAGGACAAGGTCTTCGAGCGCGGCGTGCGCGACGACAGCCTGGCGCAGCTCGTGCGCCGCCTGCGCGAGAAGATCGAACCCGATCCTGCTAATCCGCGCAACGTGCTGACGGTGGCGGGGAGGGGATATAAGATGACCTGGAAGCCTTCATAAAATACGGCGCGGTTCCATCTACACTCACCTGAGCCAGTCTGGCGTATAATACCCGATAGTCCAACAGCAAAAGAGGCGTTCATGGCAAACCGACTCGTGACCAAAGAGGATATTTTACGCGTGCTGGAGAGCCTGCCCTCCGACAGCCTGGCCGAGGTACAACTCTTTGCCGAGTTCCTGTTGTCCAGGGTCATGGACCAGGCCGCGCCACCGCGCCGGCTGGCGCAATTGGGCGGCCTATGGAAGGGGCTCCCCCCCATCACCGAGGCCGACATCGCCGAGGCCCGTCGCGAGATGTGGGGCCGCTTCGCTCGGGCTTAGCGCCTCATGAGCCGTTACGTCGCCGATACGCACGCTCTCATCTGGCATCTATACAGCGACCCCAAACTCTCGCCGATGGCGCAGAGGCTGTTTGCACGCGCAGACGCCGGCGACGAGACCATCCTCGTCCCGACCATTGTGCTGGTCGAAATCATTTACCTGGCCGAAAAGAAACGCATCCCCACCGATGCCGTTCAGCGGGCTTTGGCCCCACTGAGCGCTGGCGCTGATAATTATCAGATCGCGCCGCTGGACATGCAAGTGGTGGAGGCGCTCCCTCGCATCAGCCGGGAGGCTGTGCCCGAACTGCCTGACCGCCTGATCGCAGCCACGGCTCTCAGCCTGGGTGTTCCTCTCATCAGCCGTGACCTGAGCCTCGCCAGATTGAGCCAAATCAGCGTTATTTGGTAACCCCGGTATTCCGGATCCTCAGCGAACAGATAATCTGCGGTTCACCGCGCCTCGCGTGCTGCATGCCCTGTTTCACGAAGTCGTGATGGTCAGGGTGGCGAGGGACAGCTGCATATCGGGATGGCACTCGGCGGCGCGAAGCGCGGCGTGCGCGACGACAGCCTGGCGCAGCTCGTGCGCCGCCTGCGCGAGAAGATTGAGCCTGACCCGGCGAACCCGCGACATATTCACACCGTGCCGGGGCGAGGGTATAGATTCGTGAAGTGATTTTTTGGCGCGCCCGTCTCGACCTTCGCTTCCCTCCCCATCGCTTTCGGCCCTCATGTTTCAACAGTCCTGTCTCGACCAGACACCCAGCCATCCTGAGGGCCGTGACCCACCAGATGTGCTAGAATTCAACCGGGACTTCACGGATCTACGGGAGAGCAGCAGATGAGTGAAATCGTGTTGGGCGAGCCGCTGGCTTCGCAAATCCGGCGGGAAGCCGAGACGCAGGGCCTCGCCGTCGAGGAACTGATTGAGGCCGCCGTGCGCCACTATCGCTTTCAGGCCCAGCGGGCCAAGATCAATGCTGAGGCGCAGTGGTGGCGTGCCGCTCCCTCCGAGACACGCGCGCGCTATGCCGGGGAATTTGTGGCGATCCACGATCGGCAGGTGGTGGATCACGATCACGATGAAGAAAGCCTCCGCAAACGCATCCGGGCCAAGTACGGCAAAACGGCAGTTCTGTTGACTCCGGCGGAAGGGCGGCGTGAATTGCGCATTGTGAGTACCCGCCTGTCACGCGCATGAGCATCCCTTACGACACAGCGTATACTCCGGCAGCCCCGGTCTTAGGCATTCGCCTGGCCGCCCCAGGTGAGCCGCCTAAGACCGAGCCGCTTTCTGCCTTAGTGGATACGGGGTCGGATGG
>DATDRS010000486.1:0-19560 GCA_035291605.1 Anaerolineales bacterium | reverse complement strand
GCACAAGGCGTTCTTCGGGGGGTATCGGCCGCAGTTTTACATTCGGACGATGGACGTGACGGGGGCGATCAGCTTGCCGGCGGGGGTGGAGATGGTGATGCCGGGGGACAATGTGAACATGAGTGTGGAGTTGATCACGCGGGTGGCGTTGGAAGCGGGCCAGCGGTTTGCGATCCGCGAAGGCGGTCTGACCGTCGGCGCCGGCGTCGTCACGAAAGTGATTGATTAAGTCCATGGCCAAGCAAAAGATTCGCATCCGCCTCAAGGCATACGATCATCGCGTGCTTGACCAGTCGGCCAAGCGCATTGTCGAAACGGCCGAGCGCACGGGAGCGAAGGTGGTCGGGCCGGTGCCCCTGCCTACGCGCATCGAGCGATTCACCGTCCGGCGCGGGGCCTTCATTGACAAGGATTCGCAGGAGCACTTCGAAATCCGCACGCACAAGCGCCTGATTGACGTGATCGACCCGGACAGCAAGACGATTGATTTGCTCACGCGCCTGAACCTTCCGGCGGGTGTGGATATTGAAATCAAGTTGTAGCGCCACTTCCCGGATCGCGTCGGGCGTCACGACGGAATACACCCTACGCATACGATTAGCCAGGTGACGAGCTGGCTGGCGCGCGCGGTCTCAAATTCGAAGGCGTCGCGGCTGCCAGCTTACGACCGTGGCTCGAGGGATGATGCTGTCCCAGCCAGACAGACAGTCCCACCTTGGTTTGAAGGAGATTGATTTCTATGAAAGGGCTGATTGGCAAGAAAGTGGGCATGACCCAGCTCATTGCGTCGGACGGCAAAGTGACGCCGGCGACGATCATTGAGGCTGGGCCATGCTTTGTTACGCAGGTCAAGACCGAGGAGAAGGATGGTTACGCCGCGGTCCAGTTAGGCTTTGAGGAAGTGAACCCCCGGCGCCTCGCGGCGGGCGAAAAGGGGCACCTCAAACGCAATAACCTCCCGCCGCTCCGTCACCTGCGCGAGTTCCGTCCGAAGGACACGGATGTCAAAGAAGGGGATCGGGTGACTGTGGACGTCTTCGTGGTTGGGGAGCATGTGGATGTGATCGGCGTCAGCAAGGGCAAGGGCTTCCAGGGGCCCATCAAGCGCTATCACTTCAACCGCCAACCGAAGACGCACGGCGCCTCGGACCGCACCCGCGCCCCCGGCAGCAGCGCGCAGACGACGACGCCGGGCCGTGTCTACAAGGGCAAACGCATGGCGGGCCACATGGGCAATGACCGCGTCACCTCGCAGAACATTAAAGTGGTGCTGGTGGACGCCGAGCGCAACCTGCTGGGCGTGCATGGGAGTGTGCCTGGCGCCAAAGGCGCGGTGGTGATCATCCGCGAGGCGCGGAAGCAATAGGATTGAAATCCCCAATTCCAAGTCCCAAAGACATGGGCCTGGGATTGGGAATAGGGATGGGCAGCGATGACTATGGAAATTGAAGTCAAAAATATGCAGGGCGAGACGGTCAAGCGGATCGAGCTGCCCGCGGCGATCTTCGAAGCCCCGATCAACAGAGATTTGATGCACCAGGCGCTGGTGCGCCAGAGGGCCAACGCGCGCCTCGGCACGCGCGACACCAAGAGCCGGGGCGAGGTGGCGGGCGGCGCGAAGAAACCGTGGAAGCAAAAGGGCACGGGCCGCGCCCGCCAGGGTTCCACCCGGGCGCCGCAGTGGAAGGGCGGCGGCAAGGTGCACACGCCCACGCCGCGCGATTACACCCAGAAGATGCCGCGCCAGATGCGCCGCGCCGCGCTGCGCTCCGCCCTTTCGGTCAAGGCGGCCGACCAGCAGATCGTGGTCGTGGACGAACTCAAGCTCGACGCGCCCAAGACCGCGGAGATGCTCAAAGCCCTCGCGGCCCTGGTGGGCGCGGACAGCGCGCTGATCCTGCTGCCGGCCCGGGACGAGAAGGTTGAGAAGTCCATCCGCAACATTGAGCACGCCAAGTACCTGCGCGCGAATTACTTGAACATCCGCGACCTGTTCGGCTACGACAAAGTGGTGATGCCGCTGGGCGCGCTGGATGTCATTCAGGGCTATCTCGGGTGAGCGGGGAGGAGCAGACAGATGATTACGGTTTACGATGTTCTCCGCCGGCCGATTGAAACGGAAAAGTCCCGGCATCAGAGCGGCAAATTGCATCAGTACGTGTTCGAGGTCGCGCCGCAGGCGACCAAGCCGCAGATCAAAGAGGCAGTGGAAACGCTGTTCGACGTCGAAGTGCAAAAGATCAACGTGATCGTCGCCCCGGCCAAGAAGGGCCGCCGCGGGCGAGGGCGCCGCATGGTGGTGCGGAAGGCCCAGTACAAAAAAGCGATTGTGACGATCCGCGCGGATCAGACGATTGACGTCTTCGAGGGGGTCAAGTAATGGCTGTCAAAGTTTACAAACCTACCTCGCCCGGTCGGCGCGGGATGACCAGTCCGACCTTTGACGAGATCACCAAGTCCAAGCCGGAGCGCCGTCTCATCCGCTCCCTGCGCAAGACGGGCGGGCGCGATTTCAAGGGCACGATCAGCGTCCGGCATCGCGGCGGCGGCGCGCGCCGCGCGCTGCGCCTTATTGACTTCAAACGGGACAAGCCCGACATCCCGGCGCACGTCGCGGCGATTGAGTATGACCCTAACCGCTCGGCGCGCATCGCGCTGCTGCATTACGTGGACGGCGAGAAGCGCTACATCATCGCGCCGCTCGAATTGAAGGTGGGCGACACGGTGATTTCGGGCAAGAACGCGGACATCCGCCCCGGCAACGCGATGCCGCTGGCGAGCGTCCCGCTCGGCACCCTCATTCACAACATCGAAATCCAGCCGGGCCGGGGGGCGCAACTTGTCCGCTCGGCGGGCGCTTCGGCGCAATTGCTCGGCAAGGAAGGTGAGTTCGCGCAGATCCGCATGCCGTCCGGTGAAGTGCGCCTGATCCGCCAGACCTGCATGGCGACGATCGGCGTGGTCGGCAACCCGGATCACTCCAACGTCAAGCTGGGCAAGGCGGGCCGCAAGCGCCACATGGGCATCCGCCCGGCGGTGCGTGGCACGGCGATGTCCCCGCGGGACCACCCGCACGGCGGCGGTGAAGGCCGCCAGCCGGTGGGCAAGCCCGGCCCGCGCAGTCCGTGGGGCCGGCCCACGCGTGGTTACCGGACGCGCAACAACAAGCAGACGGACAAGTACATCGTCAAGCGACGAGGGAAAAAGCGCTGAGTTAGCGTATAGCCGATAGCGGAGGGCAGATAGCCGATGGCGGATCGGGAACAGTGATGGCCATCGGCGACCCGCCCTCCGCCATAAGCGAGAGAAGCCATGTCACGATCATTGAAGAAAGGCCCGTTCGTAGAGCCGAAACTGCTCAAGAAGATTGAGGCGATGAACCAGAAGGGCGAGAAGAAGGTCGTCCGCACCTGGAGCCGCGCAAGCACGATCTTCCCGCAGATGGTGGGCCACACGATTGCGGTGCACGATGGCCGCCGTCACGTGCCGATCTACATCACGGAGAATATGGTGGGGCACAAGCTGGGAGAGTTCGCCCCCAGCCGCACGTTCAAGGGGCACGTGACGAAAGAAAAACTGACGGCTCCCGCGGAAGTTAAGCCATGAACGAAGTTCGCGCACAAGCCAGATATGTGGGCATCTCCGCGCAGAAGGTCCGCCGGGTGGTGGACCTGGTGCGGGGACAGCCGGCCGACGCGGCCCTGAACCTGCTCAAGTTCATGCCCCACGCCGCCGCCCAGCCGGTGGCTAAAGTCCTCCGCACGGCGATTGCGAATGCCGAAGAGAATTTCGGCCTCAACCGCGACGATTTGATCGTGGTGAAGGCCTATGCAGACGAAGCCCCCACACGCAAGTGGCGCCGCTTCGGCGCGCGCGGGCGGTTTAAGCCGATCCTGCGGCGCAACGCGCACATTACGATTGTTCTGAAGGAACGGGAAGGAGCCGCCACCTAAATGGGTCGCAAAGTTCATCCGATTGGTTTCCGCCTGGGCATCATCAAGGATTGGGAGGCCCGCTGGTACGCCCCGAAGGGCAAGTACGCGGCGCAGTTGCAGCAGGACCTGATCATCCGCAGGCTGATTGTGAAAGAGGCGCCGAAAGCCGGCGTCGCCAGGATTGATATCGAACGCTCGCCCGCGAGCCTCACCGTGACGATCTACACGGCCAAGCCCGGCATTCTGATTGGCCGCAAAGGCGCACAGGTGAAGGTGCTGCGCGAGAAATTGCAGGAGCTCACCAGCGCCAAGGTTAAGGTCGAGGTGGAAGAGATCACGCAGCCGGACCTGGAGGCCAAGCTCGTGGCGGACAACATCGCCGACCAGCTCGCGCGGCGGATCAGCCACGCCCGCGCGATGAAGCGGGCGATCGGCCAAGCCATGCGCTCCGGAGCGCTGGGAATCAAGATCGTCTGCGCGGGGCGGCTGGGCGGCTCGGAGATGAAGCGCCGCGAATTGCAGCGTGAGGGCCGCGTGCCGCTGCAGACCCTGCGCGCCGACATTGACTTCGCCCACGCAGAGGCGCGGACCACCTTTGGCCGCATCGGGGTGAAAGTGTGGATCTACAAGGGCGAGAAGAAGCAGGAAGGGGACGAAGTTCCGGAAGTGACGGAAGACGTTTACGTGAGCGAATAGCCAATGGCCCGTGGCGGATGGCCGCCTACCGGCGATCGGCCCTCTGCCATGAGCGAGGTACGACGATGTTGATGCCAAAACGCGTTAAATGGCGCAAGCAAATGCGCGGGCGCATGAAAGGCCACGAAACCCGGGGCGTCGAAGTGTCCTTCGGGGAATATGGGCTGCAGGCGTTGGAGCCGTGCTGGTTGACCCAGCGGCAACTGGAGGCGGCGCGGCGGGCTTTGGTGCGCTACATGAAGCGCCGCGGGAAGGTGTGGATCCGCGTCTTCCCCGACAAACCGGTGACGCGCAAGGCCGCCGAGACCCGGATGGGCAAGGGCAAGGGCGCGGTGGATCACTGGGTGGCCGTCGTCAAGCCGGGCCGCATTATCCTGGAGGTCTCCGGTTTGCCGGAGGACGTGGCACGCGAAGCGATCCGCCTCGCCTCCTACAAGCTGCCGATCAAGACTAAGATGGTCACGGCCCATGAATTGACCGTCGAAGGAGGGCAGTCGGCATGAACATCAGCGAGATTCGGGCGCTGGCGACGCCGGAGGTCGAGTCCAAGCTCGACGACGCCCGCGAAGAATTGTTCAAACTGCGCTTCCAGTTCAGCACGGGACAGTTGAAGGATTATTCCCGCTTGCGCGCCACGCGCCGCCTGATTGCGCGGCTGGCGACGGCGTTGCGCGAGCGCCAGCTAGCCGCCGAAATGGCGGCGGAGGAGAAGTAATATGGCTCGCCGTCGCCTGATCGGCAAAGTCACCAGCAACAAGATGATGAAAACGGTCGTGGTCGAGGTCGAAAACAGCTACCGCCACCCGCTCTACGGCAAGGTCGTGCACCGCTCCTCGCGCTTCAAGGCGCACGACGACCAGGGCTGCCAACAGGGCGATACCGTGCGGATTGTGGAAAGCCGCCCGATCAGCAAAGACAAGCGCTGGGTGGTCGAGGCCATTCTGGAGAAGGGCAACCAGGTCGAGCTCCCTGCGGAAGGTGCGGGTCAGGGAGGGGCGGCATGATTCAGACCGAGACCCGCTTGAACGTGGCCGACAACACCGGAGCACGCGAACTGCTGGTGATTCACGTCCTGGGCGGCTCCAAGCGCAAATACGGCTCCGTGGGCGATGTGGTGGTCGCCGCAGTTAAAGACGCCGCCCCACAGGGCACGGTCAAGAAGAGCGCTGTCGTCAAGGCCGTCATCGTGCGCTGCGCCAAGGAGTACCGCCGCGACGATGGTTCTTATATTCGTTTCGACGATAACGCCGCCGTCATCCTGGACGAGGATGGCGAGAACCCGAAAGGGACGCGCATCTTCGGTCCGGTGGCGCGTGAACTGCGCGAGAAGGGCTTCATGAAGATTGTCTCGCTCGCGCCGGAAGTCTTGTAGCCGATGGCCGATCGCCGATCGTGGATCGCGCGCGTCATCCGCCAGCGGCTGATGGCGATCCGCCATAAGCGAGGTTGAACTGTGAACATCAAAAAGGGCGATACCGTTGAAATTATCGCTGGCAAAGATCGCGGCAAGCGCGGCGAGGTGCTGAAAGTCCTGCCGCAGGAGAACCGCGTGGTGGTGCAGGGGCTGAACCAGCACAAGAAGCACCAGCGCGCCCGTGAGGCGCAGGTGCGGGGCGGCCGGACGGCGCCGGAGATTTTGATCTTCGACGCGCCGCTGGAGGCGTCGAACGTGATGCTGGTCTGCCCCAGGTGCGGTGAGGTGGTACGGGTGGGCCGCCAGCGTCTGGAGGGGGGCAGGAGCGTGCGCGTGTGCCGCAGCTGTGAAGCGGTGATTGACGCCTGAGCGCGCCGGATCGGGAGAATGAGGAACGTGATGAACAAGCTTCAAGAACGCTACCAGCAGGAGGCGGTGCCGCAACTGATGCGCGAATTTGCTTTCCGCAACGCGATGGAAGTGCCGCGCGTCAAGAAGGTCGTGGTCAACGTGGGCGTAGGCTCCGAGACGCAGACGGATAGCAAGGCGCTCGACGGGGCGGTGACGGACCTGACGATCATCACGGGCCAGAAGCCGGTGGTGACTAAGGCGCGCAAGAGCATTTCAAACTTCAAGCTGCGTGAGGGCAAGCCCATCGGCGTGAAGGTGACGCTGCGCGGCCAGCGCATGTGGGCCTTCCTCGACCGGCTGATGAATGTGGCCCTGCCGCGCGTGCGCGACTTTCGTGGCGTGGCGCCTGACGCCTTCGACGGGCGAGGCAACTACACGCTGGGCCTGCGCGAGCAGCTGGTCTTCCCGGAGATCGAGTACGACAAGATTGACAAGATTCGCGGCATGGAGATCACGGTCGTCACCTCGGCCCGCAGCGACGAGCAGGGCCGCCGGTTGCTGCAACTGCTGGGCATGCCGTTTATCAAGAGAGGCGCGTAGTCATGGCGAAGAAATCAATGATCAACCGCGAGCTGCACCGCAAGTATGCTGTGCGCGTGCGCCACCGCTGCGAACGGTGCGGCCGCCCGCGCGGTTACCTGCGCCGTTTCCATTTGTGCCGTATTTGCTTCCGCGAACTGGCCCTCGCCGGAAAGATCCCCGGCGTGGTGAAGAGTTCCTGGTAAAGGCGGAAGAGGAGTCTGGTATGTATAGCGATCCGATTGCCGACATGCTCACCCGTATCCGTAACGCGCTGATCGCGGGGCACGCGAGCGTGTCTGTCCCCGGCTCAAAACTGAAGCAGTCCATTGCTCAGATTTTGAGGGAAGAGGGTTTCATTGACGACTTCGCCGTCGTGACTACGGAAGATTCGATCCAGCCGACGCTGCGCCTGAGCCTCAAGTATGTCGGCGTGCGCCGCGAGAAGCGGCCCGTGATCACCGGCCTGGAGCGCATCTCGAAGCCAGGCCGCCGGGTCTACGCGCGGAGGAAAGACATCCCGTGGGTGCTCTCCGGGATGGGGGTGGCCATCCTCTCTACGCCGAGGGGCGTGATGACCGGCACGCGCGCGCGGCGGTTGGGCGTGGGCGGCGAAGTTTTGTGCAAGATATGGTAATCGGTCAGATCGGCCTCGCGCTCCCTGGAGATGCGAGTGGCTGACCAGGAGGACGAACAGTGTCTCGGATTGGTAAGATGCCTGTCGCCATCCCCAAGGGCGTGCAGGTGGCTATTCAAGGGAATACCGTCAAGGTCAATGGCCCCAGGGGCGAATTGAGCCGGACGTTCTCGCCGACCATGCAGATCGAGATGAAGGACGGGCAAGTGGTCGTCCAGCGCCCTTCGGACGAGCGCGCCGTCCGCGCTCTGCACGGCACGACACGCGCCCTGATCCGCAACATGGTGGCGGGCGTGAGCGAGGGCTTCTCCAAAGTCCTGCAGATCGAAGGGGTGGGATATCGCGCCGAGATGAAGGGCAAGCAGCTGGTCATGGCGCTGGGCTATTCCCACCCGGTCGAAGTGGACCCGCCGCCGGGCATTGCTTTCGCGGTGGATGACAAGACCAAGACGATCACCATCTCCGGCATTGACAAGGAACTGGTGGGGCAGGTGGCGTCAGATGTCCGCAAGTGGCGCCCGCCGGAGCCGTACAAGGGCAAAGGCCTGCGTTACCTGGGCGAGCACGTCCGCCGCAAGGCTGGTAAGGCCGGGAAAGTTGGATAGCCTATGACGACTAAACAGCGAGCAGAGCAGCGCGAACGCCGCCACCGGCGGGTGCGGGCGCATGTGAGCGGGACCGCCGAGCGGCCACGCCTGAACGTCTATCGCAGCCTGGCGCACATCTACGCGCAGGTGATTGACGACGTGAACGGCACGACGCTGTGCTCCGCGTCTACCGTGGATGCGGAACTCAAGGCCGGCCTGGCAGGCAAGAAGAAGGCCGAGCAGGCCCAACTGGTCGGGGCGGCGGTGGCAGCGCGGGCCAAGGCCCAGGGCGTGACCCGGGTGATCTTCGACCGGGGCGGGTACAAATACCACGGGCGCGTGAAGGCTCTGGCCGACGGCGCGCGGGCAGGCGGATTGGAGTTCTAATATGGCAGAACGACGCAACGTTCGCAGCCGGGAACGGAACGAAGAGAGGGGCGAAGAGCTCGACGAGCGCGTGGTGGACATCGCGCGCGTGGCGAAAGTGATCAAGGGCGGCCGGCGCTTCGCCTTCCGCACGACGATCGTGGTCGGCGACAACCGG
This sequence comes from Anaerolineales bacterium, assembly GCA_035291605.1. GTDB lineage: Bacteria > Chloroflexota > Anaerolineae > Anaerolineales > UBA6663 > DATDRS01. The sequence goes on along the minus strand of DATDRS010000486.1, from coordinate 10,817 downwards.
GGCCGCGTGGGGCTGGGCGTGGGCAAGAGCCGCGCCGTCCCCGACGCGATCCGCAAGGCCACGGAGCAGGCGCGCAAGAACCTGAAGTCCGTGCACCTGTCGGGGACCACCATCCCTCACGAGGTGATTGCGGAATACGGCGGGGCCAGGGTGATGCTCAAGCCCGCCTCGCCCGGCACGGGGGTCATCGCGGGCGGCGGTGTCCGCGCGGTGCTCGAGGCGGCCGGGGTGCGCGACATCCTGACGAAATCGCTGGGCAGCGCTAACGTGCTCAACGTGGTCAACGCCACGCTGCTGGCCCTGCGGCAGTTGAAGAACCCGGAGACGGAAGCGGCGCACCGCCGCAAGGAACCCCAGGAAGTCTCGCCGTTCTGGACGCGGACGCGGAGCAAGAAGAATGGCTAACCCGGCGAAGACCAAAGTCCTCCGGATCACGCTGGTGCACAGTCCGCTGGGGAATACCAAGCGGCACAAGGCCACCGTGCGGGCGCTCGGCCTGACGCGCACGCACCAGACGGTGGAGCAGGTTGATACGCCGCAGCTGCGCGGGATGCTCGCCAAAGTGGCGCACCTGGTGCGCGTTGAAGAGGTGGGCTAACCGATAACTGCTCACTGCTCACTGATCGCTTCCTGATGAAGCCAGTCATCAGTGATCAGTCATCCGTGGCGAGGACGAAGGGACACGATCATGAAATTACACGACCTGGCTCCTACAGACGGAGCGAAGAAAAAGAGGAAGCGCGTGGGCCGGGGCATCGCCGCCGGGCAGGGCAAGACTGCCGGGCGCGGCACCAAGGGTGAAGGCGCGCGCAAAGCCAAGGGCGGCAGCCTCTATCGCCAGGGCGGCAACCTGCCGTTCTTCCGCAGCCTGCCGTTCAAGCGCGGTTTCACCAACATCCGCCGCGTCGAGTACGCCGAAGTCAACCTCGACCGGCTGGCGGAATTTCCGGCGGGCGCGGAATTGAACCCGGCGTCCCTGGCGCAGGCCGGCCTCATCCGCGACGAGGGGCAGAGGGTGGTCCTGCTGGGGCGCGGCCGCGTGAAACAGGCGCTGACCCTCAAAGTGCATCGCGCCAGCAAGTCGGCGGTGGCGAAGGTGGAAGCCGCGGGCGGCAAAGTGGAGATCATCGCCTGAGTGCGCGCCCTTTTGGCCCGGAGGTTTTTGACCCATGAGTGATTTCTTCTCCTCGGCGCTGCGCTACCTCAGGCGGTTGTGGGGCATGGCCGACATCCGCAACCGCCTGCTGATCACGTTGGGGCTGTTGATGATTTATCGTTTCGCCGCGCACGTGCCGGTCCCGGGCGTGAACCCTCTGGCTCTGCGCGAGTTGTTGGAGCAGACCTCGACGGGCGCGGGGACGCTCGTGGGATTGCTGGACCTGCTCTCCGGCGGGACCGTCTCGACGTTTTCGGTGCTGGCCATGGGCGTGTACCCGTACATCACCGCCCAGATCATCCTGCAGCTGCTGGTGCCGATCATCCCGCGCCTGCAGCGCATCATGGAAGAGGACCCGCGGCAGGGGCGCGAGTTCATGGAGCGTTGGACGTATTACCTGGCCGTGCCCATGGCCGCGCTGAACGCTTTCGGGCAGGTGCGGCTCATTCTCTCGCTCCAGACGGGCGCGCCCATCCTGAACTTCAACCTGGGCTTCAACCTGCCAACCTTCACCATGATCATCACCATGACCGGCGGCACGATGTTTGCCATCTGGCTGGGCGAGTTGATCTCCGAGTACGGCGTCCGCAATCAAGGCCTGTCGCTCATCATCTTCGCCGGCATCGTCTCGCGCGTCCCGTCGAACATGGGGTCGTTGCTCGCCGACGAGCAGAACCGCTGGCGGTATCTGGGCACTTTCCTGGTGGTGGTGATCCTGTCGGTGCTGGTGATCGTGTTCGTCCAGCAGGGACGGCGCAACGTGCCGGTGATGTATCCGGGGCGGCGCATTGGCCAGCGGCAGAGCATGCCGGTGCGCGGCAACCTGCCGCTGCAGGTCAACATGGCGGGTATGATCCCGGTGATCTTCGCGCAATCCATCCTGACCTTCCCGGCGATCATCGCGCAGTTCTTTACGGGCGCGGCGACGGAGTGGGTGAGCAAACTGGCCCTCGACGTCAGCAACCTGTTCGGCGGTCAAAGCCCGTATTACTGGGTGATCTACTTCTTCATGGTGGTGGCATTCACGTTCTTCTACACCGACGTGATTTTCAGTCAGCAGAACTACGGCGAGAACCTCAAGCGTGTGGGCGCGCAAGTGCCCGGCGTGACGAAGGGCGCGCCGACGCAGAAGTATCTGACGAAAGTCCTGCGCCGCATCACGCTGCCGGGGGCGGTCTTCCTGGGCGCGGTAGCGATCATGCCCTTCCTCGTGCGGCCGCTCATCCCGGCCGCCACGAACTTCTCCATCTTGAGCACCGGGCTGCTCATCGTGGTGGGCGTGGTGCGCGATACGTTCTTCACCCTGGACGCCGAGCTAAAATTGCGCGGGTACGAGGAAACGCTGCTCGTCAAATAGGACGAGGGACGCGACATGCCGAACTATATCCTTTTGTTGGGGGGGCCGGGGGCGGGCAAAGGAACTCAGGCGCAGCATCTCTGTCAGAAGTTTGGCCTGCCGCAAGTCGCCTCGGGCGACCTGTTCCGCGACAATTTGAAGCGCCAGACGCCGCTGGGCCAACTGGCGCGGACGTACATGGACAAGGGGGCGCTGGTCCCGGATGACGTCACGATCCAGATGATCCGGGAGCGCTTGTCGCAGCCCGATGCCCGGCCCGGCGCGCTGCTGGACGGCTTTCCCCGCACGGTGCCGCAGGCTGAAGCGCTGGATGGCCTGTTGGCCGAGTTTGGGGGGAAGGTCAACGTCGTCCTGTATGTGAAAGTCCGCGACGGCGTCTTGCTGGAGCGCCTCTCCGGGCGGTGGACGTGCCGGGGGCCGCTGCAGCACACGTATCACTTGCTGTTCAACCCGCCCAAAGTCGCCGGAAAGTGCGACGTGGACGGGACGGAACTTTTCCAACGGCCCGACGACACGCCGGAAGTGCAGGCGAAGCGCATCAAGGTCTTCTTTGAGCAGACCGCGCCGCTCATCGCGTTCTACACCCGGCGCGGCCAACTGGTCGAGATTGACGGAGAGAAGTCCATCGCGGAAGTCACGGCGGCGCTGATCACGGCGGCGGAGGCGGCCAGCGCGCCATGATCCGCGCGGCGAGCGCGCCGCCCCGGTCGTCCGGGATTGAGCGCAAGAGCGTGCGCGAACTGGAGATCATGCGCCAGGCCGGGCGGATCGTGGCGGTCACGCTCGCGGAATTGCGCGCGCACGCCAGGCCCGGCACGACGACGCGGCAGTTGGATACGCTGGCCGAGAAGATCATCCGGCAGCACAAAGCGCAGCCGGCTTTCAAGGGGTATCCGGGGCCCTATCCCTTCCCGGCCTCGACCTGCATCTCGGTCAACGAAGAACTGGTGCACGGCATCCCAGGGAAGCGGGTCTTGAAAGAAGGGGATCTGGTCAGCATTGACTGCGGGGTGAGGCATCAGGGCTACTACGGCGACTCCGCGGTCAGCTTCGTCATCGGGCGCGTCTCGCCGGAGGCCGAAAACCTGCTGGCGGCTACGGAGGGGGCGCTCTACGCCGCGATTGACATGCTGCGGCCGGGCAAACGCACGGGGGATGTGGCGGCAGCCATCCAGACCCACGTCGAGCGCCGCGGTTTCAACGTCGTCCGCCAGTATACGAGCCACGGGATCGGGCGGGAGATGCACGAGGCGCCGTTCATCCACAATTACGGCAAGGCCGGCACCGGCCCGAGCCTGCGTCCCGGGATGACCATCGCGCTTGAGCCGATGACGCTGGCCGGGAAGCCGGAGACCCGCGTGTTGGCCGACCAGTGGACGGTCGCGTCGAAAGATGGAAAGTTGACGGCGCATTTTGAGCACACGGTGGCCGTTACCGAAGGAGAGCCGGAGATACTGACCCGGTTGTAATCCGCGGATGAAACGACGAAAAATCCCGCTCATCCGTTGACCAAAACAAAGACCGGCAGGTATAATCAAACGGCTTGCCATCGTTATGAGTCTGGAGAGTAAGAATGAAAGTTTCCGCTTCAATTCGCAAACGCTGCCCGAAGTGCAAGATCGTCCGCCGCGCGGGCAAAATGTACGTCATTTGTGAGAACCCGAAACACAAGCAGCGGCAGGGATAGCTTTGGAAGTTGGAGGCCCACGGGTCGCCAGCGGCGAATCTCCAACATCCAACGTCCACTGCTGAAATGAGCAAGGAGCACACAGAGACCTATGGCACGTATTGAAGGCGTTGACCTCCCTCGCGAGAAGCGCGTGGAAATCGGGCTGACTTATCTGTACGGGATCGGCCGGAGAAGCTCACGCGATATCCTGGCCGTGACCCGCATCAGCCCGGACAAGCGCATCCGCGATTTGACCGAGGCGGAAGTCGCCGCGCTGCGCGATTACATCGTCCAGCACTACACGGTAGAGGGCGACCTGCGCCGCGAAGTCCAGTTGCGCATCAAGCGCCTGGGCGAGATCGGCTGCTACCGGGGCCTGCGGCACCGCCGCAACCTGCCGGTGCGCGGCCAGCGCACCCGCACGAACGCGCGCACGCGCAAGGGCGCGAAGAAGACGGTGGCCGGACGCGGTCGTCGGCGCGGCGCGAAGAAGAAGTAATCGTTTGAGAGCGAGGAACAATGGCCAAAGCTACACCCAAGGGCGCTCGGCGCTCGGCAACCAAGAAAACGAAGCACGCGCCCCCTCTCGGGACCGTGCACGTCTTCGCCAGCTTCAACAACACCATCGTCACGTTCACTGACCAGCAGGGCAACACGCTGGCCTGGGGTTCGGCAGGGACGGCGGGGTTCAAAGGCTCCCGCAAGAGCACGCCCTACGCGGCGCGGATGGCGGCCCAGCAGGCGGCGAGGACGGCCATGGACCTGGGGATGTCCGAGGTGGACCTGTTCGTCAAAGGCCCCGGCCCAGGCCGCGAAGCGGCCATCCGCGCGATTCAAGGCGCGGGCCTCAAGGTGCGCTCGATCCGGGACATCACCCCCGTCCCGCACAACGGTTGTCGTCCGCCGAAGAAACGCCGCGTGTAATTCACGGAAGGAATTAAGCCAGCATGTCCAAATATACAGGGCCGGTGTGCAGACTCTGCCGGCGTGAAGGTGAAAAACTGTATCTCAAGGGCGCGCGCTGCATGTCGCAGAAGTGCCCGTTTGAGAAGCCCGAGAACCGGCGCGATTTTGCCCCCGGTCAGCACGGCAAGGACGGACAGTTCAGGCGCAACCGCGCCTCCGACTATCTCAACCAACTGCGCGAGAAGCAGAAGGCGCGCCGCATCTACGGCGTGCTGGAAGCGCAGTTCCGCCGCTACTACAAGGAGGCGCTGCGGAGCCGCGGCCTGACCGGCCAGGTGCTCCTGCAGCTGCTGGAGCGGCGGCTAGACAACGTGGTCTACCGCCTCGGCTACGCCAGCAGCCGCGCGCAGGCGCGCCTGCTCGTGACGCACGGGCACTTCAACATCAACGGCCGCCGCACCGACGTGCCGTCGGTGTTGGTGGAGCCGGGCGACGTGATCGAAGTGCGCCCCGGCTCGCAGAGCCGCCCGTACTTCCGCGACCTGAGGGCCGCCGAGGAGCATCACACCTCGCCCAGCTGGCTCAACCGGGACCTGACGACGCTCTCGGGCAGAGTCGTCAATCTGCCCGCGCGGCAAGACGTTGACGCCCGCCTGAATGAGCAGCTCATCGTCGAATACTACTCAGGCCGCTAAACGGATTGTCTTGTTGGGGCGGCCGTTCAACGGCCGCCCCAACTGAGCGCATCAGACAGACTCAACTCAACAGCCTCGGGCGCGGAACGTAAAGGGCGCCTGAGTGGAGAGTCAAATGACGACGACAGTGACCAACAGCATGGTCTTGCCCAAGATCGAGGGCGAGAACATCTCACGGAACTACGGCAAGTTCATCATCAGCCCGCTGGAGAGCGGCTACGGCATCACGCTCGGCAACGCGCTGCGCCGCGTGCTGCTCGCCTCGCTCGAAGGGGCGGCCGTCTCCTCCCTGCGCGTCGCGGATGTCCACCACGAATTCTCGGAGATCCCCGGCGTCAAGGAGGATATGACGCAGGTGATCCTGCAGGTCAAGCAACTGCGCCTGATCCTGCACGAAGGCGACTCGGCCCGCCTGCGCCTCGAGGTGCAGGGCGAGGGCGTGGTCACCGCCGCCGACGTCATCTGCCCGTCGGAGGTGGAGATCGTCAACCCTGACCTCTACCTGTTCACGGTGGACAACGACAAGGCGCGGCTGGAGATCGAATTGACCGCTCAGCGCGGGCGCGGGTATTCGCCCTCCGAGGAGCGCGGGCGGCTGCCGCTCGGCGAAGTCCCGGTGGACGCGATCTACAGCCCGACCAAGCGCGTCAATTTTGACGTGCAGCGCGCCCGCGTGGGCCAGAATACCAACTACGACCGCCTGGTGCTGGAGGTCTGGACGGACGGCACGCTCCGCCCGGAGGCGGCGCTCAAGGAGAGCGCGCAGATCCTCATGTCGCACCTGCGGCTGGTCGCGGGCGTCACCGAAGAGTCGCTGGCGGCCGCGCCCCAACCGGAGGAGATGCCCAAAGTCTCCAGCGAGGTTTACGAGACGCCGATCGAGCAGCTCGACCTGTCGGTGCGCGTGTTCAACTCGCTCAAACGCACGGGGATCACTACCGTGGGCGAGGTCATTGACATGCTCTCGAAGGGCGACGAGGCCATGCTGGCCATCCGCAACTTCGGCGACAAGAGCCTGGACGAACTGCGCGACAAGCTGCGCGAAAAAGGCTACCTGAAGGATCAGGAGGCCAAGGCTGAACCGGAGAAGTCTTCATGAAGCACCGTGTCTATGGCCGCAGGTTAGGCCGTTCATTTGACCAACGCAATGCGCTGCGCCGGACGCTGATGACGCAGTTCTTCGAGCACGAGCGCATTGAAACCACCGAGGCCAAGGCCAAGGCGATCCGGTCCGAAGTCGAGAAACTCATCACCCTGGCCAAGCGCGGGGTGCGGGCCGGGCAGGGCGAGGGCGCGGAGGCCAGGGCGCGGCTGGTGCATGCGCGCCGCGTGGCGACCGCGCGCCTCAACAATCCGAACGTGGTCAAAAAACTTTTCGAGACCATCGCGCCGCGCTACGAGAAGCGCCGCGGCGGTTACACCCGCCTGCTGAAGCTCGGTCCGCGCTTGGGCGACGCCGCGCCGATGGTCTTGCTGGAGATGGTGGAGGAGTAGTCAGTAGACAGCCGCCCGTGGACAGTCGGCGGCCGTCAGATTGCCTGTGATCTGATGACGGGCAGCTGGTTACTGAGACGTGGCGCGGTACAGGGCCGTCGTCGAGTACGATGGCACGGAGTTCCTCGGCTTTCAGCGGCAGGCTGAGGGACTGAGCCGCACGGTGCAGGGGGAAATCGAGGCCGCGCTCGGGCGGATCGGTTGGACGGGGAAAGCCGTCCTGGGGGCGGGACGCACTGACAGCGGGGTGCACGCCTCGGGACAGGTCATCGCCTTCGACTTTGAATGGCGGCACGGGAGCGAGGCTTTGCTCCGGGCGCTCAACGCGAACCTGCCGCCAGACGCGGCGATCAAGGCGCTGGATGAGTGCGCCGCGGACTTTCACCCGCGCTACGCGGCGAAGGGACGTCGTTATCGTTACACCCTTTACAACGCACCCGTGCGCTCGCCGCTGGCGGCGCGGTACGCCTGGCACGTGTGGCCGCCCGCGTTGAACGTGGAAGCCATGCAGGCGGCCAGCCAGAGGCTGGTAGGCCGCCACGACTTCGCGGCCTTTGGCGCGGACCCAGACGGCGGCGAGAGCACGACGCGCACGGTGAGGCGCGCCGAATGGGCCGCGCAGGGCGAGGCGCTGCGCTTCGAGATTCAGGCCGATGCGTTTTTATACCGGATGGTGCGCAGCCTGGTGGGCGCGTTGAAGAAAGTGGGCGCGGGCGACCTGGCCGTCGCAGACTTCGCAGCCATCCTGCAGTCCCGTGACCGGGCGCAGTGCCCGCCCATCGCCCCGCCGCAGGGGCTGTGTCTGGTGGAAGTAATTTATTGATCAAGAGGAAGTGAACGTGAACAAAACCTACGTTGTCAAAGCGGGCGAAATCGAACAGAAATGGTACGTGGTGGATGCGGCCGGCCAGAACCTGGGCCGGCTGGCCGCGAAGGTGGCGACGATCCTGCGCGGCAAGCACAAGCCCACCTTCACGCCGGGCCTCGACGTGGGCGACTACGTCATCGTCGTCAACGCCCAGAAGATCGCCGTGACGGGCAAGAAGGCGACCGAGAAGATGTACTATACCGTCTCCATGTACCCGGGCGGGCTTAAATCCATCAGCCTGCGCGATCAGCTCGCCAAGCACCCCGACCGCGTGATCACGCACGCGGTGCGCGGCATGCTCCCGCACAACAGACTGGGCCGCGCGCTGCTCAAAAAGCTCAAGGTCTACGCCGGGCCGGAGCACCCGCACGCGGCGCAGCAACCGACCGAATGGAAGAATTTGCACGAGGGATAAGGAATGGCTAATCAATACTACGAAGGCGTTGGCCGCCGCAAGACCAGCACTGCCCGCGTCCGTCTCTTCTCCGGCGACGGCGCGATCACCTGCAACGACAAGGCGGGTCAGGCTTATTTCACCCGCGTGGGCGATCTCGAACAGGTCACCGCGCCGCTCAAGGCGACCGGCGTGCTGGGCCGGTACAACGTGAGCATCAAGGTCACCGGCGGCGGCGTCACCGGCCAGGCCGGCGCCGCGCAGATGGGCGTAGCCCGCGCGCTGCTCAAGCTCAACCCCGAATACAACAAGCCGCTGCGCAAGGGCGGTTTCCTCACCCGCGACGACCGGATGAAGGAGCGCAAGAAGCCCGGCCTCAAGCGCGCCCGCAAGGCCCCGACGTTCACCAAGCGCTAAGCGCCCGAGTGGCGTCTGGCGTCTCTGGCGCAAGCCGCAAGGCTCAAGGCTCAAGGTTCATGCCTACCGGAGCCTTGAGCCTTGCGCCTTAAACCCGAGGAGAACCCCATGCCTGGCATCACCATCGTCGGCCTCGGCCCCGGCAACCCGGCCCACCTGACGCGCGAAGCGTGGGAGGCGCTGGCCTCGGCGCGCGAGGTCTACCTGCGCACGGCGCGCCATCCCACTGTGGACGGTCTCCCCGCGCACCTCGTTCGCCACAGCTTCGACGACGTGTACGAGAGCGTCGCAGACTTCGCCCAGGTGTATGAGACCATCGCGCAAAAGGTCCTGGATTTGGGAACCCGGCCAGAGGGCGTGGTTTACGCAGTCCCCGGTCACCCGTGCGTGGCCGAAGCGACGGTGGGGTTGATCCGCGCCCGCGCGGCCGGGCGTTCCCTCGCGGTCCGCCTGATCGCCGGCCTGTCTTTCATCGAACCCGCGCTCGAAGCCCTGAGCGTGGACGGGCTGCCTAACTTGCAGCTCGCCGACGCGCTCGACCTGGCCGCGCGCCACCACCCCACGTTTCATCCCGACGCGCCCGCCCTCGTCGCCCAGCTCTATTCGCCCGCGCTCGCCAGCGACCTGAAGCTGACGCTGATGAACCAGTACCCCGACGACCACGCCGTGACGCTCGTCCACGCGGTGGGCACGCCGGACGAAAGAGTGGAGCGCCTCCCGCTCTACGCGATTGACCGCAGCCCGCACATCGCGCACCTGACCGCGCTCTTCGTCCCGCCGCTCCCGCAAGCGTCGGCGTTCGAGACACTGCAGGAGACCGTCGCCCACCTGCGCGCCCCCGACGGCTGCCCGTGGGATCGCGAGCAGACGCACCAATCCCTGCGCACCAACCTGCTCGAAGAGGCCTACGAGGTGCTCACCGCGATTGACGCCGACGACCCGCAGGCGATGCGCGAGGAAATGGGCGACCTGCTCCTGCAAATCGTCCTGCAGTCCCAGATCGCGCTGGAGCATGGCGAGTTCTCGCTGGCCGAGGTCGTCGCCGGGATCCAGGCCAAACTGATCCGCCGCCACCCGCACGTGTTTGGCGACGTGAAAGTGAACGGGGTCCGGGACGTGCTGGAGAACTGGGAAAGACTCAAGGCCGCCGAGCGCAACGGCGCGGACCAGCCGGACAAAGGCGTGCTGGGCACGGTCCCGCCCGGCCTGCCCGCGCTCATGCAGGCGGATACCTACCAGCGCCGCGCCGCGCGCGTGGGCTTCGACTGGCCTGACATCTCCGGCGTGAAGGCGAAAGTCCGAGAGGAACTCGCCGAGATCGAAAATGCGCAGGACGAGGCCGAGAAGGAAGACGAGGTCGGCGACCTGCTCTTCGCCGTGGTGAACCTGGCCCGCTGGCTGAAGGTGGATCCGGAGGCGGCGCTGCGCGCGGCGAACACCAAGTTTGCCCGGCGCTTTGCGCGGGTGGAAGGCGCCGCTAAAGCGCAGGGCAAAGACATGACGAAGATGACGCTGGGAGAGTTGGATGGGTTGTGGAACTCGGCTAAAGAGGCGGAGGAAAGACCTTTAGGGTCTCGAAGACCCTAAAGGTCTGACCCCAATCGTCTTGTCCATGACCATCATCCCCGACAATTTTGCCCGCACGATTGTTGAACTCGACGGCGCGGAAGGCGAAGCGTGGTTGAAGGGCCTGCCCGCCCTGATTGCCGAGTGCGAGCACCGTTGGTCGTTACGCGTCGGGCCGCCGTTTGAGTTGTCCTATAACTACGTCGCCCCGGCCGTCCGAGCCGATGGCGCGGAGGTGGTGCTCAAACTCGGCTTTCCCAACCCGGAACTTCGGCGGGAAATAGCAGCCCTGCGC
>DATDRS010000485.1:0-6245 GCA_035291605.1 Anaerolineales bacterium | reverse complement strand
GGCTTCATCGTCATCATGCTTGGCTTCCTGATCCAGTGGCCAACGCTGATTACGTTGATCATGTTCCCCATTCTGATGACGATGTACGTCCGGCTGGCGCGGCGTGAGGAGCGCGAGGCGCTGGCAGACTTTGGCGACGCTTATGCCCGTTACGCTGCGACCACGCCCGCCTTCTTCCCGCGCCGACCACAAACTGTTGCTGGAGGCATCCCATGAAAAGAATCACCGGCCTTATCGTGCTTGTTGCCTTTATCGTCGGCGCGGCCTGGCTGACCCAGCGTGGCGGGGAAGAACGTGCTGTGCGGCGTGTGATAGATGAAGTCCAGTCGGCCGCCCTCGGCGGCCTGAATCAGCGTCACCCGGACGCGCTCGACGAATACTTCGCCACCGAAGCCGAGGGCGCAGTGGCCGCCGGGCTGGCGGAGACTCAGCAGGCTTATAAGGACTTCATCTCACAACTGCCGGGCAACAACGCCGTTCAATTTCATTCGTTTGACATCACCGCGCTCGAAGCGCAAAGAACGCGCGAGGACGCCGGTTTGGCCAAAGTGACGTACCGCCTGCACTTCAGCGTCATCCGTAGCGGCCAGGCCATCTTCAGCGCCAAAGCCATGCAAGACATCGCCTTACTCAAAACGCCGCGCGGCTGGCGCATCATGGGCGGCGACGCGCCGCAACTGGAGGACGTGAGCGGCAACTGGCCCCCGCCATGAAACTGAATGCGCTTGAGTTCGCTCTGATGAACAACCCGGTGCGCGCCGCGTCTCAACGCTGGCTGGAGACGCCGTGGTTGATTGGCCCGCGCCGCTCGCTCGCCGGAAAGCGCGTGCTTGAAGTGGGCTGTGGGCGCGGCGTGGGGATGGAAATCCTGTTTTCGCTTGGCGCGGCGCACGTCACCGGCTTTGATCTTGACCCAAAGATGGCCGCCCTCGCGCAACAGCGCGTCGCCAAATACGGCGACCGCGCCCACGTCTTCGTCGGCGACGCCGAAGCCACCTTCGGCGCGCCTGATGCCAGTTTCGATGCGGTGGCGGATTACGACATCATCCATCACATCCCGAACTGGTCACAAGCACTGAAGGAAATCGCACGTGTCCTAAAGCCGGGCGGGACATTTCATTTCGAGGACATCCTGAGAGGTTTTACCTCGGCCTGGCCCATGCGTGCTCTGTTTGATCACCCACAGGCTACGCAGTTTTATGGGCGCGAGTTCCGCGCCGGGCTGGAGGCTGCCGGGTTACGTGTGCAGAAATGGCAGCAGTGGGGAGAGTGGGGTATCATGGGGCAAGCCGGAAAACAAATGGCCCTGGAGCAAATCAACGCATGAATCAACCCGCGCCATCAAATGATCCGGAAACCCGCACCGTTTGCGGCGGAAAGATCAGCGACCCTGATCGCTACCCCAGCGCCCTCTATCGCGGCCAGCGCGTCTATTTCTGCACCCGCGCCTGCCTGCGCGCATTTGAGTCTGACCCCGACCGCTTCGTGGCGGGTGAAATCGAACATCCCACCGAAGAGGATTGACGGGCATACTCGCTCGCAAAGATTAGACGGGGATGAGAGAAACCTGTTCTAATCACCTCTAGCCACCCGCCAAACGGCGTATCCCCAAACAGGCTAAACGCCTCTCACACCCTCAACCCCAGTCCGCTTAGAGTCATCCTTGGAGCAACACTTCGCTTCCAAGGAGACTCACATGGAACACAATCACCCCATAACTGATCGTCCCGTGCGTATTCCGCCCGTGATCTGGATTCTGGGCTCTGGCCTGGCTATCGCGCTGGCGGCGATCTTCATCTTCAACGTCCCGTTGAGCACCGTCGGCTATTACGCCCTGTTCGCCTTGTTCCTCGGTGGGCACTTCTTCATGCACGCTGCACATGGCGGCCACGCCGGTCATGGGCAACGTCCCCGCTCGACAACGAATGTGGATGGCCCGGCCAGCGCGGCCCAATCCTCCAAGGACGAGCACGCTGGTCACTCCGGCGGCTGCCACTAAACCTTCTCTCGCAGAAAGGTAAAACGCCATGGATGAGAATTGTCACGTCGAACCGCTGCAAAAAACGGCCACCGCCGAAGAGCAGCAGACGACCACCTCAGCTTTGCTCACCGTGCAGGGCATGGGCTGCCCCAACTGCGCGGCGCGCGTCCGCAACAGCCTGCTGTCACTCAAGGGCGTCGTGGACGCCGAAGTGGATCACACGATTGGAATGGCCGAGGTGGTATTCAATCCCAACCTGACGGCTATCCCCGCCTTGATTGAGGCCGTGGCCCGGGCCGGTGGCGATGGGCGACACGAGTATCGCGCGCGGTCTTTGACTTAAATTGGGACGTTTGGCAATGCCTGAGATGCACGATGTGATTATCGTGGATGCGGGGCCGGTTAGCCAACGCGACTTGAAAAGGAGAATACAAGCATGAGCAAATACGCCAAACCTGGAAAGGCAGATGCCAAAAAGGCGCGCCCGGATTGGCCACTGGTGGTCTACGTCTGGATCATCGGATTGGGCTTCGCCGGTTACATCATCGCCCGGATCGCCCTCGACGGGCAACCTCACCCGCTGCATTGGGCCTCTGGATTGGCGGGCGCCGTCCTCGGCTATTGTGTGGGCTGGATGTGGTATCGCTGGCGCGGAGACATCATTTGAGGAGAATCGCTCAAAGCGGTCGGCTGTTGCGGGCAATCTTCTTTTGAGTCTCCATAACTTCAGGCGGCCAGCCCATCGACGGCAAATCCGGCACGGTGAGCAGGGCAAACGCCTGGTTGTCGTACGCACTCAGGCCATTCGGCAGTCCCCCCGGACGCGATTCGAGAGTATTGTTAGCCCGGTCATTTCATGTAAGATTGGCCAGGGCAGAAATCGGGCCCCTCCTCTTGGCCCGGGAGGCAAGAAATATGAAAACCACCGTCATCAACTTGGAAGGCGTCGAAACGCCGCTCGCGCCCGCCGGGGTGGAGAAGCAGTTGTGCAAGCACCCCGGCATCCATAAAGTCGAAACTAATTTCATGACCGGTACCGCCACGGTCTATCACGACGAGTCGGTGACGCTGGCCGAAATTAAAAAGTGCGTGACCGACTGCGGCTACGGTTGCTCGGGCGAGTGCCTGCCGGAGCATGTGGCCAAGCCGAACGATCCGCCGCTGGCAATGGCGCACGGGGGACACACTATGGGCGCGCACGCTGGGCATGCGATGCCGGCTGCCAAACCTGCCGAGCACACAGAACACGCCGGACACGCCATGCCCGCCACTAAACCTGCTGCCGTCAAAGCGGAGGTCCACGCCGGACATGAGTTGGCCGCCTCCGGAGAAATGGAAGCCATGGCCCACGAGACACTTGCACCGCATGCAAGTGCAGGTGTGGGCCATGGCGCAGGCATGAGCATGGAAGGCATGGTGCGCGACATGCGTAACCGCTTCCTCGTCTCGTTCGTCCTTGCCATCCCGGTCTTCCTGTACTCGCCGCTGTTCACGGACTTCTTCAAGATTCAACCCCCTCTGCCATTCGGACTGTCCAACGAAGTGCTCTCGTTCCTGCTCGCGACGCCCGCCGTGCTGTACGGCGGCTGGGTGTTTTACACTGGCGCATGGCGTGGACTGAAGAATGGCGTGTTGAATATGGCCGTACTTGTCACGCTCTCCGTGTTGGCCGGGTACCTCTTCAGCGTGGCAGCCACATTCCTGTTTGAGGGCGAAGTTTTTTACGAAGCGGCGGTGCTGCTGCTGGCTTTCGTGCTCTTCGGCCACTGGATGGAGATGCGCGCCCGCTCCGGGGCGTCGCAGGCCATTCAGGCCCTGATGAACCTCGCGCCGCCGAAGGCGACGGTCATCCGCAACGGGCAACCGGCCGAAGTGCCGACATCAGAAGTCGTTCTGGATGACATCGTCCTCATCCGCCCCGGTGACAAAATCCCAGTGGACGGCGTGCTCGTCGAGGGCGAGTCGAGCGTGGATGAGTCCATGATCACGGGCGAGAGCCTGCCGGTCAAGAAATTGGTCGGCGCCACCGTGGTCGGCGCGACGATCAACCAGACCGGCACGTTCAAGTTCCGCGCGACGAAAGTCGGCGTGGACACGGCGCTGGCGCAGATTGTCAAACTCGTGCAGACGGCCCAGAACTCGAAAGCCCCCTCACAACGATTGGCTGACCGGGCGGCGCAGTGGCTTGTGGCTGCCGCCGTCATCTTCGGGCTGGCGACGTTCGTCGGATGGTATTTCTTCGGCGGGTCGGCAGTCCCGGCGGAGATGGATAAAACGGTGTGGGCGCTGACGTTGGCCATCACGGTCGTCGTCATCGCCTGCCCCGATGCGCTCGGCCTGGCCACGCCGACGGCGGTGATGGTCGGCACTGGCCTCGGCGCACAGAACGGCATCCTGTACAAGAACGCCACCGCGCTCGAACAGGCGGCCAAGTTGCAGGCCATCATCTTCGATAAGACGGGCACGCTCACGGAGGGCAAGCCACAGGTCGTGGAAATCCTGGCGGCGGGCAATCCGCTCACCCAAGACGAATTACTGCGGTTGGTCGCCTCCGCCGAGCAATCCTCCGAACATCCACTGGCGCAGGCCATCGTGGACAAGGCCAAAGCGCAAAATCTGACTTTGGAGTCGGCAACTGGTTTTGAAGCCATTCCCGGTCACGGGATGAAGGCGACGGTGGCGGGCAAGACGCTGTTGGTGGGCAACCGCAAACTCATGCGTGACAACAACATCGCGCTGGATGGACATGGCGAACACGCGGCCTCGCTGGAAGGCGCGGGGCGCACGGTGGTGTACGCCGCTGCTGATGGCAAGTTCGCGGGCCTGATCGCCATCGCCGATGCGGTGCGGCCCAACGCCAAACTCGCCGTGGAGAAGTTGACCGGCATGGGCGTTCAGGTCGCCATGCTCACGGGCGACAACCGCGCCACCGCCGAGCGCATCGCAGGTGAACTGGGCATAAAGACCGTCTTCGCTGAAGTGCTGCCGGGGCAAAAGGCCGACAAGGTGAAGGAATTGCAAGCGCAGAGGGCGACCACGCAGGGTCGGGCGACCACGCAGGGTCGCCCCTACCTGGTGGCGATGGTGGGCGACGGCATCAACGACGCGCCCGCGCTGGCGCAGGCCGACGTGGGCATCGCCATCGGCGCGGGCACCGACGTGGCGATGGAAACCGCCGACGTGGTGCTGATGAAGTCCGATC
The DNA here is from genome assembly GCA_035291605.1 of Anaerolineales bacterium. Classification (GTDB taxonomy): domain Bacteria; phylum Chloroflexota; class Anaerolineae; order Anaerolineales; family UBA6663; genus DATDRS01. Next base: position 1,062 of record DATDRS010000485.1, on the reverse strand, counting down.
CGTTCGACGTGATCGGCGTGATTACCCTCAGTCGGGCGACGCTGCGCAAGATGCACCAGAACCTGTGGTGGGCGGCGGGCTACAACACCATCGCCTTCCCGATCGCCGCTGGGCTGTTCTACCCAGCCTTTGGGTTTGTCCTGCGCCCAGAAATCGCGGCGATTTCGATGTCCGGCTCGTCGCTGCTTGTGGCCATCAACGCGCTGCTGCTCAAACGCACGCGGCTGGAGGGAATCAAAACGAAGACACAGTGATCTTCATGCAATCTTCATATGTTACGCATCCACTCTTCATGCCTCTCGGCTACACTGTCTGGGAGTTAAACCGAGAGGAGTGAAATCATGGCCCACAAAAACAAACTCATCGCGGTCGGATTACTTGCCATCCTTGCCGCCTTACTGCTCAGTGCGTGCGGTGTTGTGCAGCGTCCGGCAATTTCTCAACCGACTGCCGCGCCGGGGTATGGCTCCGGGCCGGGCGTCCCTGGCGGGATGATGGGCGGCGGGGGAATGATGGGTGGCGGACATATGGGCGGGGGTATGATGGGCAACGGCGGCATGATGGGCGGGTATGGCTACGGTCAATCCGGCCCGACCGCCGAACCGACTCCCATTGGCGCAACGCCCGCGCCGGTGGATGAGGAGATTCAAATCACCGCCCTCAACCTACGCTTCACCCCGGCGGAGATCACCATCAAGCCTGGCGAGACCGTGCGCTTCGCGGTGACCAACGACGACCCGTATCTGCACAACTTCGTCAGCCAGGAGGCCGGCATCCCGTTCCTGAACCTGCCCGGTAACACCACGCAAACTGTAACCTGGATTGCACCTGCCGCCGAAGGCACTTACACGGCGCTCTGCACGCTCCATCCGGGAATGAATCTGACGATTACCGTCAAAGATTAGCCCACTGCAATCGCTGTTCACAGTCATCAGATCACGTGACAACCTGCTCGAAAGCAGGTTGTCGCGTTTCTGAGACATACGCCATTTTGCTTGTGCTCAAATACGCCGGTTGGCGCTTGCCGGGCGCCTCCGAGCGCCCTACCATCAGAGTTGCGAT
>DATDRS010000484.1:0-9570 GCA_035291605.1 Anaerolineales bacterium | reverse complement strand
CGCCGGGTGCAAAGCCATCGGGCCTGCTTCCGCCTTCATACGCGTTCGGCGAAGCAGTCACAAGCGCAACTCAAGCAGTTGGTCCGCCGCTGGAAGGCGCTCCCGGCTAAGAGCGCCCCCGAGTGAGTTTTGCGGTATTGCGTAATTTCCCCTTCTATGCCTCCGGATTGTTTCCACGTACCGACCAATCTATCCAGGCTTTTGAGGTCGGGATTCGGCTGGGGCGCCTGAGCGTCCAGCTCAGGCGACGTAGTTTGATTCTTTTTAGTCATGATATTTCTCTTTAAAGGTTATTAGCGGGTCCTATTCCTGGGGCCTCTTGGGTCCGGTTGCCTCTCATTTCCGAGAACCCTCGATCATTGGCGGGATGTTCTGGTTGAGCCGGAAGAGGTTGGTTGGATCATAGCGACCCTTGATCGCCGCGAGCCTGTCCCAGGTCGACGTGGGATAGGCCGCGCGGATGCGTGCCTTGCCCTCGTCGCCGAGGAAGTTGACGTACACACCGCCATCACCCTGTCGTAGCGCGGCCGCGAAATCCGTGACCCAAGCCTCATGAGTTGCCTTCTCGCCGGGCCGTTCGTAAAGCGCGGCGACGTTCACCATGATTCGTGACCCGCGATGAGCGAATGCGGTGGCGTCAGCGGGCACACGGGCCATGGCCCCACCGAGCACCCGCAGCTGCGCCACGGCCATCGACCCGGTCGAAGCCTGGATATGATCGAGGATTGTCTCAGCCACGGAGCGATCGATGGCGTCGACGAACATTGTGCGCGTCGCCGCGACCGGGTGGTAGTTTTCATCGTCCGGGGGATAGATCTCCGGATAGCGCATTGGCCGGACCATGTCGGCGATCGGCGTGGCAAGTGTCCGGAACGGCGCGATGGCGCGCTCGCCGGCTTCGGCTTCACCCACGCAGACCAGCATGGCCATCACGACCGGCTTCCCGTGATACTCCTCGGGCAGGAACGGCATCGGTGGAGCGGTCATGACGTTGGCAATGGTCGATAGTTCGTTCGGCGCGGCCTCCGCCTCGGCGATGAACGAGGCGATGACGTCGGGCGTCGCCGGCAGGATCAGCATGCCACCCCTGATCGTATCGACCTCATGGAGCCGGAACTGGAACCGGGTGGCGACGCCAAAATTGCCGCCACCACCACGGATCGCCCAGAACAGGTCCGGGTAGGACTCGGGGTCGGCGCGCAGAAGGTGGCCGTCGGCGGTCATGACCTCGGCGGCCAACAGGTCGTCAATCGTGAGGCCGTATTTGCGTACGAGGTACCCGACGCCACCGCCCAGCGTGATGCCTCCGATCCCGACCGAGCGGGTGTCGCCAAACCCGGTCGCGAGGCCGTGAGCCCCCGCTGCGGTCGTATACTCGCCGGCGGTCAACCCAGTCTCAGCCCAGGCAGTGCGTCCCTGGACGTTGATTTGCAGAGCCTTCATGCCTGAAAGGTCCAGCACGATACCGCCCTCGCTCACGCTGTGACCGACGCTGCTGTGCCCGCCGCTGCGGACGGCCAGCTCCAGGCCTGTCTCGCGTGCCAGCGTCACAACGCGGGCGACGTCGCCCGCGTCCATGACGCGGACGATGGCCGCCGGCCGGCGGTCAATCCCGCCGAGGAAGACGGTGCGCGCCTGGTCGTACCCGTTGTCGCCCGGCGCGATCACCCGGCCGTTGAAGAGTGCGCGCAGCTCCGAGGTCGAGGGGGTGGCGGGGTTGGCCTGGCGCGAGGTTGATCGTTTCTTGATCGTCATGATATTTCTCCTTTACTGGATATGCTCAGTTGCGTGCAGGTCTTCCCACGAAGCTTCTGCGGGACGTGCTCGGTTGGCATCGTCCGGAGGGATTGAAGCGCAGCTGGCAAAAGGGATAGTTTGTTCCTGTCCGGTCGAACAGGATGGCTGCCGCCGATTGGTTGATGCTGCACCAGGGCTATTCGTTGGTCTTAGGCTGGTAGGTGAGGATCATGACACTCGTAGTGGTCGCCTGTGAATATGCAAGTTGCAGTCTCTTCAGATTGCTCCCATCCTTGAAGAGACGCTTGCCGCTTCCCACGACCACAGGATGAACCAGGAGCGTAAGCTCATCCAGGAGATCGTTTTGCAGCAGGTAATGAACCAGCGTGGGGCTGCCGGCGACGCCAATGTTCTTTCCGGGCTGCTGCTTCAGTTTGGTGATTTCATCCGCCAGCGAACCTTTGATCAGGGTCGAATTCTTCCACTCAACCTTGTCCAGGGTCGTTGAGACAACGTATTTGGGCGTGTTGTTAATATGGTTGGCGTACGGTTCGTCATTGGAGGTTGGCCAGTAGGATGCCCACTCTCGATAGGTCACCCTCCCCAGGAGGATGGTATCCTCCGCGGCGATCTGTGCCCCCATTCCGGCCATCATTTCAGCATCGAAGTGATCGAATTGCCATTTATCAGGCGATTCGGTGACGCCGTCCAGGGAGATGAACAGCGCGGCAACTACTTTTCTCATGATATTTCTCCTTTTAGCGTGAAGCGCCTGAGTCGGCGAAGAACTCCTCCAACACGGGGGCCACGACAGCCGGGACAATATCATGGCCCTGACCCTTCAAAGTGCGATATCGACCCTCAGGCAAGGCATCTGCTAATGATTGCGCCGCTTGCCGCATCACCTCAGGACTTTGCTCCCCGTCGATCACGAGCGTGGGTACTCGGACGGAAGCGATCAGTCCGGTTGGCAATGACCTGAGGATAGTCGATTCGTAGACCAGGGTTTGCGCCATTTTTTCTAGCGCGGGCCGGAAAGGTGTATTTCGCATCTGGGCAACGATGGCCGCCGGTATGCCGACGGCCTCTGTTTGGAAAAGCTCGACGGCATCGCCCCGGCGACCGGCCGCGATTAGCTCGGTGAGCTGGGGAGCGAGCTGGCCCGCCTGAGCTCCTGTCGGCGGTGGTTCATATAAGGCGAGCTGTGAAATGGCGAGGCCGTGAGCCGCAGCTCTCAGAGATAGGATCGCACCCGACGAATATCCGAATATGCATGCCGATCCACTGGCTTGGGCGATCAGGGCGTCAAGGTCTTCGATCTCGCGCTCGATGGCATACGGTGCGGTATCGCCGCTCTCGCCTCGTCCCCGGCGGTCATAGTTGTACACGGTGAAATGCCGTTCGAGGGAGCGAGCCAGCGGCGCCCCGGTCGCCCGATCGTTGAATGCGCCAACCACCAGGATGATCGCGGGTCCCGTGCCCGACTTTTCAAATGCGATCATGGTGCCGTCTTTAGACATTATCTTGTTTGCTCCTTGAGATTGGTTGATATTTCGTGTTGAGCGATTCTTTTTGGTCATGATATTTCTCCTTTGATTAGCGGACACTCTTCCTATCTAGCCGTGCGTGGTCACCCATCCGTTGCTGTTTGAGCTGCGGTAGCCAGGTCGGAGTGTGCCTCAGAAGGAACACTCCCACCTACCTGTCGAAGCAGGACCACGACGAGGATGGCAATGCCGAGCGCACCGACGGCGCTGATGGCGGCGCTGACCTGCAGCCCCTGAATGAACGCCCCGCGAGCTGCAGCGACCAGCGCGGCGCCAAGCTGATCGGGCAGTTGCCCGGCGATCACGACGGCGCCACCCAGCGTGTCCATAACGGCCTGCGCCGCCTCGACCGGGACACCAGCCGGAACTTCACCGGCCATCATACTGCGGTACACGGCGATGCCGAGGCTGCCGAAGACCGCGATGCCGAGCGCCCCGCCGAACTCGGCGCCGGTCTCGGCGACCGCCGCCGCCGCCCCGGCCCGCTCGGGTGGGGCAGACCCGACGAGGAGGTCGTTTGTCAAGGTGAACACCGGAGAGAAACCCAGCGCGAAGGCGACGGACCCGGTCACGAAGACCGTAAACCCCGAGGCTGCGTCTACCTGAGTGAACATCCCGAAGCCGACGGCCGCGAGCGCCAGGCCGGCAGCCATCACGAAAGCTGGACGAACTCGGCGCACGATCACCGGGGTCAAATTCGAACCGACGACGAATGCGATGGCCCAGGGCAGCGTCCACAGACCCGACTCGAGCGGCGAGAGCCCCAGCACCAATTGCAGGTACTGCGGCAGGAAGAGAAAACCCCCGAACAGAACGAACACGCCGAGCGCGTACGTCGCCAGTGATGCGCTGAAGGCGGGCACCCGGAACAGCCGAAGATTGATGAGCGGGTCAGCCAGCACGAGCTGCCGGCGCACGAACGCGATGCCAAGCGCCAGACCAGCCAGGATGGACAGGGCGGGCCGCCAGGCGAGGCCATCCTGCGCAATCTGCTTGAGGCCAAAGATCACCGCCAGTACAGCGGCCAGCGACAGAGCCGCACTGATCAGGTCAGGCCGCCCCGCCTCGGGATCCCGGTATTCCGGCAGAAGGCGCGGCCCGACCGCGAGCAGCAGCACCGGGTCGGGATACCCGGCGGTGCGCGCCAGGTTCTCCAGGCCGATGCGGGCGGCCAGTTTCTCGCTCACCTGCCGCATTGAGCCGAACTTGCGGCTGCCGCGCTTGAACTCCTGGATAGCTTTGTACCGCTCAAGCACATCCGCCTCGCCTCGCTTGCCTTTCGCCAGCGGCAGGAGGCCGAGCGCACGCGCTGAGTCTTGATGGCGCTTGGTCATCATGCGCGTGACCAAATCGGCTTTGGTGATACGGCCCATCATCGCATCGGCGAAGAGCCGGGCGCGACCGTGGCCCTGCCCGCCCGACGCATACAGCGCCGCTTCATACAGCGACTCCCAACGCTTGCCGTTCAGGGTTTGCCGGACGCGCTGGAACCAGGCTACGTCCACCGCGCCATCGAGCAGGTTCTCCCCGGCGAGCGGTGTGCGCTCACTGGTCTGCGCCACCCACGCCTCGCGGAGGTCACGATCCACGCGCCAGTACCGGTCTTTGGTGTGGGCGTGAATCCACCACACCCCATCCGCCAGGCCCGGCCAGCCCAATGCCTGTTCCACATGGCGCGCCCACTGCGGTGCATACATCGCCAGCTCAATCAGGCGCTGGGCAGGGAGCGCGGCAACCTTGACCTGAGCTGCGAAGGAGTCTGGCGTATCTCCGTCTTCAGGGAAGGTAGAGCGGATGAGGTGGCTGAAAACCGCATCTTTGCTTTTGCTATCTTGAATCCAGCCCCGGACAAACTTTCCCCGGCTGAAGGCCTGTAGCAACTGGATCAACGTCTTCAGCCCGCCTGCCGACCGCAGGCTGAGGGCGGGCGCTGACGCCGTGGTTGGCAAATCGCCCCGCCGCAGCTCGACCGCGATGATGCGTTCGCGGCAGCGATCCACCAGCTCACGCAGAACCGGGAACTCGGCCAACGCCGGGTGCGGCTTGCGACTTGTGAGCTGATCCAGGTCGCGGAAACTATGAGGGGAAAAGTACCCTTCGCGCGGCCGCGGGCCGAGCAGGTGATCGAGCAGATCGGCCTCGGTTGCGCCGCCCGCGCGGTGGGCGATCAGAGCTTCTTCCAACGGCGGGCGGTGGCGCGGCAGGTCGGTGCCCGGCTCGTCCATCCACCGCAACAAGCCCCACAGGCGTACGTGATGTGCATTCGTCCATTCCTGCGGGCAGAGCGCCCGATGGGTGCGCGCCAAATGCAGCCAGCCGAGCAATTTCCCGTTGTCTCGCCAATCCGAATAATGCCAGTACGAGCGGGAGCGATCTGGCTCAGACTTGCGCGCTAATTCTTGAGGTGGGATCAGAGCGAGCGTGGTCTCGACCGCATCGAGCAGAAAGTCCGTGGCGCCCTCGGGCGGATGCAGGCGCATAAGCCAGAGCAGGATGGTCTGAACCTGAGGGGAATAGTCTATCTCCTGCGGTTTCCCATATAGCTTCGCGAACACCGTCTGAAGCCAGGCCGGAGTCTCATGGGTGAAATGGGGATGTACGCGAAACTCGCCTGGGGCCACCGCGCGCAGAATTTCCAGGCTGTCCCGATCTCGCTCCGCTGCGGGCCGCTTGAGCCACCAAGCCTCCCACACATCACGGAGCGGCAGGCGTTCCAAATCCTTTTCAAGTGGGACATTCGCCTGGGGCCCGGGGAATGTCCAGTGCATGTTGCCCAGCAGTTCTTCCTGCGCACCCTGCCAGGTCTCTATCGTGATCGGCGTTTCGCGGTGCGCGTGGACCAACTCGTCCAGCGATTGGCGCATGGCCCACGCAGCCGGAGTGACGAGTGACTCGTTGACGAAGAGCGACCCTATCCCCCGCTTCTGCCTCAACACAGGCGGCGTTGGTTTGGTGCGCTGGGCCGGGTCGTGCAGACCAAGCGCATTCTCCAACGTGGGCGCTTCGCTCTGACCCATCTCGGCGGTGAGTGAGTCCAGGAGTTTGGCCTCGCCGGGCGCAATCGTGTTCTGCTCGTCCCGGTAAGCGAGCGCCATCGCTTTGCACTCGGCAGGTGCGCGATCGGCCTTTTGCAGCTCAAGCAGGAGTTCCAGCCCGGCCAGGCGTTGGGGCAGGCTGGATGCCAGCAACCGCTGCGCGCTCGCGAGCGCCGCCCGGTCTTCCAGTTTGAGCAGAAGGTTGATGACGCCTCGGCGCAGGTCGCCGGCCTCACGCGCCAGCAATTTCTCCAACCGGATCACTTCATCGGCGCCCAGGCTCTGTGATTGGATGGCGTGGAGGGTGACCTCTCGCACTGAAGGGCTGGCATCGCCCACGAGCTTGAAGAAGACGTCGCGTACCTCGGCGTCCCACTTCTTGAGTTGGGCCAATTGGCGAGCGACTCTGGCCCGATCACCTGGGTCCATGACGGACAGGTGAGGAATCAGACGCTTGGGGGAGAGTTGGCGGAGGTGATGGATCAACGCGCCGGCGACATCGGCCTGTGTCACCGCCAGCCTCATCCAAGGCCAGACCAGCGGCTTGAGGGCCTGCTTGTGGCGTGGGAAGCGCAGCAGGTTGCGCTCCAGTCGCTCGAACAGGTCGGCCTCGACGGATTCCGGATTTGCATGGCGGAGTTCCATAAAGGCCCGCGCCGCTATCCGCACGTCGTCATCGTCGAGCGCCGGGATCAGCGCCGGCTGCGCATCCGGCAGGCCCAACATCGCAAGAAGGTGTGCGCCAACAAAACGGCGCTCGACATTGGTCTCGGCCAACAGACGAGACGCCGGCTCAATCGTCGCCGGGGCATCCTCGAAGGCCGCGGCCCACAGTGCGAGGTAGGCATCTTCGGCCTCATTACCGTTAAGGGCTTTCACACGTGAGTCCCCATCGTCCAGATAGCGAAGCGCGCGTTCGAGGGTTGATGTGATCACGCGCGGGCTGGCCACGTCCCACATCAACCCGAACCACACGTCGGCGGCGCGGACGGTGGCGCTGAAGCGAACGAGGTTGCGCTCCAGGATCAGGCGCAGCATCCGGCGGAAGGCCAGCGGGTGGGCTTCGTCAATGGACTCGAGGATGACCTGCCGCAGGCCTTCCTGGCGTTGCGCGGCGAGCAGCATCCCCTCCATGAAGTCCCAACCTTCCGGGTGCGAGGCCGTGAGCAGCGCGCGCGAGACGTGGCGGCCCATCGCGCCGATGGGATGCTCACCGCGCGCCGAGGTGGTGAGGACGTCGAAGACGGCCTGGCCCTCGTCTCCACCTGCGTCAATCGTTGCAGCGAGCAATACGCCAAGAAGCTCGTCAACCCCATAACCCAGGTAAGGGGCCCACGTCGCAAACCAGCCGATGTCCTGCTCGTATCCCGCCGTCATGCGGAGCAGTTGGTCGAACCACGCTGCCCTTGTCCAGAGCGTCACTTCGGGCGCGTTCGGCGCGCGGAAAGCCCGGCGATGCCCGCCACGCTGATAGGGGAGGCGCTTGCGCAGTTGCCAGGCCGCCTCGACGTGCGCCCCGATGTGCGGCCACAGCGCGCTGAAGAGCTGCTGGCGCTCGGACACACCCAACGCGTCCAGCCGCAACAGCGCCTGCCAGCGCGCGGCGGCGCGTCCGCGCTCCTCAGGGGTCCAGCCATAGCCGGTGCTGAAGTCCAAAGCCGCAGCGCCAATTTCGCGAAGCGACTCTGGAAGTGCGGCGACACTCGCGAGGCGCCGCTCCTTCCAATCTTCGAGGTGAAACGTTTTGAGTTGGTCACGGGCCTGTTCACGGGTGAGCATGTCAGCCTCCTGCCAGCGCCACGAGGCGGATGAACGTGACGCGCGTATCGGCCCGCACAGTCACTTCATGATCCAGGCTCTGTACCTGCTCGCCATCCACGAAGACGTAGTACAGGCCGTCTTCAAAGGCTTGCAGGGCAGTTTCGACCGCGGCCTGTGGGTCTACTTTCTGCTTCGAATCGCGCTCGCCCATATCCACTTTGCCCTGAACAATGGCTTGCTCGATCTCGCCTTTGGTCAGGATGCGGGCGAGACGGCGTTCTTCCTGGCGCTGTTGGAAAGCTCGCACTTCTTCCAACACCACGTGGACGATCAGATCGCGCAGGCGCAGATGGTCTCGCCCGGAGTCGGCTGGCAGCGTGACGGCCCAATCGGTGAAGAGAGGTCGCTTCTGGCCGAGAAGTTTGCCTTCGACGGTGATGGTTGTGGACATAGGGATCCTCCCGTGAATGGAAGCCAGATGAGTCATATGGCTGCTCGTCGCGAGAACGCCAGGCGCGGCAAAGACGCCTTGAAAGCGTCCTCGCTTGGGAGCAGGCCTCACAGTTAGCGGCGAAAGGCGCGCGGCAGTGATGCGGTTGTGAGTGGTGAGGATAGGGGGAGCATTCGGTGACCTCCTGTAACCGTGGTCTGAGAGGCATGGCCCCAGTTGGCCATGACAATGCTTCGATGCGGCAGGAGATGGCGACTTAGGAAGTTGGGAGTTGGGTTAGCGAGTTGACTGCAAGTAATTTTCAGCTATATTATAGAACAAAAGTTCCAAAACGCAAGAGGCAGTTTTCAGCGGGTATACAGCAGCGCCCGGCCACGCTGGCCCACGCTTTCAATCACCCCCATTTTGCGCAAGCAATAGGTGATTTTCTGCGCCAAGTCGAGCGATTGGCCGGCGGCCCACGCCAGATCGCGGCTGGTGAACGGCTGGGGCAGAGAATTAGGCAGAAACGTGCGGAAATCAGAAGGGGATGCAAACACGACCTGCTCGACGACGTTCAGCAGTCTCCGGTCGCAAATCGCCCAGCCCTTCCGGCGCCAGGAGGCGCGGTGGCCATTGCCCCGCCTAACCGGGCGCAGGATTTCTTCTTCCTGCGTCATCAACACTTCGAGCGAGAAATGGGGGTGCGCAACGAGTTCGGGGAAGCTGACGAGCTCGTCGAAGAGCTGGTCAACCCGGCCACGCTTGGGGGATTTGCGACGGATGAGCGGGGTCGCGCTATCTCGCCCAAGCCGGACGATCCATTTCTCCTGGGCAATGGGATGCACCAGCCGCACCGGATGGCGCTCGACGAGCTGAGTCAACTTGCGTTTGAGGGCGGCAAAGTTGCGCGTCTGGATTTCGATGAGTTGGGCGCCGCGCCGCAGGTCAATCTGGAAGCCTTCAACGCTTGCTTCCAGTTCGTCGCCGGGGCGGGCGTACCAGGCTTTGAGCGCAGCGTGCAGAGAGGTCTCGCGGAGGGTGCCGATGGTGGAGGCGA
>DATDRS010000483.1:0-4488 GCA_035291605.1 Anaerolineales bacterium | reverse complement strand
ACCCTCAACGGCCAACCCAGAGAGTTCGACTGCGCGCCGGGCGATTCGCTCATGGAAGTCCTGCGCCGCTCCGGGTGCTGGAGCGTGAAGCACGGCTGCGAAAGCGGCGAGTGCGGCGCGTGCTCGGTCATCGTGGATGGGAGGCTCACACCCACGTGCGTCATGCTCGCGCCGCAGGTGGAAGGCAGATCCGTCGCCACGCTCGAAAGCCTCAACCCCGATCACGCGCTGCATCCCATCCAGCAGGCGTTCGTGGACACGGGCGCGGTTCAATGCGGCTACTGCACTCCGGCGATGATCCTCGCGACGAAGGTCTTGCTGGAAAAAGAGAAGCATCCCACCGAGGCGCAGGCCCGCGAGGCGTTGAGCGCGGTGTTGTGCCGCTGCACGGGCTACAAGAAACCTGTGGAGGCCGTCCTGCGCGCGGCGGCGGCGCTGCGCGGCGAGAGCCTGCCGCCGCCCACCGGGCCGGGCATCCCCTTCGAGGCCGTCTTTGGGCAGGGGCGCGACGTGCCGCCTTCCGAGATGCCGGATTACCCGGCCGGCCCCAGCGGCGCGGGCGGGACGCGCACGCAGACGATCTTTGCTTTCCCGGTCGTGCTCGAATCGCCGCAGCCGAAGACGGACGTGGTTGGCCACCCGGAGCCGAAAGTGGACGCCGCGAAACTGGCGAAGGGCAAGCCGGTCTTCGCCGACGACGTGGACCTGCCCGGCCTGCTGCACGCCGCCATGCTCACCAGCCCGCACGCGCACGCGCGCATCAAGCGCATGGACGCCTCGAATGCGCGCGCCTTGCCCGGCGTCCACGCGGTGCTCACGTATCAGGACGTGCCGCGCGTGATCTACGCCTCGGGCGGACAGTCGCACCCTAACCCCAAACCGTGGGATCAGGTGAGCCTCGACTCCAAAGTCCGGCACGTGGGCGACCGCGTAGCGGTCGTGGCCGCGGAAACGCCGCAGATCGCGCGCGAGGCGTTGAAACTGATCGAGGTCGAGTACGAAGTCCTCCCGGCGGTCTTCGACCCCGAAGAGGCGATGAAGTCGGGCGCGCCGGTCATCCACGACGAGCCAGACGCGGTGGGCATCCTCGACGCGCAGCGCAACCTGGCGGCGGAGAACCACGCGGTTGTCAACGACGTGGAAAAGGGACTGGCCGAGTCCGACCGGGTCTTCGAGCACACCTATCACGTCCAGCAGGTCCAGCAGGCTTCCCTTGAGCCGCACGTCGTCGTCACGTATTGGGACGAGGACGACCGGCTGGTGATCCGCACGAGCACGCAGGTCCCCTTCCACGTCCGGCGGATGGTCGCTCCCCTGCTGGGGCTGCCGCTCAAGCGGATCCGCGTCATCAAGCCGCGCATCGGCGGCGGGTTCGGCGGCAAGCAGGAGATGCTCATCGAGGACCTGTGCGCGCATCTCACGTTGGCGACGGGCCGCCCGGTGCGCTTTGAGTACACACGTGAGCAGGAGTTCACCAGCGCGCGCTCACGCCATCCGCAAAAGCTCATCTATCGCGCCGGGGTGATGAAGGACGGAACGCTCCACGCGCTCGACCTGCGCGTGATCGAAGATACCGGCGCCTACGGCACGCACGGCCTCACCGTCGGCACGGTCACCGGCCTGCGCGGCCTCTCCACTTACCGCTGCCCTAACCTGCGCTTCAAGCTGGACGTGGTCTACACCAACAAACCGACGCCCGGCGCGTTCCGGGGCTACGGCGCGCCGCAGGCCGAGTTCGCGCTCGAGAGCCTGATGGAAGAGATCGCCGTCGAGATGGGGTGGGACCCGGTGCAGTTCCGCTTGAAGAACGCCGTGACGGTGGGAGACACGGTGCCGCTGGCGAAAGCGCTGGGCGAGGCCCGCGAGGGATTCGACCAGGTCATTCAGACCTGCGCTCTCCCGCAGTGTGTGGCCCAGGCGGGCGCGGCCATCGGGTGGGACCGGCGCATGACGGGCGGAGGTCAGCCCCGCCCCTACGATTGGCGGGTTGACCCCGCGCGGCCGCACATCCGGCGCGGGTTGGGCGTCGCGCTGACGATGCACGGCACGGCCATCGCCGGGCTGGATATGGGCGCGGCCAGCGTCAAGATGAACGACGACGGCAGCTTCAACGTCCTCGTCGGCGCGACCGACCTCGGCACCGGCTCCGACACGGTGCTCGCGCAGATCGCCGCCGAAACGCTGGGCGTGCCGTTGAACGACATCCTCATCTACTCCTCCGACACCGACTTCACGCCCTTCGACACGGGCGCGTACGCCTCCAGCACGACCTACGTCTCCGGCGGCGCGGTGATGAAAGCCGCCCAGAAAGTGCGCGAGCAAATCTTCGAGCGCGCAGCGTTAATGCTCAGTAGGGGCGACCCTGGCGGTCGCCCGTCTACCGAAGGCATGTATCTGCGAAACCGCGCGGTGTACCTGCCCGACGGCCGCTCGGTGAGCCTCGAAGCCGTCGGCCTCCACAGCCTCCACACCGAAGACCAGCAGCAGATCATGGCAACGGCCTCGCACATGTCGCTCCACTCGCCGCCGCCGTTTGGCGCACAGTTCGCCGAAGTGGAAGTGGACGCCGAGACGGGGCAGGTGACGGTGAAGAAACTGGTGATGGCGGTAGACTGCGGCACGGCCATCAACCCGCAGACCGCCGAAGGCCAGATCGAGGGCGGGATGGCGCAGGCCCTCGGGTACGCCGTGTGCGAAGATATGGTGTACGACGAGGCGGGCCGCCTGCTCACCACGCGCTTCGGCGACTACCGCATCTTCCAGGCCGACGAGATGCCGGAGATGCAGGCCATCCTCGTCCCCACCTACGAGCCGAGCGGGCCGTTCGGCGCGAAAGCCGTCGCCGAGATCCCGATGGACGGCGTGGCCCCGGCGGTCGCCAACGCGGTGTACGACGCCGTCGGCGTGCGCATCCGCGATTTGCCGCTCACGCCGGAGAAGGTGTGGCGGGCATTGCAAGGCGTTCGGATTAAGCAATAGTCAGTCACCTCTTTATGGACTGGACTCGGTTCAGGACCATTGGATAATGAAGAAGTACCTACAAGCACGTAAACGCTTATCAGCGGTCGCAAAATCTTTGGCCTACAAATACCGAGATGGACTCGACGTCCATAAGGCGAAGCATAAAGACTTGAACAGGTCCGATTTTCTTTGGTACTGCCTCCTGCGAAGCTTCGCCACGATGGGGCGTTCGAGCGGGTGGGCTAGCCTCATAGGCGACTCTGACAATTTCGCCCAGACGGATTACGATAAACTCAAACGGTTAAGGCCACGTCAGCGTGTCGCCAAATTGCAGAAGATACTTTCTAATGCCAGAGTTATTAGATGGCCGTCACGTAAAGCAGGCTTTCTCTCAGCCTGCCTTGACCGAATCGAAGGCATGGGTGGATTGCTCGCGGCGAAAAAGAAATTGCTGAATCAAGCTGGGCGCGACAAGAAGATCGCTTTCTTGGATGACTTTCCGGGCATTGGCAACAAGTATGCGCGAAATCTGATGATGGATGTGTATCACAAGGATTTTCGAGACTCAATCGCAATCGACTCGCGCATAGAGAAAATATCCGAGAAACTGGGCCTGTCGTTTGACAATTATGAGGATGAAGAGCAGTTCTTCTTGGCTGCCGCGCATGAAGCCAATCTAGAAGGCTGGGAACTCGACAGACTCATGTACAACCATCTAAAAGAATTCCTTGAGCAACTTGGCGACGGCAAACCCAAGCATGTAGCGAATTGTTATAGAGATTAGGATTTGCTTTTTGAGTCTGGTGTCAATGTGAGCATCCGCTTCGCGTAAACGGATAGTGCGCGGCAAATCCGTTTATCCGTTTCGTATCCGTTGACACCGGGTCAAAATCATTTTAATTTCTATAGCTGCCCAGCAACTGTTATTCTGAAGAGACCCTCGGAGAAAACCCAATGCCTCTCGACCTCGAAACACTCCTCGACCTCTACCGTGACATGTGGACGATCCGCGCCTTTGAGCAAGGGTTGGAGCGCGAGTTCAAGAAGGGCAACGTGCCCGGCATGTTGCATACCGGCCTCGGGCAGGAGGCCACGCAGGCCGCCGTCTGCGCGCACCTGCAAAAGAGCGACTGCTTCTTCCCCGATCACCGCTGCCACGGCATGTTCGTCCTGGCCGGGACGCCCGGCGAGAAGATCATGGCCGAGCTGTTCGGGCGCGCCACGGGCGTGTGCAGCGGCAAGGGCGGTAGCCTGCACTCGGCGGACCCCTCGGTGGGCAACTTCGGCAACAACGCGGTGGAAGGCTCGATGATGGCGACCGCCCTCGGCCCCGCGCTGGCGTGGAAGATGCGCAAAGTGCCGAAAGTCGCGTGCGTGATGATCGGTGACGGGACGGTCGGGCGAGGCGAGTTCCACGAGAGCCTCAACCTGGCGCAGACGTGGAAGCTGCCCGTGCTGTACGCCTGCGTCAACAACCAGTACGCCATCTCTACCTACGTCGGCGACTCGCACGCCTCGGCGGACATC
>DATDRS010000482.1:0-13570 GCA_035291605.1 Anaerolineales bacterium | reverse complement strand
GGATCGGTAATCGCGCACGTGAGGCCGCAGGTCATCGCCATCGCCAGGTAGGCCGCGTTGAGGCCCGACCGGTCAGGCAGGCCGAACGAAATGTTGCTCGCCCCACAGACCATGTTCACGCCCAGCTCGGCGCGGATGAGGCGCATGGTTTGCAGCGTGACCTGACCGGCCTGTGGGTCGGCGGCGACGGTGAGGGTTAGCGGGTCAATCAATACATCCTGCGGCGGGATGCCGTAATCCTGCGCGCGCTGGACGATCTTCCGCGCCACGTTCAGGCGGTACTCCGGATCGTTCGAGATGCCGGTCTCGTCGTTCGCCATGCCGATGACCGCCGCGCCGTGTTTTTTGATCACCGGCAGCAACCGCTCCAGCCGTTCGTCCTCGCCCGTGACTGAGTTGACCAGCGCTTTGCCCTGGTAGACGACGAGCGCGGCCTCCAGCGCCTCCACGACCGACGAGTCTATACACAACGGCGCATCGGTCACTTCGGAGATAGCCTGGATCGCCGAGACAAGCAGGGCGGCCTCGTCCGCGATGGGGACGCCGGCATTAACGTCGAGCATGTGGGCTCCCGCGGCGACCTGGGCCCCGGCATCCTTCTTCACCCGGCTGAAATCCCCGGCGGCCATCTCGGCCCCGAGTTTCTTGCGCCCGCTTGGATTGATGCGCTCGCCGATCACCACGAACGGCCGTCCCGGGCCGATGACGACCGTTTTGGTTTTGGAATGAAGAGTGGTTTCCATGCCTATTCTTCTGCTTTGGCGATCATCGCCTCGACGGCGTTGACCGCTTCGGCGAGCGCCCCGCCGGGGGCCTCGCCCGCCGCGCCGACGAGCTCTTTGGCTTTGCGCGCGGTCGTGCTGGCGTCGGGACAGTATACATCCGCTCCGGCGAGTTCGGCGTAGTGCGCCGTCACGGGCGCGCCGCCCACCATCACCTTGACCTTGTCACGCAGCCCGGCTTTCTTGAGCGCCTCGATATTGACCTTGAACATGGGCATCGTGGTCGTAAGGAAGGCCGAGAAACCGATGACCTCCGGCTGGTGCTTCTGCACGGCGTCCACGAACTTTTCGGGGCTGGTGTTCACGCCCAGGTCAACCACTTCAAAACCTGCGCCTTCGAGCATGATGTTGCACAGGTTCTTGCCGATGTCGTGCACGTCGCCCTTGACCGTGCCCATCACGACTTTGCCGACCGTCTTCTCGCCTTTGGCCGCCAGCAGCGGGCGCAGGATCACCAGCGCGCCCTGCATGGCCTTGGCCGACATGAGCATCTCCGGCACGAAAAAGTCGCCGACTTCAAACCGGCGGCCGACTTCCTGCAGGGCCGGCAGCAGCGCCTGGTACAGCATATCCACCGGCTCAAGTTGCTCCTCCAAGCCTTTCTGCGTCAGGGCCGTGACCTCGCCCACCTTGCCGAGCACCGTGTTGTCAAACAAGCCCTGTAAGATGTCTTCGCGTGACATACAAATCTCCTGTGTCTATGTCCGGTTGAGAACAGTCGTTTGCAAACCTGTCGTGACGACTCCAGTCGTTGGCAGAAAAAGCGGCTGAAGCCGCCGCGACTTGCTCAGGCGGCCACTGCTGCCGGCTGGGCTGCCTCTGTCCACGCCTCCGGCGCGGACAACTCTCCGCTCCCCAGGCCCTCGAATTCCGCGCGGATCTTCGCGTCCACGTCGGGCGAGATGAAGGAGGGGTAATTGCCGGTGAGGATTTCGCGCACGCGGTTCATCGCGCGGGCTTGCGTGTCCAACGCGCCGCGCTTCGTCCAGCGGTTGCGCGGGTCGCGGTCGGCGATCTCCGGCAGGAAGCCGGTGGTCTTCATCAGCTCGTACGTCTGCGGCTTGTCGAGGAACGTGCCGCTCGGCCTGGTCTCGGCGATCACGTCGAGCGAGAGGTTTTCCTCGCTGAACTCGTAGCCGCGCTGGGTGCGCTTGAGCATCAGGGCGATCTCGTCGTCAATGGCCGCCTTGGCGAAGTCGAAGCACATCAGCGCGTCGAGCAGGCCGCCCATGTTGAGCATGTGCATCCCGCCGAGCAGGCCGGCGAGCGCGCCCATCCCGGTCTCGAAACCCGACTGCGCGTCGTTGATCTTGGCGTTGGTCTGCCCGATGTAGCCGCCATTGGGGACGTTGTAGAAGCGCGCCATCTGCGCATGACCTATGCTGAGCATCGCGCATTCGATGCCGCCCGGCGCGTAAGCCCCGCGCCGCATGTCGGCCACGGTGGAGAGGAAGCTGTAGACGAGCGGCGTGCCGGGGCGGATCATTTGCTGAAGCGCCGACCACGCCAGGAACTCGGCGTTGCCCTGCGCCAGCGTGCCGAGCAAGGTCAGCGGCGAGGACATGCCCGCGTTCGGGACGATGCTGCCGAAATTGGGAAAGCCCTTCTCCGTGAAGTACATCAGCATCTCGGTCGAGTCAAAGTCCATCGCCAGCGGTGAGACCACCGGGCAGTAGTGGTGGGTGAAGAAGGGGCGCGCGCGGTAGGCGTCTTCACTCCCGGCAATGATCGCGCCGAGCTTCAGAATCGCGTCCGCGTCCTCATGGTTGAGGGCGCTGCAGCGGATAGGTTTGAGGCAGTTTTTGACGGTGGGGTAGAGGCGGGTAATCGAATACTGGTCGAGGGGCGCGTCCTCCGCCAGGGTCGAGATGGAGAACACGTCGTAGCCGGGGAGTTCGTGGATCAGCCGGGCGATGCGGGCGATGTCGTCCGAATAGGACCGGCGTTCCTCGCCCGTCGCCGGGTCAATCAAATTCGGCGCGGAACTGGCCGTGACGATCACTGGGGCGTCGTCAGGCAGCGTCCGGTCGTACTGCGGCTCGCGGCCATGAAAAGTGAATTTGGGCGGATAGGCTTGGCGGCACTCCTCGACAATGGCGCGCGGAAACTTGACGACCTCCGTCTCCGCGTCCACCTGGCAGCCGTGTCTGGCGAAATAGCTGCGCGCCCTTTCGTTGCGCACGAGCAGGCCGACGTTCTCAAGGATTTCGAGCGAGGCGTCGTGAATGCGCTCCACCTGCGCGGGTGCGAGGAGGGTGGCCCAGTTGAAAATCATGCGGCTGCCTTTCTGTGTGTAGATGGCCCCATCTCATAAATCCAGAGATGCCATGTCGGTGACAAACCGAAAACGGTCTCCCCGGTAGAGGTCTTTGCCGTACTCCACGGGGCGGCCGCTTTGGTCGAACGACAGGCGGCGCTCCAGCATCAGCGGCGCGCCCGGCTCGACGCACAGCAGCTCGGCCTCGTACTCTGCGGCGACGACCGGCTCCAGCGTCTGCCGCGCCTGGCTCACCGCCACGCCATATTCTTTTTCCAGGACTTCGTACATGGACCGGTGCGCCAGGTTGTGTCTGTCCAGGCCGGGGAACCGCGCTGCCGGGATGAGGTACCGCTCCAGCAGCACCGGCTCGCCGTTGATCAGCCGCAGCCGGTGGATGTCATACACCAAGGCCGACACTCTTAATTTCAAGTGGCGCGCCGCCGAAGCCTCGGCGGGGCGCTGGGCGCACTGGATGACTTTCGCGCCTGGTTTATAGCCGCGCCGGGTCATGCCTTTGGTAAAGGAGATGAGTTGACCAGCCTCCCGCTCGATCTTGGGTTCGGCGATGTACGTGCCCGCGCCCTGGCGGCGGACGAGCAGCCCCTGGCTCTCCAGCACCCGCAAGGCGCGCCGGAGCGTCAGCCGGTTCACGCCCAGCTGCTGGCTCAGGTCCCGTTCGGGCGGCAGGCGGTCGCCGGGCGCCAGTTTGCCCGACTCGATCTGGTCGAGCAGGTTGTCGGCGATCTGGCTGTAGAGCGGCGCCGTTATTTCGGCCCGGCGGACGGGGCGCTCAATCGAGGGTAACGTGAGCACAACCACAGTCTCTTGTAATTGGTGTATACCAATTTGGACTATACCACTAACGCAGGGGAAAAGCAATATCGCCCAATGCAGCGCGCGTGGAAGACCAAACATGCCCGGAGGGGGAAGAGCGGCGCTGGAGTTTACGCCCGATCAGCCCGGCGAACACGGCTTTCAGGGCCAGACGGCGATGCTGCGCGGGAGAGTCATCGTGGAGTGATGTGCATCCGCTTCACCGCGAGTGTATCTGCCAGTCGCTTCACAGCCGGGACGGGAAAGGCGCGCGGCCCGACGACGGTGCATTTCAGCGACGCCGCGGCGACGGCAAACCGAACTGAGTCCTCGAGTGACCAGCGCTTGAGATGGCCATAGGCAATCCCCGCGGAGAAGGTCGCGCCGGCGCCATTGGCGTCAATCATTTCGATCTTGGGCGCGGCCGCGCGGATGATTTCGCCGGTCGTGCGCCGAGCGGCCACGCACCCCTCACTGGCCAGCGTGACAATCGCGGTTTCTGCTCCGGCGTCCAGCAGTTTGTGAATCACTTCGACCGGGTCGCGGTCTTCTTTTTGGGCCGGGTCGGTCACGGCCTGCACAATTCTCGCGCGCGTCGCGTACCGCTGGAGGATGCCGGTGTCGAGGTGGCCGTGCTCCAGGTTGAGGAACACCGAGACTTTGCGTTTGGCCGCCTCATCCACGGCGCGCAGGACGTGATCGCCGTCGTACCAGTCCACGTACAACAATTTCGCGCCGCGTATCAGCGAGAGGTCGGCAAGGTCGAGCGTGGCGAGCAGCTCGGGACTGCGTTCCCAAAAATAGGTGCGCGCGCCAGCCCGGTCGGAGACCACGACTTCGTAGGACGTGGTGATGTCCTGCGAAAGGCGCAGATCGTTGATCACGCCCAACCGCTTTAGTTCTTGGCGGGTGGCGCGTCCGCGCATGTCGTTGCCGAGCGTTGTGCCAATCAATGCGCTTCGCACCTTCCAGCCGCGCATCAGGCAGGCAAGGATGGCCGCGTCGTCGGAGATAAACTCGGCGGCCTGTTTGACCAGGCCGCCCGTGTTGTATTCGGGCAGTTGGTCTACGACGAGCAACACGGCCGGGACCACCATGCCAAAACACACAATGTCGGCTTTGACAGGCTGAATGACCCGCAGGGCGCCGACGAGTTTAGTCTTGGCCTCCGCGGTGCGCTTGTCTAACTCTTCGCGCAGTTTCTGCTCGCTCTCCAAAAGCGTCTCCAGGCCCTCGTTCTGAGCCGGCGACCAACGGCGCAGCAGTTTTCCTACGCGGGGAGCGCCCTTGGCTTTGGTCCCGCGCGCTGGTTCTTCAGAGGGCTTCCTGAGCACCGTTGCCTCGCGTGGACTGCCGGATGACGCCGCCGCTGGCCTGGTGGCCGTGCGCGATCACTACAAACGCCTGCGGGTCGGCTTCAATCACTACCGCCTGCAGGGCGTTGACCTCCGGGCGGCTGACGGTGCAGAACAGGACCGTGTGCGAGCTTTCGGTGAACATGCCTTGAGCGGGCCAGGCGGTCACCCCCAGGCCAAGTTGGTCTAGCACGGCTCGCGCGACTTTATCGGCGTGGTCGGTCACGATGAACGCCGTGCGTACCACGCTGGGGCCTTCCAGCACGTAATCGGCCGTCAGCCCCCACACAAACAGCGCGACCATCGCATACAAGGCCCGCTCCCAGCCGAAGGCCAGCCCGGCGGCCAGGATGACGCCGCCATCGGTGAGCACGTACACCTGGCTGACCGGGACGCCGGTGCGGATCTGCAGCACCCGGCCCAGGATGCCGGTCCCGGCGCTGGTGCCGCCCCCGCGGTAAACCAGGCCCGTGCCGATCCCGCCGAGCACCCCGCCGTAGATGGCGTTCAAGGTGAGGTCTGCGGTGACCCCGGAAGCCGGTAACCACTGCCGCAAGACATCGGCGCCGAGATTGTAGAGGAGGACGACGTACAGCGTCCGGATCAGGAATTGAAAGCGCCCGAGGTTGCGGAAACCCAGCAGCAGCAAGGGCAGGTTGAGCACCAACATCATGCCGCCGATGGGCCAGCCGGTGAAATGATTGAGGATAATGGCCATGCCCGAAACGCCTCCAGGGGCGATTTTGGAGGGGGCCAGAAAAAGATCCACGTTGACGGCTAGCAGCACTCCGCCGATGGTCAGCAGCAGCCAATCCTGCGCCAGGCCTTTTGCGATTATCCCGATAGCTCGCGTCATAGATGATTTGTATTCCGCTTGTGGTGTGACATTCCCGTGTAACCTGCAGCTGCCGGTATATGTTATTTCGGCGCGGCGATTTGGCGGCGCACGCGCATGGCGACGCCGGGCAATTGTAGCCCAAAATCGTCAGGCCCCTGTTCTCACCTGGGGGGAAAGACGAGGCTTGGAAATGGGGAGCGGCGTCAGTTGCGACAGACCGTCACTGGACCGTGAAACGGAATACGCAATACGCTATAGGCCACATGCGATAGGCGGCATGCTTCACCCCCGCTTCACCTCTTCCGGCAGTTCGTACCACTGCACCCGCTCGCCAATGGCGTCCCGCGCCTTCCATCTCAGGCTCTTTGGCGTTTCGTGCAGCGCCGCCCGCAGGACGTTGAGCCGCTCGACGAGGGTGAGCTTCTTCTCGCCCTCTAGTTCGTAAGCGTCAGAGAAGTCGCGCACCTTTTGCACGCTCAGACTCACTGTTTTCCACAGGCCCCAGTCGTCGGCGCAAAGTTTGGCGAGGTGGGGCAGGTTGATTGTCTCGGTGTCATCCTCGCCAAACGGGTGGTCGAGCAGCAGGGCGCACAGGTCGCGCACGTCCTTCTCGTTCATCTGCACGATCTGCATCTTGGTCAGGAGCAGCTCGGCCAGGGGCAGGGTGAACAGGTCGAGCGTGAAGCGCTGCAGGGAAAACGGGATGGTGTGGCACATGTGAAACTTGCCGACGAAGATGTCCACCTGCCGCTCGTGCGCCGGGTCAAAAAACAGCAGGCGGTGGTCGCCGTTGAGCAGGTTGAACGTCTTGTGTGGCTCGTAGCCGAGCTCCGCCATCAGCGCTTCGATTTTGTAGGCGCGCTTGTCGGCGGAGGCGAAGTCGAGGTCGGGGTACTGGCGCGCGAGCACGCGGTGGGTTGCGCTGGGCGAGTGCATGCGCACGGCCAATCCCCCGAGCAGGCGCAGGGTGAGGCCCCGTGCGGCAGCCTCGGCGATGAGGCGCATGGCTTCTTCTTGGGCGTCGGAGAGGATGGGCATAAGGCTGGGTAGGGGCGACCGGCCGGTCGCCCCTACGACATTGCGCATTATTCGACTGGAATCTCTTTGTACACCAGATCAAGATCAACGCCCTGATTCTTGCGGTACATCTTGGCGCCGACGTAAATGATCACGGCCAGCAGATACATGACACCCATGAAGACGAGCGAGGTGCCGTTCTTGTATCCGTTCTCGTTGATGCTGTAGCCGATGCCGTACAGGGCGTTCGGGTCGAGCAGCCACTGGTAGAGCAGGAAGACCAGGAACAGCGCAAAGATCACGCCTGCCACCGTGATGAGCGGGACGCCCGCGACCTTGTATTTGGCGATGGGCGAGGCCTCGTACAGGTCTTTTTTGGTATAGGGCAATAAGATGGCTGCCACGGTCGAACCGAGGTAAGTCACGGCGATGACCAGCGTGGAGGCCAGGGTCAGGCTGGCAAAATTAGCCACGTTATACACGTACAGGGCGGACACGATCAGGCCCGGCACGATCATGAGGGCCAAGGCCCAGATGGGCGTGCGGGTGCGGGGTTCAATCGTCGCCACGGCTTCCGGCAAAAGCCGGTCAAACGCCGCGGCGAAGATCACGCGCGTCGAGGAGAGGAACACCGTCCCGGCCCAGCCGAAGAACCACATGCTCATCGCCAGCAGGACGACGAATTGCAGGAACGGGTTCGTCGTCACGAACATCGCCAGCATGGCAGGGTAGGGCCACACGGAGCCCATCGGCGGCGCAGACTCGCTGAAACCCCAGCGGTAACTCCAGTAGGCTGCGTTGGCTTTGGTGTAGAAGTCCCAGGTGATGGTCTTGTTCACCAGCAGGAAGAAGATGACGCCCAAGAGCGTGGTGGCGATCAGCGCCCAGGCCATGCCCTGGAGGTTCCGCCTGAAATCATCCGCGCCTTTGACCTCGCCGTAGAGCGTTGCACCCCAGTTAGGCCATAGATTGAAGAAGACGAGGTAGGGCATGGCGAGGAAAATCGCCGTCAGCGACCCGCCCATTAGCGGAGTAATCGCCCCGGCGGCCTCGCCTGCGGCGAGTGTGGCCTCGTACACTCCCGGCGGGGCCCCGAAGTATTTGGTCGCGTTGGCCTCCAACCCCGCGCGGAAGGCGTCGTTGTTGCTCAAGAGCAGGAAGAGGCAGACGACGAGCAGCCCGGCGTTGCCGACCCAGAAACAGAACTTCTGCATCCGGGCGTAGGTTTTCATGCCCAGCGCGATGATGATCGTGACGAACACGGCGGTGAGCACACAGACGAGGAAGAAGGCGTTGGCGTCGCCGGCAAACCAGAGTGCGGCGTCTTTCAGGCTGAGCACACCCAGCAGCGGCACGAAGAAGATGTGGCGCAGCATGTCGGCGTAGAGCGGCGTCCACAACCAGAGGATGAACCACCAGCCCGTCACGGCCAGCACGAACCCCAGGCCGCCGCCGAGGATGCGGCTCTGCCACACGTAGTCGCCCCCCGCGCGCGGCATCACGGCGATCAGCCCGGCATAGACGACCACCTCGGCGAGGATGATGATCCCGCTGATGACCAGCGCCGGGATCAGGCCGCCCTCGAAGAAGTACATCTGGCTGATGATGTAGAACCCGAGGGTGACCAGGTTGATGGAAAAGAAGGCGTAGATGAAGGCGTCGAACACCGACCACGAGCGGACGAGGCCGGTCGCCTTGCGAAGAAAGAGCGTGGATTCACTCATGGCAGTCTCCTCCTCTGAGATGAATAGTAATTAGGAACTGGAGATTAGAGATTGGGGATTGGGATCTTGGGATCTGGGATTTTCACCTCCTATCCTGTGGTCAACGTATAACTTTTGATGCCTTTACGCGCATCAAGCTCGACGAGCGCGCCCTGCAATACCCCTTGCTCGTAGAGGCTCCCGGCGTTGATGGACAACGTCTTGCCGAGCCGGGCCGTGCCTTTGCCCTCGTGGATGTGGCCGTGCAGCGAGAGGAGCGGCTGATATTTCATGATCATGTCCCGCACGGCGGTGCTGCCCACGGGGACGAGCGCCCGCCCGGCTTCCTTGACGTTCAGGTCTGCGTCAATCTCGGGCGCTTCGTCCAGGTTCGAGCCGTAGGGCGGGCAGTGAAAATTGAAGACCATTTTGCGCATGTCGCCGCCCTTCGGGATCATTGCCTCGAGCTTGGCCGCCAGCTCCGGCTCTGACAGTTCGCGGTAGGTTTTCCAGGGAGTGATGTTCGCCCAGCCAGTGCTGACCATCTGGAACCCGTCGCCAAGCTCCACCACCTTGCCCTCGGCCAACTGGACGTGCTTTGAGCGGAGGACAGCTTCGTCGGTCTCAGGCGAGTCGTCATTGCCCGGACAGACGTAGCAGCGTTTGCCTGAGCCGTTCAGCTTTTCGTCGGCCAGCCCCATCCACTTTTCCAGCACGCTCAGCATCTGCTGGTGGAAGAAGGCGTCCACTTTGGCCGGGTCGGCCTCGAATTCGGCCAACTGCTCCGGCGTGACGCGGAAGGGATAATAGCCGCGGCTGCCCACGCGCCTCTCCATGTCGCGCACCTCGTCCTCGGTGTTGAGGAGGAATTGCTGCTGCAGGAGCGTCGCCTTGTAACGGCCATCCGGCAGCTGCGTGATGGGTACCAGCGCCTTCCCGGTCATGTCGCCGCCCAGGATCAGCACGTCCACGTTGTAGAACTTGCCCGCGTTCAGGAATTTCTTCCAGCAAATTTCCGAGCCGTGCACATCTGTGGCAAAGAATAAGCGTGTCAACGCGGCCTCCGTGTGGTGTGCACGCAAAACATGTCAGCCGCACCCTGAGCGGAGCGGCGGGCGTCCTTCGACTGCGCTTTGCTCCGCTCACGCGAAGCGTGCCCGCCGCGCAGTCGAAGGGACGGCAGGCGACCTGACAACCTTTGCGTGCACACTCCGGGCGTGAGTCGGGCGATCTGGTTGCCGCCAGAAGTATATTACTCTGACCTAAAAAATCAAATTGCGAGAAGCCCGTTTTTTTCGCAGAAAACGGGCTTCCGCCGCGAATCAGTTAAACCTCTCCGGCCGGAAAGGCCTCAAGTCTACGTCCGGTTTCTCGCCGCTGGCCACCTGCGTCACGAGCTTGCCCGTCGCCGGGCCGAGTGACATGCCCAGCATCGCATGACCGGCGGCGAAGATGAGGTTGTCGAACTCGCGCGCCCGCCCGATCATCGGCAGCCCGTCCGGGGTGCACGGGCGCAGGCCGCGCCAGATTTCGAGCGGCTCCAGGCGCTCCAGCCCCGGCATATACTCGCGCGCCGCGCGCTCAATCGCCGCCACCCGCCGCCGGTTGATGGAGAAATCCAGCCCGGCCAGCTCGAGCGTCCCCGCGAAACGCAGAACGTCACCCATCGGCGTGGCGATCACGCGCGCCTCGCCCAGGAGCAGGGGGATCGTCGGAGATTGTTCGGGGCGTCTGATGGTAATGCTGTATCCTTTCGCCGCCTGGATCGGGACTTTGAGCCTGAGGTCGCGCGCGACGACCGGCGACCACGCCCCCGCCGCCAGCACAACTTGAACGGGATGGAAGTCGCCGCGCGTGGTTTTGACCGCCGCTACCTTCCGACCGGAGACCTCAAACCCCAGCACTTCCGTTCCACGGCAGATGTGGACGCCCTTTTTCTCGGCCAGGCCCGCTAATCCGCGCACAAAATCGGCCGGGCGCAGATGGGTGTCGCCGGGGTAATACACGCCGCCCACCACGCCCTCGCGCACGTTCGGCTCCATCTGGCGCACCTGCGCGGCGTCCAGCGCTTGCGCCGTGATGCCATATTCGTTCAGCCGGTGAGCCTCCTCCACGCCCGCGGCGAGCCTGCTCCGAGTCCGGTAAATGGCGAGCAAGCCTTTACGCTGGTAGCCGAACTCAAAACCATCGAGGGCAGCCAGCGCATCGTAAAGCGCGAGGCTCAGGTGGCCCAGGTCGCGCAGCGCGGGGATGGCCCGGCGCATCGGCCCTTCGCGGGCGGCGAGGCTGAAGCGCAGGAGCCACTCGAACAACTTGAAATCGAAGCGGGGTTTGATGTAAAACGGGCTTTCGGAGTCGAGCAGCCACTTCAGTCCGCGCGACAGCGCGCCCGGCGCGGCCAGCGGGACGCTGTGGCTGGGGACGATTAACCCGGCGTTGCCGTATGAACTGCCGGCGGCGATGTCGGCCTGCTCGACCAGCGTGACTGACTGCCCGCGCTCAGCCAGATAATAGGCCGAACAGACGCCGATGACGCCGCCGCCGATGACCAGTGTATCCATTGCCATCTCAACCCGAGGTGAATTTGCCCGGCAAGTATATTTCCCTCCCCTGAAAGGTCAAATTGAAAAACTGGC
Organism: Anaerolineales bacterium; assembly: GCA_035291605.1. Lineage (GTDB taxonomy): Bacteria > Chloroflexota > Anaerolineae > Anaerolineales > UBA6663 > DATDRS01. The sequence goes on along the minus strand of DATDRS010000482.1, from coordinate 2,166 downwards.
TGACCTCGACTATCATGTCGCCATATTCACAGTGAAGGGAAGCGACGCATGTCTCAATCATTTCTGGATCGTCTCCGCTCCGGCGAAATCCTGGTCTCAGACGGGGCGACGGGGACCAACTTGCAGGCCCGTGGCCTGATGCGCGGCATGGCCTCAGAGCAATGGGTGCTCGATAACCCCGAGGCCATCGTGCGACTCCATCGGGACTTTATCGAGGCCGGGTCGAACATCGTGCTCACCAGCACTTTCGGCGGCACGGCGCTGCGCCTGGAGCATAATGACCTGCACGTGCGCGCCGCGGAGATCAACCGGCGTGCGGTGGAACTGGCGCGCCGGGCGAGCGGCGGCCGGCCGGTTCTGGTGGCCGGATCCATGGGGCCGACCGGGCATTTGCTTGAGCCGTTGGGGCCGCTGACGCGGGGTGACGCCGTCAAAGCCTATGCCGATCAGGCGCGCTGGCTGGCGGAGGGCGGCGCGGATTTGCTCCTGATCGAGACCCAGTTTGACCTCGCCGAGGCTGCTGCGGCGGTCGAGGGCGCGCGCTTAGTCACACGGTTGCCGCTGATCTGCTCCTTCAGTTTCGATATGGGCCGCCACACGATGATGGGCGTGCAGCCCGCGCAGGTGGCGCGGGAGTTCACCGCGCTCGACGTGGACGTGATCGGCGTCAACTGCGGGCGCAGCCTCGACGAGAATCTGGAGGCGCTGAAGGCCATGCGCACGGCCACCGATAAGCCCATCTGGATGAAGCCCAACGCCGGGCTGCCGCGCATGGGCGACGACGACGCGGCGATCTACGACGTGACCCCGGCGATGATGGGCGAGGCCGCCATCCAATGGCGCGCCGTCGGCGCGCAAGTGATCGGCGGCTGCTGCGGCACCACGCCGGAGCATCTGCGAGCGATTGCGCGGACCGCGCAGGCGGCGAGAGTTGCGTAACCTATGCCCCTGATCCACGAACGCATTTTCCGCGTCCGCTATTACGAGTGCGACGCCTACGGGCACGTGAACAACGCCAATTACCTGCGCTACATGCAGGAGGCCACGTTCGACGCCTCCGCCGCGGCGGGCTACGATCTCGCGCATTATGAAGCCCTGGGCTGCCTCTGGCTCGTCCGCGAGACCGACATTGAATATTTGCGACCGCTGCGCTATGGCGACTCGGTGCGCGTAAAAACCTGGGTGGCTGACTACCGGCGCGTGCGCTTTCGGCGCATGCACGAGTTATATCATGCCGCCTCAGGCGAACTCGTGGCGCGGGCGAACACCGACTGGGGTTACGTGAACAGCGCGACGGGTAAGCCCGCCCTGGTTCCTCAGGACATGATCGCCGCCTTTTTCCCCGAAGGCGCGCCGCCCCCGGCCTCGCCGCCTGACCCGTTCCCGGAGCCTCCGCCGCCCCCGCCAGGCACCTTCAAGATGCGGCGGCGCGTGCTCTGGCCCGAAATTGACGGCGTGCGCCACGTCAACAATGCTAATTACCTTTTGTATGTGGAGGATTGCGGCTTTCAAGTCGGGGACCATTTTGGCTGGCCGTCTCAACGTATGTGGGAGGCCGGCTTTGCCATCCTCCCGCGCCGCCACCGCATCGAATACCGGCAATCGGCGGTCTTCGGCGACGAGGTTGAAGTGGCGACGTGGGCCTACGACATTCGACGGGCCACCGGGACCCGGCATTACCTGGTCACACGCGCCTCGGATAGCGCGGTCCTGGCGCGCGTCAACTCCCTCTACGTGTGGGTGGACCGCGAGACGCTTCGGCCTATCCGGGTTCCCCCCGTCATCCTCGCCGACTTCGCGCCGAACATCGTGGATGTCGCTCAGCTGGGTCAGGCGTGAACTGTGGACTTGCCGCGCGCCTGCCCGAAATACAGGCGCGGGCGCACTTCTTCTTCGGATGCGCTCTTCTGTACAGGCGTGTCGGCGGAGATCGGTGATAGGGGAGGGGGCTTTAAAGACGAAGAGCCAACAAGGATCATCCTGATGGCTCTTCGTCCTGGTGGAGATGCCGGGACTCGAACCCGGGTCCGAAAGATTCGACCACAGATTTCTACAAGCTTAGCCTCGCAATTTTGGCGTCACCGGCTGCGCCCCGCGGGGCCGGGTCATCAGCCGACCAGCCGCTGGCCCGAAGGCCGTGGTCTTTCATTCAACGCGCGGCAGGTT
>DATDRS010000481.1:0-11132 GCA_035291605.1 Anaerolineales bacterium | reverse complement strand
GATGGAAATGCCTCTGCGCCTGTATTCGGTGGAGATTCGGACGACGGAAGCCCTGGAACTGGTCACGGCGATTGAAATCCTCTCACCCGTCAACAAGCGGCGCAATCACGACGCCTTTCACGACTATCAGCGCAAGCGGCGCGACCTGCTGCGCTCGTCGGCCCACCTGCTGGAAGTTGATTTGCTGCGCGGCGGCGAACGCCACTTGACGGGGCGGGAGGTCCCCCCAGCGCCTTACCTCATTGCTCTCAGCCGCGCCGACCGCCGTCCCAGGGTCGAACTGTGGCCTCTGCAGCTTGCGGACACGTTACCTGTCCTGCCCACGCCGCTGCGCGAACCCGACCCGGATGCGCCCCTGGACTTAGGCGCGTGTGTGGCGACGCTTTACGAGGATGGCCGCTACGATCTGCTGATTGACTACCGCCGCCCGCCTCCGCCGCCTGTTCTTTCGGAGGCCGAAACCCGCTGGCTGGACGAGTGCTTGCGGGCGCGCTCGCTCAGATAATAGTGCCACAACACCCGCGCCGCAACCGCGCGCCAGGGCCGCCAGGCCTCGCCCAACGCGTCAAGTTCGTCGGGCGTGGGGCGTGAGCGCAGGCGCTTCACTTTTTGCGCCGCCGAGGCCAGCGCCAGGTCGCCGCTCGGCCACACGTCCGGGCGGCGCAGCGCCATGAGCAGGTAAATATCCGCCGACCACGGGCCGATCCCTCTGAGTTTGAGCAGTTCCGCCCGCGCCGATTCGTCGTCTATTCGGCTCAGCGCGGTTAGATTACAGCGCCCTTCGAGAATGGATTGCGCGAGATGGCGGCCATAGGCCATCTTCTGGCGGCTGAAGCCAATCGCTTTGAGCCGGGCATCGTCGAGCTGGAGAAAGCGTTCCGGGGTGAGCGGCGCGGCCGCGGCGGACAGCCGGTCAAAGGCCGCCTGCGCCGAGGCGAGCGACACCTGCTGTTCCAGGATGATGTGCAGAAGCGTCGGGAACCCTGGCTTGCGATTCCACATCGGCGGGGGGCCGATCTCTTTCAGGACACGGCCCAGCGCCGGATCGCGCCGGGACAAGACGCGCAAACCGTGCGAGAGAATTGCTCTGGTGAGGGGAGTTGGCGCGAGCATGCCGGCGGGAGCGATATCAGGAACCCAGCGGAAAGGCCAAAACTTACTGCGCCGTGACCGCCTGGCGAATCTGCGCCACATGCGCGCGCGCATGGCGGTAGATGCGCTCGATCCACCATTGCGCGGTGCGCCAGCCGGCCGGCGGGTGGAAACCGCAGCGCGTCCAATCCGCCAGGGTCATGGAGCGCATGAGGGCCACGGCCTCCGCGCGGGCGCGGGCAAAGTCGTCCAGCATCTGCGCCAGCGGCTCGTCGGCCTGGTAAGCCTCCGAGGTCCATTCAGGCGAGGTATAGGGTTCAAGCATGGGGCGGTCCTCGGCCAGGATGCGGCGCAGGCGCGGGAGAAAAGCCTGCACCTCGACCTCGCGCACATGGGCCACAACCTGGTGCAGGCTGTGACCCTGCGGTACACGCCGGGAGTGGGCGTCGGCCTCCGGGAGGGCATGGATCAATGCGACCAGTTCCGCCGGTTGGCGTGCGAAGTTATCCATCAGGATGGCGCGGTATTCGATGATGTGAGCGAAGGCTTCAGACATAGGCGAAGCGGCTTTACTTGTCAGCCCGCGTTTCGTAGTTCAACCGCACGCGCATCATCTGGCTCATGTGCTCGAAGGTGTGCGCGAGCGTGTAGTCGGCCACCCAGCCAAGCGTGATCGGGCCGCGCGCCGCGTGCGCGCCGGGGCGCGCCCAGTCGGCCTGTTCGAGGAGAGCCATTTCCTCGGCCCGGTCGGCGAGAAATTCCTTGAGCAGCTCGGCGCGGGGGCGCCGGGGATTCCATTCGCGCTGCATCAGCGCGACCTCGTCCACCAGCGGCAGCGCCGGGTTATCTTCCGCGACGATCCGGCGCATCCGGGGCAGAAAGATGTACCGCTCACAGATCCAGAGATGCGTGAGGCATTCGTGCTGAGACCATTCGCCTTCCGCCGGCCGCCAGGTCGTTACGTCCTCGGGCAGGCGCTGTAATTCGTGGGTCAACTCTTCGGCGGAAGCGCGGAGGGCCTGAAGGATGAAATGTGGTTTGGTCACAGGCTTCTCCTGAGTGACGAGTGGCCAGAGACGAGTGACGAGTCATGGAAACGACCCATCGCGTCACCCGTCACCTGAGTTTTTGGCGAAACTGAAGAATATGCTGCGTGTGGTCGCGCTCGTGCCACAAGGCGCGGCGAAGCATTTTGCGCGGCGACCAGGTTTCCATCTCAGTCTCGGCCAGGCGGTCATCGCCGACGAGGGTAGGCACGACCGTGAGGAAGTAAGAGCGCACTTTCTCCAGCCGGGCAGAGGCGTCTTCGGGCACGTCCTCGCGCGGAAAGGCGAGCGACAGCCGGTCGAGGTACCACCACTCCGCGCGACCGATGTGGTGGAGGATGCGCTGGATGGACCAGCCCGGTTCAAATTCGCGGGCGAGGTCGTCCGGGGATAACCCCTCAATCGAGGCCATCAAGTCCGCGCGGTTCCAGTCCAGGAGCCGCAGCGCCTCGGCCACCTCGGGGCCGGTGAGCGGTTCACGGTCAGAGGCGAAGAAAGCGTTGACCTCGCTGGCCTCGACGTCGGCCAGATCGGCGCCCCAGCGCCGGTGCACTTCGTCCACCTCAACCTGGACCGGTACGTCAGGCGCTTCTTCGCCGTGCGCCCGGAGCCAGGCCCGGTGGTCGGCGATGGCCTGCGGCGCGGCGGCCACGGCGGCCTCGCGCGTCTCGGCGCTGGAGAAACACCCCGGCAGGGCGGGGGCATGAGCGATCCAACGGTCTTCCATTTGCTCAAGATTGAGTAAGTAAAGCATTGGCTCACCTTTCTAGCGACCAGATCCAGGTTTAGTTTACCGTCTACGATTATGCGACGGTCACCAAAACCTGATTCTGTTCCACGCTGTCTCCTGCTCTGACCTTCACCCGCGTCACCGTCCCCTCGCGCGGGCATTTGAGCTCGTTCTGCATCTTCATGGACTCGAGGATGACCAGGTTGTCGCCCTTCTTCACGGCCTGGCCCTTGGCGACTGGGACGGCGACGATCAGGCCGGGCATCGGCGCTTTGAGGTTGAATTCGCCCGAGGCCGGCCCCATCAGGCTGCCGGCCGCCGCGCGCAAGCGTTTCTCGCGCTCGTCCTCGACGTTGACGGCATACAGGTCGCCGCGCAGGAGGACCTGCCAGCCCTCTTCGGTCGCCTGGACGTAGGCTTCGTAGGAATGGCCGTCGAGGATCAGCGAGTAGACGGGTTGGCCGTTCACGCTGTCGAAGTCCACCGTGTATTCGACGCCATCCACGACCACCCGCCGGTCGTCGTTGATTTCGATGAGGTACGTCTTGTCGTTGACCGTCGTCGCGTATTTCATCAATAGCCCTCTCTCCCGGGTCGCTCTTTGAACCGGGCGAACAGCCCCGCCAGCAGGATAATTGTAACCCCAGTCAGGCCTAAGCCCCATTTGACCGAGGGGGGATTGAAGCGAAACGTCACCGTGTGCTCGCCGTCCGGCACGCACACACCGCGCAGCGCCCCGTCCGCTTTGAGCACTTTGACCGGCCGGCCGTCAAGCGTCGCCCCCCAACCCGGATACCAGGTTTCGCTGAGCACAAGCAGGCCGCTCCCGTGCGTGGTGAGCGCGACGGCGTCCGGCTCGAAGCGCGTGATGGTGGCGTCGCCGCCAGCGCCGGCGGGACAGCCAGCCTCTTGAGTGACCAGAGCGACGGCCCGCGGGTTGAATGCGGGGGCGTGGATGGCGGCGAGGACTTCGGACAGGTTCCGGGCGGTCTGCGTTTGCGGAGCGACCCAGGCGTGCGAGAGCGCGGCGGTGCGTTGGTAGAGGGCGAAGTCGTCGGCGGGGCCGACATATTTCAGGCTGGGTTCATTACGCCACTGTTCCTGGTCGGCGGGGATGAGCAGATAAGTCGCGCTCAGCAGATCGTAGGTTGTGGCGCGCGGGTCGGGCGCTGAGTCAACGAAGGCCTGATAGTCCGCCAGCATGAGCTGCTCGTAGGCGCGCACGCTGGCAAGGCCCACGTCCATCCCGTTGCTTTCGAAGATCACGTTCATGCCGAAGGTCAGCACGCGAGGCGGAGGCGAGGGGTTAGCGTCGCCGATGAGCGCGGCGGCCCGCGCCCACATGGTGGCCTCCCCCTCGGCGGTCAACCGGAGTTCCCGGCCGCCGTAGCCCCACAGGTCGGCGAGCGTGAGCAGCGCCGCCAGCCCGGCCAAAGTTCGCGCCGACACTTGAGGCCGCCACAGGAGGAGGGCGCCGCCTAAACCCAGGAACAATCCCATCGCCAGCAGCCCTGTGCCGATGTGGTAAGCGCGGGCGTCTTCCCTCGGCGTGAGGGTGTAGAACAGAAACGCCAGGGCACTCAACCCGACTGGGGCGCCAGCCAGAAGCGCAAGGGTGGAGCGCGATCCCCATGACTGGCCGGGATGGCGCATCAGATAATCCACTGCCCAGGCCGCGAGGCTGGCGACGGCAAGGATAGCCCAGAATCCGAATCGCGCGGGCGCGCGCGCCAGGCTGAACAATGGCATGATCCCGTAAGCCAGCCGGTGCAGGCCGCCCGCCGGGCCGAGAGCCAGCAGCAAGCCCAGCACGGTCAGACCCAACCATAACCGCACGCTGCGCTCGCCGCTCCCGTGGCGTATGGCCACACCGACGAGCAGGAGCGCCAGCAGGCCCGGGTACAAGATGTATTCGATGTGCCAATCCTCGCCCCAGTAGCCCAACCGGACCGGTTCGCCGAAGAAGTTGGGGACTAAGATGGAAATGAGGTGAGCGAGAGGCAGGCTGTACTGGCTGGCGAATTCGTAGCCCTGGGAACCACGGCGGACCGAGTGAAGGATCAATTCGGCGGTGGGCAGCAACTGCGCCGCCGAAAGGCCAACGGCGGCGATGCCTGCGATGGTGAGCTGCCGCAATGGGATGCCCCAGCGCTCGCGGGCCGAGGCGACCGGCGCGGGCGGCCAGACCATCTCGGCTAGCACCCACAACCCGACGAGCAGGCCGAGTTGGTATCCGGCTTCGGGATGGCCGGCGTAGACGCCCATCGCTAACGGCAGGCCAGCCAGCAACGCCGATTTGATCGTGCGCCGCCGCAGGCTGTGTTCGACGGCCGCCAACACCCACGGAACCCAGACAAGCGTGGCGATGAGGTTTGGGCTGCCCTCGGTGACGCGCACCACGACAAAGCCGCAATACGAAAAGGTGAGCGCCCCCACCAGCGCGCCGCCCACGCCCAAGCGGTGCAGGCGCGCCCACACGTACAGCCCTAAACCTGCCCAGAATAGGTGAAAGGCCGCCAGCCAGCTCAGGCCGGTGTGGATCGGCAGCACGAGCATGATCCAGTTGGGCAGATACAATAGGCCGTATTCGGGATTAGCCCACAAGGGCAGCCCGCTGGCGAGGTACGGATTCCAGAGCGGCAGCCGCCCGGCCAGGGCTTCGCTCCGCGCCAGGCGCAGTCCCTGCAGCAAGAAGCTGGTCACGTCGCCGCCGCCCAGGTACTGGCCGGCTGGCGGGCGGAGGAAGTCGCCCAGAAAGATCAGGCTCAACGCAGCCAGCAGCAGCGGGACCCAAATGCGCTCGGAGCGCAGCCACGCACAGCGGAGTTTCATCGTGTGAGCATTCACGGCGGGGCAATTTGAATTTGCGCGAGTTCGACGGAAGCGCCGAGCGGCTGATGCCTTTCGTCAGTCGCGGTGAGGCGTTCGCCGCCCTCGACGGCTTCGTACCACCCGGCCTGTAAGGAGTAAGATCCGACGGGCACATCCGCCGGAATCCTGATGGAATAGCGATCCACGACCAACTCGCCCGGCGTCCACTGCCAGGTGGGGTACGAGTTAAGGCACGGCTCGGCGTCGTGCTGGGCGTAGATCGGGTTGCCGTCGCTCTTGGGCGGGCCGATCAGGTGAATAAAGATTTTGTAGCCGGAGGGGGTGCGCGTCTCGGCTTTCCATACCAGGTTAAGGCGGATTTCGTCGCCCGGCCTCAGTGTCTGGGTCTCCAGTGTATAACCGGTCAACTGGGCCACCGCGCCGAAATTGACGTTGCGGGATGTGGCGGCCATGACCTGCGCCGTCTGCCCGGCCGGGACCTGATAAGTTTCCAGAGCCAGCCGGTCTCCATACGCAGTCGCGCGAGCGCGCCTCCCGGCAGGGAAAGCTGCCTGCAGCGCAGGCAGGGCCTCCGGGTTGGCGTCGGTCAGCACGGCGTACATCGTGGGGGCTGTGGTGACGGATGGCAGCACCAGGCACTCGCGCCCGTTGAATGCCCCGAAGCGCTCATAGGCTTCCGGGCCGAGGAGGTATTCAATGGACCAGTAGCCCCGGTCAATTTTCCCCGGTTCCTCGGTGCGAAACTCCAATTGCTTCGCCAGATCCACATAGGCGAGGTAATAGTCGCGTTGTAAAGGCGTGGCGTAAAGGCGCGCGCCCGCCGGGGCAGAGCGCAGCGCGAGCGCTATCGCCAGCTCGTCGCCGTTCATCGTCGTGAAGGTCTCCGGCGCAGAGGCGTAACGCCCGAAATAATCGCGCACGGACAGCGCCGCCGAGAGCGCCAGCGCCGCGACGAGCACGGCGCGCGTCGCCGGCCAGCGCGCAAAGCCCCAGAGCGCCGAGGCGCCCCGGGCCGCCATCAGGGCGAGGGCCGGTAGGGCCATCGTCGTCCGGCCAAACTGTGGGGCGTCTTCGGTAAGCGCCGAGGGCAGCAGACCGACGCCGAGCCAGGCCAGCAGCGCCCAGCTCTCCGGCTGCCGCGCCCGCCGCGCACAAAGGCCCAGGCCTACGACGAAACATAGTAACTGAATGATGTCCAGCGCCGGGCGGGCGGGGAGGTTGTACCGCCCGTCCATGTCGCCTTTGAGAAACAGCCCGCTGATCGTTCTGAGCGTATGATCTAGCAGCGCCTGGCTCCAGCCAGTTGCGCCGAGCGTGGCATCGGTCGTCAGGGTAAAGCGATTGAAAAACCAGACGGGGTGTTGAATGAAATACCACCCCAGCGGGGCATAGATGATCAACGCGGCGGCGCCGGCCAGCAGTCCGCCGAGAAGGAGGGAGCGTCGTCCGGTGGGCCGGGCATAGAGCAGGCCCAGACCCGCGAGGAGCGGCGCGAGCGGAAACAGGCGAAACGCAAGATAGGCGCTGAGGCCCAATCCCAGGCAGACTCCCGCGAGGAGGTAAGCCCGGCGGTCTCCCGTCCGCGCGCCCAGCCAGAGCATCGCCATGCTCCCCGCCGCCGCGAGGGGTGCGAGGATCGGCTGTGAGCCCAGGCGGCTGAAATGGAGATGAGAGTAAAGCATCGCCAGCGCGAAACCGGCCAGCGTCCCCATGCCGGTCCGGGGGAACATCTCATCTCCGAGGCGAATGGTGAAGGCGAGGCTGATCAACCCGGCCCACGCCGAGGCCAGCCGTCCGGCCCAAATCGTCGGGCCAAGGCAGGTGAGCGTGAGGGCCGAGAGGTAAGCAAAGAGCGGCTCATTGCCATAGTTGCCGACGATGTAGACCGGAAACGCCTGGCCCTGCGCGATCTTCTGCGCGCTCAGCAGGTGAAACGCCTCGTCCACGTGGAAGCCCGGCGGCGCCTGCTCCAGCCGCCAGAGGCGCAGCAGCGCGGCGCCGACGAGCACGAGGCTGGCTAAAACGAGACGGCGCTCTGGCGGCGTCATGGCGCAGGGCGGGAGGCTCGCCGACCGGCGTATCCCCGCACGTTACCGGTGCATCCGCTCGTAGCGGCCCACCCACTTCCAATTGCTCGTGTCGCGCGCGCCGCGCTGGACGACCTGCGCCGCGTGCCGGGTTTCGCGGTGGGCGACGAGCGTGGCGAGGATCGCGGCAATCTCCGGGCGGGTGTCTTTGGCCTCCTCGGCCTCGCTCAGGCTGAAGCGCTCCTCGACGAAACGGGTGTCGAAGTTCCCGGCAATGAAGCGGTGGGAGTCCATGATGGACTGGTGGAAGGGGATGTTGGTCTTCACGCCGAGCAGGCGATATTCCTCCAGCGCGCCCCGCATGCGCAGGATCGCCTCGCCGCGCGTCTCGCCCCAGCAGATGAGCTTGGAGATCAGCGAATCGTAGTAGGGGGTGATCTCGAAGCCCGCGTACACGCCCGTGTCCACGCGCACGCCGGGGCCGGTGGGGAGGTGACTGAGGGTGATGCGCCCGGTGGAGGGCAGGAAGTGGTTGTACGGGTCCTCGGCGTTGATGCGGCACTCGATGGCCGCGCCGTTCAGCATGATGTCCTCCTGAGTGTAGCGCAGCTTGCGCCCGCGCGCGATGCGGATCTGCTCTTTGACGATATCTACGCCCGTGACCAGTTCCGTCACCGGATGCTCCACCTGCAGGCGCGTGTTCATCTCCATGAAGTAGAAATTCCTGTCCTTGTCCACCAGGCATTCAATCGTCCCGGCGTTGACATAGCCTACGGCAGCGGCGGCCTTACAGGCCATCTCGCCCATGCGGCGGCGCAGGTCGTAGTCGTCGGCGATGAAGACCGAGGGCGCTTCCTCCAGCACTTTCTGGTGCCGCCGCTGGAGCGAGCACTCGCGCTCGCCGAGGTGGACCACGTTTCCGAACTCGTCCGCCAGCAGTTGGATTTCGATGTGCCGCGCGCGGGTGATGAGTTTTTCCAGGTAGACGGCGCCGTCGCCGAAGGCCGCTTCGGCCTCGCGTCGCGCCGAGGCGAGCAACCCCGGCAGCTCCTCGAGCGAATTGACTTCGCGCATCCCCTTGCCGCCGCCGCCCGCCGTGGCTTTGATGAGCAGGGGGAAACCGATCTGCGGCGCGATGGCGATGATCTCCTCGTCCCGCAGGCCGCCTTCGCCCTCCGTGCCGGGGACGACAGGGACGCCCGCTTTCTGCACGGTGGCGCGGGCCACGGCCTTGTCGCCCATGGCTGCAATGGCCGAGGACTTGGGGCCGATGAAGACGATGCCTTCGTCCGCGCAGGCCTGGGCGAAATCCTCGCGCTCGGCCAGGAAGCCGTAGCCCGGATGAATCGCGTCCGCTCCCGCTTTTTTCGCGATGGAGAGGATCTTGTCCACGCGCAGGTAGCTCTCGCGCGAGGGCGCGGGGCCGAGCAGGTAGGCCTCGTCGCCGTACCGGACGTGCAGGGCGTTGCGGTCCACCTCCGAGTACACGGCGACGGTCTGGATGCCCAGCTCGCGGCAGGCGCGGATGACGCGCACCGCGATTTCACCCCGGTTGGCGATGAGGACTTTTTTGAACATGGCGGTTTCTTTTCGTCAACGGATGCCTTCGGCGGATGGATGTGGGAGGGATTATAACGGCGGAGGGCGGGAGGGGCAAAGACCCTTCAGGGTCTTCAGGCCGATTGGCAAGGCGCGCCTTGGGTAGGGGGCGGCAGGTAGGGGCGGCCGTAGTAGGGGGCGGCAGGGAGGGGCGGCAGCTGCCGCCCCCTACCTTTGGTCATCTGGAAGGCATCGTTACGGTTTCGTGATGCGCTAAATTCGAGTATGATGCAACAAGTCATGAATTCAAGGAGTCGAGATTGTGAAACACGCGAATGTTCGTTGGCTCAGGATGTGCGGGTGCGGCCTGGCAGTGCTGGCCGCCGGACTGCTGCTGGTTGCCTCGCTGGCGCTGCCAGTTCAAGCCTCTGCACTGGCGCAGGAGGGCCAGGGGAACGAAACCGCGGCTGTCGTGACGACGCCTGCCGCGCCCCAACCGGAGGTTGAGGGGCCGTATGTCGGCCAGCCGGTCTTCCCGGTCGTATTGGACGCCGACCTCCGTCAGTTGCCGCAGGCCGAACTGAGACACGAAAACATCCAGCGGCCCTGGCGCCGCCTTCACCCCCCCGAATCCAGACCAGAAGACAAGGCGGACGAAGCTCCTCCCGATGCCCTGGCCCAGACCCAAATGCCGCTGGCCGCGATGCCCTCCCCTCTCGAAAACTTTGACGGCCTCAGCCTGACCAGCGATTGCGGCGGAGTCATTTGCGGCTCGGGCTGGCCGCCGGACACGAACGGCGACGTCGGCCCGGTTTACTATGTTCAGGCCGTCAACACGGCCTTTGGCATTTTCAACAAGGCGACCGGCGCGCGCCTCACTGCGCTCACTTTCGACACTTTGTTTTTCGGCACAAACACGGCCTGCGACGACAGCAATTTTGGCGACCCCATCGTCCTGTATGACGCCATGGCCGACCGCTGGATCCTCACCGACTTCGCCTGGGACACAAAGGACACGGATACAGGCCCGTATTATGAGTGCATCGCCGTCTCGAGAACCGGCGACCCGGTTACCGGGGGCTGGTACCTGTACGCGCTGCGCGCCGACGACGATTCTCACCCCTGGCTGGCCGACTATCCCAAGCTGGGCGTGTGGCCCGACGGCTATTACATGTCCGCCAACATGTTCGACTGCGTCAGCGACTGCGGCTCGAGCAGCCCGTTCGAGGGTGTGCGCGTCTGGGCGCTCAACCGGACCGCGTTGATCAACGGCCAGGCGTTGCAAGAAGTCCATTTTGACATTCCCTCGCTGGTCTACGACGAGGTGATGCTGCCGGCCAACCTGCGCGGGGCTTTGCCGCCCGGCGGCGCGCCCAATTTCTTCGTGGCGATGGACGACAATTTCACCTTTGGCGGAAACGATGTGCTGCATCTCTGGAAGTTTCGTGTGAACTGGGCCGCCCCGGCGAATTACACCTTCACCACCGTCCCAACTGACCTGATCGTCTCCCCTTTTACCCTCCCCTCTTCGGAGGCGGGAGTGCCTCAGCTTGGCACCAGCGCGAAGCTGGACACGCTCGGCGACCGGCTGATGATGCAGCTGCAATATCGTAACATCAATGGGATCGAGTCTTTGTGGGTGAACCACACGGTCGCCAGCGGCGGGGTCACCGGTATTCGGTGGTATGAGCTGCGTAACCCGAACGGGACGCCGGTCGTCTATCAGCAGGGCACCTATCAGCCGGACTCCACCTATCGCTGGATGGGCAGCCTCGCGGTAGATAACGACGGCAACATGGCGCTCGGGTTCAGCGCCTCCAGTTCCAGCATATACCCGGCCATCCGTTATGCGGGACGGCTGGTGAC
>DATDRS010000480.1:0-11384 GCA_035291605.1 Anaerolineales bacterium | reverse complement strand
TATTACGAGGAGACGGTCAGGCTGTTCGGCGGCGAGCCAAAGACGGTGTCGAACTGGGTGCAGAACGAAGTCCTGCGCCTGATCAACGAGAAGGGCCTCGCCGCCGCCGATCTGACCCTCACCCCCGCGCACCTCGCGGAGCTCATCCGATTGGTCGAGCACAAGACCATCACCCGGCAGACCGGCGTCGGCCTGATCCCGAAAGTCATCGAAACCGGCCAATCGCCCAGGGCCATGGTCGAGGCCGAGGGGCTGGCGCAAATCTCCGGCGACGATGCCCTCCGCGCCCTCGCGCAACAGGTCATCGCCGAGAACCCCGAGCAGGTCGCGCAGTACACGGCCAAACCCACCCTGCTCAAGTGGTTCGTCGGGCAGGTGATGCGGAAGAGCCGGGGCAAGGCCAACGCGCCATTGGCGGAGAAAATACTGGTCGAGTTGCTCAAGTGATTTTTGATTGGTGATTGCTGACTTCTGATTAGCGCCCTCAATCAACGATCAACAATCAGAAATCAACAATGTCGCCGACTGACTCCTACCTTTTCCTCAATAACCTCCGCTTCCACTATCTCAATTGGGGCGGCGAGGGCCGGCCCCTGGTACTCTTGCACGGCCTGTCGTCCAATGCGCACATCTGGGACTACGTTGCGCCGGGGCTGGCTGCCGCAGGCTTTCGTGTTCTCGCGCTCGATCAGCGCAGCCACGGCCTCACCGACCGCGCCGACGACGGCTATGACTTTCCCACCATCGTCCGTGACCTGCACGCCTTCGTCGAAACACTCGATCTGCAGAAACCCATCCTCGTCGGGCACAGTTGGGGCGCGAGCACTGTGCTGCAATATGCCGTGGCGCGTCCGTCCGAGCCAGCCGGGATTGTGCTCGTGGATGGCGGGTTCTCCGAGATGAGCTCGGCGCCGGGCATGACGTGGGAAAAAGCGGAGCGGATGCTGAGGCCGCCCGACCTCGATGGGATGCCGCGCGACGAGTTTTTGGAAAAACTCCAGGGCTGGTTGGGCGATCTCTATTCAGACGAAACCGCGCGCATCATCCTCGCCAATTTCCTCATCGCCGAAGACGATACAGTCCGGCGGCGTTTGCCCATTCCCCATCACATGCAGATTGTCCACGCCATTTACGAGCAAAAAACTTCCGACTTGTACGTGCGCCTGCGCTGCCCGGCCTTGCTGTGCCCGGCGATCCCCCCGCCCCCGCACGACGAAAACGCCGAACAATTCCTCGCCCGAAAACGCGAAGGTGTCGCCCGCGCCGAACAGGCCTCGCCACTTGTGAAGACCCTTTGGTTCGAAGACACTGTGCACGACATCCCCCTGTACCGTCCGGCTGAATTGACCAAAGTCATTGCGGACTTTGCGCGAAGCGCGCCGATTGTTGACCGAGATGAGCCGCCAATCAGAAATCAACAATCGACGCCCCGGACTCGCTAGACCTTCTCTGCCCAACATGCTCTGCCGTCCCCAATCGCGGAGATGGGTTTGGCTGCTGTTCAGCCTGATCGTGCACTTCGCACGCAGCCTGGCCGCGCCCACTCACCTGAGCGGCGACGCCCCGCGCGTGGCGCTGTACGCCCTGGACTTCCTGCGCCGAGGTGTCTGGCCTTTTTACATTTACAGCATGTTTGCCCCCAATCCGCTCCTCGTCTATCTGCAGGCGCCGACCTTCGTGGTGTTCGGCTTCACCGAAGCGGCGTTGCAGGGACTCACGGCTTTCGCCAGCGCCCTGGCATTCCCAGCCATTTATCTTGCCAGCCGCGAGGTCTTCGCCGATCAAGGCTGGCGCTTTGCCCGGCGGGCCGGGGTGATCGCCATGCTGGGCCTCGCCCTCTCCCCTTTTTTCAACGTGTACTACACCCTGGGAGATGAAACTGCTCTCTTGCCGGTGATGGAGTTGATGGTGGTTGCCGCCTGCTGGCGTGGCCTGCGCCAGGGACGTTGGAGTGATTTTGGGCTGGCAGGCGTGCTGCTCGGCCTGAGTCAGTATTCTTATATCGTCGCTCGCGTTTTCCCGCTGGCGCTGAGCGTCGCGCTGTTCCTCGCACTGTGGCCGAAGCGGCAAGCCCTCACCCACGGACGCGGGCTTGCGCTGATGGTCTTGACTTTCATCGTCCTGACGCTGCCGCAGTGGCTGCTCTTCTTAAGCGCGCCATATACTTTTTTTGCGCGCGCCTCGCAGGTCCCTAACCAGTTCGACCTCAGGGTAGTTTTGGGGATCAAGCTGATCAATCAGCTCATGACCCTGGGCGTGTACTGGGAAGTCCCCCATATCCCCTATTTGCGCCGCCCCATGCTCAACCCGGTCCTCTCTGTGGGGTTGCTCCTCGCGGCGGCGGCCATGTTCCGCTCCCGACGCGCCTCGCAGATATTTGTGGCGAGCATCGCCGCAGTGATGCTCGTCCCCGACCTCCTGACATTTGAAAGCTTGTTTCCCTCGGCCAACCGGCTGACTGGCGCGGTGCCTTTCATCTTCATGCTGGCAGGCATGGGCTGCGCCACAGTCTGGCAATGGCTGGAGACGCGGCCACACCTCCCGGCATGGGCTGGTTCGTCGGTGCTAGTCGCTGTGCTGCTTGCTGGAGCAGAAAACCAATGGGATTTCACCTATCGGGTCGTGCCGCGCATCAATGCAGTCCCGGGCTATGAATGGCAGACGCCGCTCATTGAAATCGCCGAGGCCGACTACATCGCCGCCCACCGCGACTCAGGCGTCCTCCTCCCCTCCAGCGAGTATCAGCGCGCTTCGCTGTCTTTTTTGCTGGCCAACTATTTTCCTGAACGCGCTGGCGGCCTGAAGCCGCCGCTCACGCTTGGCGAGAGCGTGAGTGTGGTTTCCGCTGCTGCTCCGAACCGAGCCACCTTTGAAGGCCCCCCGGCTGGCTATCTTCCTGACGAATGGGTACTCCTCAAAAATGGCGTGGCCTATTTCCTGCCGCCACTCCCGGCCAGCATTGAACCAGCGGGCAATCCATATCCCATCTTCGCCAGGAATGGGGTTGTGGCTGCCTACGCTTTTCCGGCGCGCTGGGCAGGCCGCCAGCCTCAAATCAAACCGACCTCGGCCTCTTTTCAAAATGGCCTCGACCTGGCGGGATACTACACCACCGACCTTTTGCCCGGCCAGCCCATAACGATTACCCTCTACTGGCAGCCTCGATATCCACTGCCGGACGACATTCAGATCTTCACTCAGATTCTCGACCGCAACGGCGGGATCGTGGCCGGGATTCACGACTGGCCGCTACATGGGGTCTATCGGGCGCACGCCTGGCGACCGGGAGAAGTGATCCCATTGAGCTACCGCTTCGCCATCCCTGCCGACACGCCCGCCGGGGCCTATCAGCTCATCACGGGCGTCTTCGACTTGATTCACCAGACGCGTGTACCAACCGTGACTGGCGAAGACGCGGCGACGGTGGCTACGTTCAAGATCCCCCTCGCGCCTGACCCCTCCACCCCAGCCCACACGCTCGACGCGCATTTGGGGAACGCAATCCGTCTGTCGGGTTATACTCTGGAGGCCGCGCCCGGAGGTCTGCAAGCTGCTCTATACTGGCAGGCGCGCGCCACGCCTGAGGCGGATTACACTGTGTTCGTCCATGTCGTAGACGCCGCTGGAAACATCGTGGCGCAGTCTGACAGTCAGCCGCTCGATGGCCAATACCCGACTTCGATCTGGAGCCTGGGCGAAATCATCGTGGAGCGGCGGATCATTCAAGCTCCACCCGGCGATTATCAGGTCTTCGTCGGTCTGTACCGTTGGGAGACGCTGGAGCGATTACCCGTCACGCTGAATGGTCAGCGCCTACCCGACGACAGACTGCTGTTGGGTGCCATCCACGTATCGCATTGATATCGGAACACCTTGTTGATTTCAGAGAGTCACGTGTCACCCAGTCACCGCGTCACCCTATCACTTAAACGCGCTCCTCCGTACCTCACGCTAATCGCCGCCTGGGCTTTGTTCTTCTGGCGCTTCGCCGCGCCCTCCCTCGCTGACCGGGTCACTTACCCCGCTGGCGATTTCACGATGCAGTTTGGCGTTTTCCGCGACCTGGCCTACCGCGCGCTGGCGGCCGGGCGCTTCCCGCTGTGGGCAGATTGTCTTAACTCGGGCTATCCCCTGCACGCCGACCCGCAGGCGCAGATCTTTTACCCGCCGGTCTGGCTCACCTTCGGCTTCCTGCGCCTCGGGGGGTGGGGACATTTCCCCATCGAGGCCCTCGTCGCCGAAGCCGCGTTCCATTATCTCTTTCTCTCTCTTTTTCTCTTTCTTTTTCTTTCCTCCCTGAAACTGCGTCCGGCCGCCGCGCTCCTCGGCGCGCTCGTCTTCACTTATGGCGGCTACCTCACCGGCTCCCCGCCCCTCCAGACTGCCACGCTGGAAACAGATACCTGGCTGCCGCTGGCGCTGTTATTCTCAAGCCGCCTCGCCGCGTCGCGCCGCCTGCGCGATCTCGTCCTCGCCGCCTTCATGCTGGCGCTGGCCTTCCTCGCCGGTCACCCGCAGACCTTTGTGTATGTCGCCTTGCTCACCATCACCTACTTCGCCTATCGCGCGCATCAGGCCCGGTGGGGGTTTGGCGCGTTTGCCGCGTTTGCGGCGGCGCTCACCGTGCTGACGGCCGCGCTCACTGCCGCCTCGCTTTTGCCTTCACTCCATTTCATCTCCAACTCCACCCGCGCCGCGGTCGCGTTTGACCAGGCTGCGCACGGTTTCCCCTTTGAAGATGTGCTGCAATTTTTCCTCACCGGCTTCGTCAGCCATTGGCATCCCCTGTATGTCGGCCTGCTGCCGCTCGGCCTGGCGGCTTTCGCCCTCAACCGGCGGCGCCCCGAGGTCCGCTTCTGGGCCGCCTCGGCGCTCGCGAGCCTCATCCTCTCCTTCGGTGCCAAAGGCGTGCTCTACGACGTCGCCTATTGGATCATCCCCGGCTTCCGTCTCTTCCGGGGGCAGGAGCACCTGGCGCTGGTCGTCAGTTTCTCGCTCTCCGTCCTTGCCGCATTCGGAGCACACCACCTCCTCGGCCCGCTCGCGCGCCCCGCGCGCCAGTGGCTGAACCACCTGCTCCGCTTGGGGAGCGTCTTTTTTGTCGTGACAATTGGAATCCTGGGCCTGGTCACGTACCTCAAGCGGCTGGGATTTGATCCGAGCGATTGGAAGCGCCTCCCCGACCGCGTGGGGGTGCTGACCCTCGGCGCTGGCCTAGCGCTCATGCTCCTTGCCTTCCGCGTCCGCGTCCCATCGCTCCGCCGCTGGATTCCGGCGCTCTGCGTGAGCGTGGTCGTCCTCGATCTTTTCGCCGCTAACCGCCCGCTCAACGTCGTGCCCCTGTTCGAGACCTATCCCTACAATCCCTTGCTCGATCCCATCACCCAGGACCGGAACGTCTTCTTCCGCGTCCAGGATGTCTACCAACTGCCGGGCCACGCCGGCTGTGCCTACCGCTATCGCGAGATAGGGGGCATCACCCCCTACCAGATCGCGACCTACGCGCGTTTTGTCGAGCGCGCGCCCGAATCCATTCGCTGGCAACTGTTGGGGGTGAAGTACGTCGTCACATGGCAACAGGATCTAGCCGAGACGAACCCTCTGGCTGCAGAAGCGTCGTCCGCGCCCAGCGCGCCAGGAGCGCCGAATGCCGAAGGAATCACCAGGGTTTACCGGCTGGCCTATACCCCGCGCCGCGCCTTCCTCGCCCATCAGGTTTCCATCGCGCCGACTGACGAGGCGGTGTACCGGCAACTCGCCAGCCCGACCTTCAACCCATTCAAAACTGTGCTCCTGTCTCAGTCCGTGGACGCAGCGCCAGCGCAGGGCGACGAGGACCTTGCCATCGTTTCCGATGCGCCGGGCCATTTACGCTTGCGAACTACTTCGGCCGCGGCGGCAGTGCTTGTCGTCAGCGAGGCCTACTTTCCCGGCTGGCGCGCTACCGTGGATGGCCGGGCGGCCCCTCTCCTCCGCGCGGATGGGGCCTTGCTGGCCGTAGGCCTGCCCTCCGGCGCGCACGAGATCGAACTGGTGTACGGCTCGGTCCCGCTGGCCTGGGGCGGCGTGATTTCCATCCTGGCCCTCGTCGTCGCCCTTGGCCTCCTGGGCCTCGACGCGCTCCGCGGTCCCCGGCGACGCCAAGCGCCATGATCACTCTGCGCCCGGCTGTCGAAGCCGATCAGAAGCGCATCGTCGCCATCATCCGCCAGGTGGGCATCAATCCGATGGATCTGAAGTGGCAGAACTTCATCGCCGCGGTGGACGACGTCACGGGACAAATCGTCGGCACGGGTCAAGTCAAAACGCACCGGGACGGGAGCCGGGAGATTGCCTCCATTGCTGTCCTCCCCGCCTACCAGCGGCGCGGCATCGCCCACCAGATCATCAAAAGCTTGCTCGCTCAGCATCCCAGGACGCTCTTCCTGACCTGCCGCCACGAGATGGGCGCGTTCTACGAGCCGTTCGGCTTCCGGGTGATTGACGAAAGCGACATGACGCCCTACTTCCGGCGCTTGACGAAGGTGGCCAACGCCTTGGGGTTCCTGTCGCGCGACAAGATCACCCTGCTGGTTATGAAACGTGACGGATAACATGCGCGTTCGCACACGACGACAGAGTCAATTCGGGGTCGTGTTGGCCATCGTCGCGCTGGGCTACGTGCTGAGCGCGTATGCTCTGGACCATCATGCGCTGCGAGGCGATGAGGGTGTTTCCGTTCGGCTGTATTCTCAATCCTTCCATGTGATCCTGGAGCGTATTCGCCTGTCGTCTCCCAATCCGCCGCTGTATGGATTCATGTTGCACGTCTGGATGCGGCTCGCGGGCATCAGCGAGTTGGCCGTGCGGTGGCCTTCGGTGCTCGCCGCCGTCGTCACGATCTCACTCACCTATCGCCTCGGGCGTTTGTGGCTGGGCCGGAGGGCCGGCGTGCTGGCAGCGCTGTTCGCCGCGATCAACCCCTTCCTCGTTTGGTATGCGCAAGATGCGCGCGTGTACGCGCTGTTGATCGCCCTGGTGCTCGCGGCCATCTGGCAGACATGGGAGGCCGCGCTGCGCCGTCGATTTGCCTACTGGCTGGCGGCGGGTGGATTGTGGTGGCTCGCCTTGTTCGCGCACTACTTTGCAATTTTTCCGCTGGCCTGTACCGGGCTGGCGCTCCTCGTTGCGCCGCGCACCCGCATGCGCTGGCGCGCAGCGGTGATCACGGCCCTGGCGACGGGGTTAGCCTATCTGCCCCTAGCTCTCTACGTGGCCCCGCTGCTTCTACGCCATACCAAACAATGGATTCAGCCGGTCGGCATTGGCGAAGCGGTGTGGCGTATACTCACCACTTTCAGCGTGGGTCAGCAGCCAGACAGCGCCATTATTCTGAAAATGTTCGGAGGGGTGGCGCTGGCCATCCTGCTCTGCGCCGGGAGCCTGGCTGCTCTGCGCCGGAACCTAAATTCCGCGCCCTGGCTGTTGGCGCTGGCTCTCGGCCCAGTGGTGATGGCGTGGTTGATTTCGCTTTACCGCCCGATCTTCACGGAACAATATCTCATCAGCAGCGTGCCAGGCGCGTTGATGATGGCAGCGGCGGGCGCGCTGGCGCTCAAAGGCGCCTTGCCGCGCGGCGTGTGGTGGAGTGTGACCTTCGCGGCGAGCCTCGCGCTCGCGGCCTTCGTTTCGCTCCCCCACTATTACTTCGACCCTGCTTATGCGAAAAGCCCAGACTGGCGCGCGGTGGCCGCCTACCTCCAAACGACTGCGCGCCCGGAGGAAGTCGTCGTCCTCAATCTCCCCGATCCGGCCTTCTATTACTACTATCGCGGCCCCATGCCCGCCGTAGACTCGCCGCCAGCCTCGCTCGACGTCGTCGGCCTCCCGGCAGTCGAGACCCAGCTGCAGACCCTCCGTGACCACTATCAGCACATCCGTTTCTTTTTCTCGCCCAGCCCGCTCTACGACCTGGAGGGATTTGTGGGCCAATGGCTCGAAACCTGTTGCGAAAAGACGGCTGATACTTTCGTCTATGGGTTCCGCGTGCAGACCTTTGACACGCCCTCTGGGTCGCTCGCCGCCCGCCAGCCTTATCCGGTTGAATTCGAAAAGGGGATCACACTCACGGGGTATCGTGTGCTCAACCCGCAACTCCGCGCAGGCGAGGCGATTCACCTCACGCTCTACTGGACTGCCCGCGGGAAAGTCGCCGAGTCCTACACCGTCTTCGTCCACGTCCTCGCCGCCGACGGCTACAACGTGGCAGGCGCGGACAGCCCCCCGCGCAACAGCGCGTATCCCACTGACCAGTGGCAGGCGGGCGAGGACGTAATTGACCCCCATCTCGTGCCCCTCCCCGCCGATATGCCCCCCGGCGATTATCGCCTGGACGTGGGGTTATACCGCCTCGACACTGGCCAGCGTCTTATGGGCCGGGAAGCCTCCGGTGTAGAGGGCGACCATGTTCTCCTGCCGGTTATCCTGACTGTGCAAAACCCCTAGAGATGGATCAGCCTTATAGCGTTACCGTCCGAGTCCCCATGACTGTGTAGCCACCCAACAGCGCAGACGAAAAAGCCGCCCATCGTGGGGCGGCTATCATCATTCAGAACCGGGCGGCTGACTGGTGAGGCGTCAGGCAACCACGCTGGGGGCCGGCTGCGCCGCGGGGATCACCCTCTCAGAAGTTACATTGCTCTCGATGTTAGAAAACTCATCCATGTGCGCCAGCACCTGCGGCCACCAGTCGCCGGTCCGGCGGCGGATGAGAGTCGTCGGCACGCCGCGCAGCGCGCCCGCTACGATGGCGCGCTCGACCGCGTTCAGGTCGCCCTGGGTGTGCGACTGGTATAGGAACGCCTCGATGTCTGCATACGGCGGAAAGCCGTAGGCGTCGGCGCAATTGCGCATGAGGATTTCCAGCGCCTCGTCCGGCGGCACGCGCACATCCAGGTCATCGGTCCGCTCGATCACGATCATCTCCGTCAATTGCGCCTCGGGAGCAACGCGCGTGCCCGGCACCAACTGCTCGACAAAATATTTCGGCGGCGGCACCAGGCACTGTATGTACGCATTGATCGTCGCCATGGGCAATTTCGTGTGCGCCAGCCAGTGCGCGAAGCGCCGCCCGTTGCGCGAGTGAAGGCGGCTCTGGAGGGGCAGGAACAGGCGCTCGTGCCAGGCCAGGCAGGTGGCGTTGATCGCGCGCACGGTGTGGGCGCTGATGGTGAGCGGCTTGGGGTAAGGCCACATCCGCCCGTCCGGGTTGACGATGGTCAGGTCGTCGGCGACAAAGGCGATAGCCGGGTTGCCGATCTGATTGCTGAGGACTTGCAGAAGCGTAGTAGTCTTGCCAGTGTCCGTCCGGGCGGTGATGAAGTGGGCGCGCCCGTCAACGGACAGGCACGCGCCGTGGATCAGCGCATAGCCCTTCTCCACCAGCGTCCAGCGCAGGATCGGCTCGACCAGGTTGGTGTACAGCACGTGCGGCGACCAGCGGAGCAGCGGCGAGGCCAGCACCTCAATCCGCTCGCCGATGTCAATGCGCGCCCGGAAGCCCAGGGGCCCCAGCCCCTCGTCGTAATCCAACCGGCGCACGCCCGCCGGGGGCGTCTGCCCCAGCCGCGCCAGTCCGATGCGGATGCGCATCGTCGGATGTTCTATAGGCTGGGTTGTGCGGAACGGCTCCAGTTCCGGCAGGACGGACTCGGAGACGATGGTCACGATGCCGTGGATATCGTAGCGGTAAGCCCCCTTGACCAGCCGTCCCCAGATCCACTGATTCGCGAACAAGTAGCGCGCCACCGTCATCGCCCCAATCGAGATCAGGTTCGACACCTGGTAATGGACGCCGAGGCCGGAGGTCAGCGCCCACATGATCGGGCCGCGGATGAGGAGCGCGGCGTTATTCAGCAGGAAGAACATCACGAAGCGCTTGAACCACCCCGCCCTGCTCCGGCGGCCGCGGAACACCCACACCTCGGAGAGGCTGAAATTCCAGGTCGTTGATCCGGCCGTTGCCAGCGCGGCCGAGATGAGATAATGCAGGCCCAGCCGCTCCGTGGCGAAGCCCAGGATCAAGGCGTTGACCAACAGCCCAGAGGCGCCGACGAGCGCGAACTGAAAGAAGCGCACCGGGCTGATTTCGAGAGAGGTATTACTTTTGAACACTTTATTCTCCAAGCCTGCTCAACGCGCCGACCGATCGAGGCTTAAGAAACTCGACAGGTTCAGGCGTGACAACAAGGCGTAAGTATAACAGAGATTGTACGGGCGAAGCCTTCGCGCACGACCCGCGCCATGTTTGCTGCTGCCGCAGCGCGAATGCTTCGCCCCAACAGCAGGGGACTAAATCGAGAAACACAATTTATGCCCGCGCGCGGTATAATCCCGCCCCGTGAAACAGAAATGGATCGCGGGCCTGATCTTCGCCAACCTTCTCCTATACGCCGGTTTCGGCATGTACCTGGCCGCTCAACCTGGTGGGTGGCGGGCAGTTGTGGAGACATTTCGTGGGACGCCGACGCCGCCCCCAACGGCAACGCCTGTCCCCACCACGACGCCGACGCTCACGCCGACCAACACTTATACCCCATCTCCCACGCACACCCCAACTCCAACCCGCACGCCAACGCGTACGCCGACGCCCACGCCCACGCGCACCCACACGCCCACGCCTACCCCGACGCCGACCTGGACATTGACGCCGACCCCGACCTTCACACCAACCCCAATACCTACGGACACCCCCATTCCAACCAGCACTCACACGCCGACGCCCGATATCGTGGTTATGCTGTTCGCCGCTGGGGATATCAGCACATGCGGCAACGATTTTGACGAAGCCACGGCCAGCCTGCTGGATGACCTGCCCGGCTTCGTGGCTACCCTGGGCGACAACGCTTACTCATCCGGCTCCGACGCAGAATTCGCCAACTGCTACGGCCCGACTTGGGGCCGTCACAAAGACCGCACCCGGCCTGCAGCGGGCAATCACGATTACCACACGCCCGGCGCGGCGGGTTACTTCAACTACTTTGGCTCTGCGGCGGGCGACCCTTACCGGGGTTACTACAGTTACGACTACGGCGCGTGGCACATCGTCGTCCTCAACAGCAATTGCGCCCCGGCCGGGGGGTGCGATGTGGGCTCATCCCAGGAACAATGGCTGCGCGCTGACCTGGCGGCCTCGCCGGCCTTCTGCACGCTGGCCTACTGGCACCATCCGCTCTTCAGTTCAGGCGAACACGGCGGCAATCCAACTTTTGTCCCGTTCTGGCAAGCGCTGTACGACTACGGCGCAGAGGTCGTGCTCGTCGGCCACGACCACGACTACGAGCGCTTTGCGCCGCAGACGGCGGATGGAGCAGTTGACCCTCGGAGGGGAATCCGCGAATTCGTGG
>DATDRS010000479.1:0-8726 GCA_035291605.1 Anaerolineales bacterium | reverse complement strand
CGCCTCTCGCCGACGGCATCTCTCCAAGAAAGAGTGCCGCAATGATCAATGTGAACACCGGACTGAAGGTGAGCAGTGGCGTCACCAGCGAGGCCTCTTCCAGTTTCAACGCTTTGGCCGAGGCGAAATGGGCCGCGACGTTCAATCCGCCCGCGCCCACGACACTGAGGATGAACAATCCATCCACCTGTGGCAACTGTGGGGTGAGCACAAAAGTAAACGCCGCCAGCAGGGGAAGGGCCAGCAGCGTGACGCCCCACACGACGACGAGCGGCTCAGCGTCTTTGAGCATCCGCTTGTAGAGGATGGGGTTGAAGGAGGTCAGCGCCGCCGCGCCCAGCGCGAGCAAGGCCCACATATTTCAGTCAGCGCGCGGCTGGCCCGGGCGAGCCCAGTGTCGAAAAACCGATTCGGATAGGCGGCGGCCAAGCGCGTAAGCCTCGGCAACCGGGAGTGTGGTCGCTCCAGGATGCTCGGCCAGCCAATCGGCCGCCGTCTCTGCCGACTGGAAGAAGTTCACGTAGTCGCAAAAGACGCGCCGCACGTCCGGTGAGGCTTCCGGCGCAACCAGCGAGACGACGGCTTCAGGTGGCTCAACTTGTTTTACTCCATCCGGCGTCACCGTCACCCGCACCGGGCGACCGGTGCCCGCGCACGGTGACTCGACACGAACGGTTTGTCCGACCAGCCCCGGGAACATCAGCGAATCGAGCGCACACCAGGTGAACAAGGTGCAGTCTTTCAGTTTGAACCGATGCGGCGTAGGCCGGAGGGTCAACCCCGCGCCGACGATGTTCCCGGCTTCGTCCCATTCAAGGCTTGGCCGTTGGCGGAGAATCTCGAGCGCCTCTTCACGCGCAAGGCCGAGCACACCCGCGACGCGCTCCGGAGACACCGGCCGCCCTTCCGCCAGGAGAACGATAAGCTCACGGTATAAGGCGTAGCCCTGCGGGTTGAAGCCTGCGCCCAGGCTGCTTTCCAGGACCGCCGCCAACTCTTCAATTTCGTGATGGGTTGCCATGGGGCACCTTCTCAGGCCTGGTCTTGAATTTGGACCAGGACCGTGTTGCGTTGGGGGTTGGAGGACCGGCGGGTTGAGTGAACCATTTGAAAGCCAGCGCCAGCCCGCCGATGAAGATGACGGTCGAGATGACGCCGACGAGAAGCATGATGCGCGGAGCAGCCAGCCACGCGCTGAAGGCCGTCTCGGCGGTGAGCGAGATGAGCAGCGGGAGCGTGAGCGGCAGGTGACACGGGCAAGCAATGAGCGCGACGACACTTGCGATATAGGCTTTGATTTTGGTCATGGACACCAACTCCTTGCGAGGCATTCTCACATAGTCATAGTGATAGGGATCAAACTCAGGGTAACGAACACGAGCATCAAACCAGTTGCTCTTCGATTTACTCGCCAGTCCTGATCATTGGGGCAGACCCAATCGCCTTTGCGGCGCTCTTCACCGCCTCGCTCAGCGTGGGATGGATGTGAATGGATTTAGCGATAGGCTCGGCGGTGCCATGGTTGTACATGGCCGCCACGACTTCGTGAATCAGGATATCGGCGTGGGCGCCGAGGATGTGTGCACCCAGAATTTCATCGGTCTTCATATCCGCCACGATTTTGACGAACCCCTCTGTCTGGCCAATGGCTTTGGCCCGGCCTGTGTGGGCAAATAGGTGCTTGCCGATCTTGACCTCGTGCCTAGCCTCGCGGGCCTCGCGCTCCGTCAGGCCCACGCTCGCTACCGCCGGTTCGGAGAACACCGCCCGCGGCACGACGCGATAATCCACTTTCTTCTTCAACCCGCGCACCGCATTCAGCGCGGATAGCGGTCCGTCGTAGGTGGCTCGGTGCGTGAACATCGCCCCGCCGTTCGCATCGCCGATAGACCAGATATTAGGCATGGTGGTTTGCAACGTATCCACTACCTGGATGACGTCCCGCGATAGTTCCACACCGGCCTGCTCTAGGCTAAGCCCTTCTACCCGTGAGACACGCCCTCCAGCAAAGAGAATTTCTTTGGCTTTGAAGCGCTGCTCCTCGCCGCCGATTTGCGCGACAACCACCTTCTCATCCCCCTCGAATTCGGCGCGCAAGACCGGCGCGCTGGTGTACAGGTCAATGCCCTCGGCGCGCAACACCTCGGCCAGCGCCACCGAAATCTCTTCGTCTTCGTGCGACATGATACGCGGCGCGCGGCCCAGCATCATCACTTTTGTGCCAAACCGGGCATACATCTGCGCGAACTCTACACCGATATAGCCGCCGCCGATGACAATCATAGACGCCGGCAGCCGTTCCAGCTTGAGCGCCTCATAGTTGGTAATGAACCCCACATCGGCGAGGCCGGGAATGTCCACGGTCGCCGGGCGCGCGCCGACGGCGAGGATCGTTTTTTCGGCGGTGATCTGTCTTCCGTCCACGCGGATGTCCACCGGCGAGGTGAACTCGGCGTGGCCTGTGAGAAACGTAATGTTCTTGTTTTTGCGAAGCGCGTCGTGGATCCCGGAGAGGATGCCGTTGACGATGGCGTCTTTGCGGGCGACGGCTGCGGCCAAGTCGAAGGTGATGGCATCCGGGTTCACGCCGCGCACACCAAATTCGTAGGCGCGGTGTTTGACCAGATGCATGACTTCGGCAGACCTTAACAAGGTCTTGGTGGGGATGCACCCCTCGTTCACTCAAGTGCCGCCGACTTCACGCATTTCGATTAGCGCGACCTTCGCTCCGAGGTTGGCGGCCATGTGCGCCGCGGGCAGGCCGCCCTGCCCGGCGCCGATGACGGCAACGTCAAACTTTTCCATTGAGGAATCCTATCATGGGCTCAGTACATATCGCTTGGCAAACGAAAAGCCGCGGGCCGTGCGCTACTGGGCCGGGTCGGTGAGTTTGAGAAGTTCAAGGCAGACGTGACCTGCCCTTGTCTCAAAGGCGCCTTCGCAGTGGGGGCACACCGCCTCGTAAGTTTCTTTGCCCACCGCCACGTAGCAACAGCCAACCGGACAGATGTGAACGTTCCCGACGCCGAGCAATTCAGCGCAGTGCGGGCATTTCTTCTGGCGAGCAGGCTTGCGGGTTGTTATTGCACCTCGCTTTCGAGATGAGGCGCGTTTCATTCGGCGCTCCTTTTAGGATCAGTCCACAACACCAACGGGTGTATCAGGTAATCCTCGTCATATTGAGGGGGCTACATTGTCATTCTGATGGGCAGGGTGGACAGGAGGACAAACACGATCATCAGTCCAGTGGAGAGCCACACAATTCGGCGTTGGCGGCTCAGCGTTTGCGGTGAGCAAACCCCGCTAGCACAGTCGGCTGTAGCCTGTGGCCGATACACAACATAGAATGCGGTTGCCAACATCACAAAGCTGAAGGTGAGCGTGACCGGGCGATAGCGCATCAGAATCACAAAGGGGCCGAGGCTGGTGAACCCCAAAGTCAACAAGGCCAACGGCAGCACACAGCAACTTGCACCGAGGGCCGCCGCGACGGTAGAGATTAGCGAGCCCCATCTGCTCTTCATGGTTGAAATGTTCCCTCGACACTGTAACCGACGGCTTCAACCTGCTTGGTAATTTGCTCCGGGGTAACCTGGGCCGGATCATACGTGACAACCAGTGTGCCTGTTGCTAAATCCCCGGTGACTTCATGGATCCCCGGCAACTGCCGGACGCTCGTCAGCGTGACGGCGACTCAACCCCCTCACGTCCAGCCGCGAATGTTGAAGCCGAGCCGTTTCAGTTTGGCCGCCAGCACTTCAGCGGCGGAGAGAGTGGGCGGCGCGGGCGTCTCCCACACAGGTGTAGGACTCAGCCTCGGAAGCGTAGGCGTCACGATTTTTGGTGCAGATGGTGAACTGACCGATGGCGCGGCGCACGCGCCCAGACTCAGCGCCAACAACAGGCCGACCGCCAACCCACCGACCGACGCACGTATAGAAATTGCCACTTTTTAAGTAAGCCGTCCGCTACTCATTCAGCAGCAGGGTGAGGCCCACATCTGAGCGCCAGCGTCTATTCTGCGTCAACCGCGGTCTGTGGACGGGTTTCGATAATGCACGGTTCTCCGCCCATGCCCCAGTCGCCGTTTTTTACCTCTTCGAGGATCACCCACGTAATCGGGCGGATGTTCTCACCGATGACGGCAACGAAGGCATCAGTCAGTTTGGCGATCAAGTCGCGTTTCTGGACCTGCGTCACACCGCCTTCAATGAGTTTGACACGGATGAGGGGCATGTGGATTTCTCCTTGTCTCTTCAACTTTCACCCGGCGCAGCAACTCAACTTCGCTACGTCCTTCTCGAAGGCAAGCATCGCCAGTTTCAACCCTTCGGCATTGGTGAGATAGGGGAACATCGTTTCGCGCAGGTCACGCACCGTGATACCGAAACGGATCGCCAGCACCGCTGTCTGGATCATCTCGCCCGCTTCGGGCGCGAGAATGTGCGCGCCGAGCAGTTGATTGTTGGCGGCATTGGCGACCAGTTTGATCACCCCCCGTGTATCCCGCGCTGCCAGCGCGCGGGGGACATGCACCATCGGCACGGCGCTGACTCTCACTTCGTAACCCTGCTCACGCGCCTGCGCTTCGGTGAGTCCGGCGCTGGCAATTTGCGGATCGGTGAAAGTGATGCGCGGGATATAAGCTGCGTCGTAGGTGCGCCCCACATTCGTCAGGGCGTTCTCGGCGGCCAGCTGGCCCGCATACGCCGCCACGTAAACGAACATATCCCGCCCGGTCACGTCGCCTGCTGCATAGACAAAGGGGTTGTGCGTTTGCAGTAAATCGTTGACCAGAATCTCCCCACGCTTACCGAGTTTCACTCCGGCCTCTTCCAGTTCCATGCCTGCCGTGTTCGGGCGGCGGCCCGTGGCAACAAGCAACTGCTCGGCCTCGAAGACCACCTCGGCGTCGTTCTTCGTTCCAGTCAGGATGTAGCGACCATCGCGCCGTTCCACTTTCGTCGTCTCGAAGTTGGACACGACGCGCAACCCCTCTTCTTCAAGATATTCGGCCAGCGCGGCGCTAATGTCCTCGTCTTCAAACGGTGCGATACGCGGCAGGACTTCGAGCACCATCACGTACGTCCCGGCGCGGGCGTAGGCCTGCGCCAGTTCGAGGCCAACGGCGTTCGCGCCGAGCACGATCATGGACTTGGGCAATTCTTTCAGGTCGAGCACCGAGGTGCTGTCGAGGTAGGGCACATCGGCCAGTCCGGGGACGGGCGGTGCCCACGGCCTCGCGCCAGTGGCAATCACGATTTTGCCGGGCGCGTAGGCTTTGCCGCCCGCCCCGCCCGAAGTGGCGGGGGCAATCTCCACACCGTTCTTGCCCGTCAATCTGGCGCGGCCTTGAATGTAAGTGATTTCGGGATATGCCGCGAGCACGTCGGTGTATTTGGTCTGCCGCAGTTCATTGACCAGTTCGTCTTTGTGGGCGATCACTTCCGGCCAATGGATACGGCCCGGTGTAGTATGCACGCCTCGGAAGCGGTGCTGGCCTGCGAGGTGATACAGTTCCACCGAGCGGATGAGCGTCTTCGAGGGCACACAGCCGACGTTAACGCACGTCCCGCCGATGACGCCTGCTTCGACGAGTGCGACCTTGAAGCCCAGTTCCGCGCCCTTGATGGCTGCTGCGAACCCGGCCGAGCCGCCGCCGATGACCATCAGATCGAACTGGCTATCGCCGTGAATACCTTGCGGAGTCGGATTGCCGACCGGCTTGCGGGCTTTCACTGTGGCCGAGTAACCGGCCTCGCGTGCGGCGGCGGCGAGCGCTTCGGCCTTCACCCCTGCCTCGGCGGTCACAGTCGCCCGCGCCGATTGCCAGCCGGGCACGTCGGCATCCTGCACGCCCCCCACGCTCTTGAGCGCCTTGGTCACATGCACGGCGCACGAGTCGCACGTCATGCCGCGCACGGTCAGTTCGAGTTCCTCCAGTTCAGGCACCGAATAGCTCTCCTCGTTCAATCTTGACCTGCCCATTCTCGCGATAGGTCTTGATCAGGTAGCAAATGCAATGTTCGCCGCGCACGTCATCCCGGGGCAGAATGGCGCCTTCGGTCTGAAGGTGCTGGAGCGATTCGCGCAAGGCCAGCAGATCGGCGATGCGGCGGTCAATCGCGGTCAGTTGCCGCCCGATGGCATCGAGCACACGCTGGCAGGGAGCGATGCCGCCATCGCGCGCCGCCAATATCTCCGCCACGTCGGCCAGCGAAAAGCCCAGGCTGCGCGCGCTGGCGATGAAGCGCAAGCGCTCGGCCTCGCTGGGCGCGTACTGGCGGTAGTTGTTGGCCGCCCGTTTCGGGCGCGGCAACAGGCCGATTGATTCGTAGTAGCGAATCGTCTTAGCCGGGACGCCGGTTTGTTTTGCCAGCTCGTGAATGACCATCGTTTTTTGCTCCTGAGCGTCTACTTTACACCTTCCAGTCGCTGGAAGGTCAAGCCCTGTCAAAAAAACCTCCCGCGCCGAGCCTTCGGGAGGTTCTGGGGCTGGGAAAAAGGTCAGTTGCCGCAGGTTCTGGAGAAGAATCAGGCTGAGGGCGGTGGCGCTCGCGCCCAGCACGGTCAATGTGGTGGCCAGGCCCAGAAAGAACGCCACGGTCACCGCGACCACGTTCTGTTTTTGTGGGTCTGAACGCTGAACGCAAAGTACGCGGGCAGGATGGGCAGCGTGCAGGGCGAGAGAAAACTCAGCAACCCGGCCAGGAACGCGGCCGGCGTGAGCACGAGCAAGTTGGCGTGGACTTCTGGAGAAGCCGTGCGTTCGCCGCTCACAGTGAGCACGAATGCAATGACCAGCACGGCCGCGCCGAGGACGCTGGCAGTTAGCCAAAAACGCGAAGACACGTTACGCGGTTGTGATCGCACTTCTTCCACAAGCGAACTCCCTGGGCGCCATCAACTCACGACCTCTCACGGCGCCAACACTTGAGCGAATGCCGCCTCAAACTCTTCAGCGTCTACCGGGCCAAGCCATTCTTGCATCACGGTACCGTCGGCGTCGAGCAAGAAGAACTGCGGCTGGACCCGAAAGCCGAGCTGGTCTTTAGCGGCATCGTTCGCCGGGTCATCAATATCCAGATAGACAAAGTCAATCTGTCCGGCGTACCTGGCTTCCAGCCCATGCACGACGGGCTTCATGCGATTGCAGGTGATTCACCAAAAAGCAAAGAACTCCACCAGTTGCGGCCGGCCGGTTGCGCCCAGCAGGGCGACATCACTCGGATGAAAGTCATCCGATACGACCGCATTACCGGTGGACGTGTCGGCCGCCGGAGTTGCGCTTGCGCAAGCCATGAGGAACAACGCCGCGCCAATAAATCCAAATGTCAGTTTTCGCATGTCGCTCCCTCGAACGATGGAGAGACGTTCCGGTAGAACGTCTCTCCGGTATTTGAAGGCAATGCTTATCCAGTAAAGGTGTTGGGCGCGAGCACCGGCACCGGGCAGTTGACGATGAAGCCGTTGGGGTGCGTGTCCGGCGTGCCGGCGAATTCTTCCACCTCGCCGTCGGCCAGCGCGGCGGCCACATCGTCCTTCGACTTGAGCACGCGCGGGGTCACCCCGTCCTTCCACTTGAGGGCGAAGTGATTCCACAATGGACTCCAGACCGCATCCCCGGCGCGCGAATCGAAGAGGGCCGGTTGGAAGCCCATCACCCCACTGCCGGGGATGCCATTGGCGAACACCCAGATTTTCGCCGTGCCGGGGGCAACGTCACTCTTCCAGAGGTTCTGCACCGGCCCGGCGGCGGCCACCGACATCATCGGCGCCATGGGCACGGCGGAGGTGTCGGTGACGATGTAACGGCTGCCGGGGAAGCACTCGTGCAGTTTGAACGTGACCGTCATGTTGGTCGTATCCACCGGCTCCAGGCATTGGCCGCTGCCCAGGTATTCTTTCTTGTCTTTATCCACCGAGAGTTCGCCGCCCGGCCACTTCACGACCGGGTAATTGACGAAGGTGTTCTGCGCCTCGATGGCGACTTCGCCGGATGACTCGGCGGCTTTCAATTTTTCTTCCGAGTCGTAGAGCGTATGGAGAAAATCACGGCGAGTCAGGGTGAGGCGTTTCATGGTCTTCCTCTCCTTCCGGGTTGGGGATGATGGGATACTTCTTCTAGACAACGTGACGCCGGACTTTCTTACCTGGGCCGGAAAACTCGTTACGCGTCTTCCATGTCGAGGGAGGTCGTGATCGCCACGCAGCCGCCGATGGTGCGGGCCACCGGGCAGAAGTCGGCGTGGAAGCCCGGCCGCGCTTCGGCGAAGCACAGTGGGCAATCCATGTTGCAGGCTCTGTTCACTTCGATGATGCCGAGGCAGGCGTGCTGCTGATGGTCGGGGCACAGGCCACAGTCGTGCGGGCAGCCGTGCACAATCTCGGTCGTGAAGTGTAACGGGATGGTGCCCGGCTTGTCGAATTTGGCATTGGCGGTGTACATCTGCGCGTCGCCATAGATCAACGCTTCAAACACGCCGTGCTCCGGGCAACGTTTACGCATGAAGACTTTGCCCTCGCGCAACAGGATGTGCGCGTCAATCACGCGCCGACACGCTTCGCGCGGGCAAATGCTCCGGGTGAGTTCGTAAAAGACGTAGTCGGCCTCTTTCTTGTGTGGAACGGCAGCGAGGGAAGCAACAGCGGGGAGGGAGTCACGCATGACTGGATTTCTCCGGTGAAGTGGAGTCGCGGGATGAGGCTCCGTTTTCATAGACGCG
>DATDRS010000478.1:0-4773 GCA_035291605.1 Anaerolineales bacterium | reverse complement strand
AATAAGGAGTGGCGAAGGCGGTCAGTCGCCTGGCGCAGGGTCGAGATGAATTAGATGGGGAGAGACATTCCGGAGGAATATCTCTACTGGGCCGGCGGACAGATCCGGGCGGCTGCCCTACTCAAAACGGTATCCGACGCCGTGTTCGGTGAGGATATGGCGGGGATTAAGCGGGTCGGCTTCGACTTTTTGGCGCAGGCGGCGGATGTAGACGCGCAGGTATTCGGCTTCGTCGCCGTATTCCGCGCCCCACACGCGCTGGAGCAGCTCCCGGTGGGTGACGACTTTGCCCGCGTTGAGCATGAGGTGGTAGAGCAGGTCGAATTCGGTGGGGGTAAATTTGAGCGGCTCGCCGCGCCGGGTAACGACGTGCGCGGCAGGGTCGAGGAGGAGATCGCCGGCTTGCAGGGTTTTGGCCGAGGTGGAGAGCGGCTGGGGTTTGGCCCGCCGCAGCACGGCGCGCACGCGGGCCATGAGTTCTTCTACGCCGAAAGGTTTGGTGAGGTAATCGTCGGCCCCGAGGTCGAGCGCCGCGACTTTATCTTTCTCCTCGCCGAGGGCGGTGAGGATGATGATAGGCACGAGTGAGCTCTGCCGGATGCGGCGCGTGGTCTCCAGGCCGTCCATCGTAGGCATCATCACGTCGAGAATGATCAGGTTGAGGGGGTGGGTATTGAACAGGGCGAGGGCTTCCAGCCCGTTGGCGGCCGTGTGGACGGCAAACCCCCGCGCGGCGAGGTTCTTGCGGATGAAGTCGCGCAAGGGCTGTTCGTCATCAACGACGAGGACAGCGGTACGGGAACTCATAGGTCATCGTAGGACGATCTGCCAGATCGTCCAAAGCGAGGCCAGCCAGCGGCATGCCCTACGAAGATGTAGGGCGGTCTGCCAGATCGTCCAAAGCGGGGCCAGCCAGCGGCATGCCCTACGGGTATTTGCAGTATGACCATTTCCAATCTTCGTGGTTTGAGACGAGGCCGGCAGTGACGGGGTTGTTCAACACGTAATTGATGATACGCCGCCATTCGGCGTCGTCGCGGACTGCATGATCGTAACTCTCATGCTGCCAGAAAGCGCCGTCTCGGCTAAGTAACCGGTTGGCTTCATTGGCCGTGTAGCTTTTGAGAGAATGCATGATAGCGGAGATAGCATGATATGGGCCATCCGTTTTAGGCAGCGGTTTACAGACCAGATGAATGTGATTAGGCATGATACAGAAAGCGTCTAGATCGTAGACCTTGCCATTACGATAGTGCAGACTCTCGGCGATGAGTGCGGCGATACTCTGCTCGCGCAGCCAGAACGGGCCGCTCTGGCTGGCGTCGAGGGCCTTATCCCACTTGCCGAAG
Source organism: Anaerolineales bacterium (assembly GCA_035291605.1). Lineage (GTDB taxonomy): Bacteria > Chloroflexota > Anaerolineae > Anaerolineales > UBA6663 > DATDRS01. The sequence goes on along the minus strand of DATDRS010000478.1, from coordinate 3,424 downwards.
AGCCGATGCTGTTCCTCGCAGGCGCGCTGGCGGCGTTCCGTCGGGTCGGAAATTTTGGCGAGCATTGCCTCGATGCGCTGGCTTTCTTCGAGAAGTTGTTCCAGCGCTTCTGCCGGGATGGAACCGGCGAGGCGGAAGGTGATGAACAGAGTCGCACCGGGGGCTGGAAGTGGGGGAGGTGGCGGCGGTAGAAGATTTGGTAGTCGAGGTTGCTCATTTGGGGCCGGACAAGCCAGCGGCTTGCCCTCCAGCGTTAGGACAAGCCAGCGGCTTGTCCTACGAGGGTGGGTGGGACAAGCTGCCAGCTTGTCCCACGGGTTTTGACAAACCGGCAATTTGTCCCATCGGCAAGGTAAAGGCAAATACTGTCCCCCTCCCGCTTGGCTCGACCCAGATCTTTCCGTCGTGCGCCTCTACGAACCCCTTGCAGATGGCGAGGCCCAGGCCCGCGCCGCTGGCCTGCCGCGCGAGGCCGGACTCAATGCGATAGAAGCGGTCGAAAATTTTTTCGCGATGTTCGGGCGGAATGCCCGGCCCCTCGTCCGCCAGGTGGATGAGGAGGCGGCCATTGGACGGCCGGGCGGTGAGGCGGATGGGCGAATCAGGGGGCGAGTATTTGACGGCGTTCTCGAACAGGTTGCGCAATACGGCCTCGATGCGCGGCGGGTCAGCCGGGAAAGCGGGGAGGTCAGGCGGGATGTCGAAAGACAGGCGAGCGCCGGGGGCGGGGCGGGCGCGCGCAGCCGCGCGCTCGGCGAGCGGAGCGAGAGCGCAAGGTTCGCGGTGGACGACGAAGGTCCCGGCCTGAATCTTCGAGAGATCGAGCAGGTCGGTGACGAGGGCGCTGAGGCGGTCAGTCTCTTGGGCACATATGGCTACGCATGGCGTTTTTCGCGCCAACGCGCCAGATGTGGGAGCAACTGCAACCAGACGCTAAACAAGTACGATAATAGATTCCGAATGCGCCAACGAACAGCGCAATCAGCCCAAACTCAATGATGCTGAAAGTGATGCCATTGAGGCGGTTATGCCGATGGATGATGTCGCGCATCATTGGTTCCTAAAGTCTGCTGCGGTTGCTCCACGGTGAATGAACAGTGACAAGGATGGGCGGGCATCAGCCACCTGCGACTCAGCGCCCACAGGCTGAGCGCGAGGGCCAGCAATCCCAACAGGGTGGCGAGTGCTGCATCGGCATGTAGTCTATTATCGCCTGCCGCTCGGCGGCGAGGTTCGCTTCCAGCATGGCGCGTACGGTGGCCGGCTGGACGATGGGCAATGGCGTCACAGTCGGCACATCGCCCAGCGCCACAATCTTCTCGGCCAGGAATTCGGCGTGCTTCATCTCGCCGATGGCGATCTTCTTGAAAAGTTCGCCCACCGTCAGCCGCTCCGGGCCTTTCATCACGAAGTAGTGTTGCAGGTATTGCAGGATGGCCTGGTATTCCCCAGCCAGGTCGTGGTTCAGTCCGTCAATGAGAGTTTGTTTGCGCATGATGGAGTTTCTCCTCAAGACGTCAGTCACCCGCCGTCGCCGTTTCCGCGTCAGCGGGCGGCACAAAAGTCGGCGACTCCAGGTAGCGCAACAGATCTGAGTCCGGCGGCAGGATGATGGTTGATCCCTCGCCCAGGATCGTCTCGTACACCTGCAGCCGCCGCACCAGGCCGTAGAACTCCAGGTCCTGACCAAAGGCCTTTGCGGTCACCAACGCGGCCTGCGCGTCGCCTTCGCCCCGCAGGACCTGGCTCTGGGCATACGCCGTGGCTAGGATGATCTCGCGCTCTTTGTCGGCCGCCGCCCGGATTTCCAGCGCCTGCTCCTCGCCCTCAGCCCGGTAGCGCTTGGCGATCCGCTCGCGCTCGGCCTGCATGCGGGCGAAAACGCTGGCCTGCACCTCGGTCGGCAGGTCAATCCGCATAATGCGCACGTCCAGCAGCGTGATGCCAAACGACGCGGCCGCCTCCTGCACGCCGTCGGTCACCGTCGCCATAATCGGCTCGCGCTTCTCGCGGACGATGTCAATAAAGTTGTGCTTGGCGATCTCCTCCCGCAACCGGCCGGCAATGACCTGGTCCAGCCGGGCCATGGCCCCGACCTCGTTGCGCACGGTGCGGTAGAACAGCAGCGGATCAGTGATCTGCCAACGCGAGACGTGGTCCACCAGCAGCCGTTTCTTGTCCAGGGTCAGATACTCGGCGCCCTGGGGTTCGGTGCCCAGGACGCGCTTGTCCAGCAGGACCAAATCATGGACGAGGGGCGCCTTGAAGTACAGGCCAGGATCGCGCACCACCCGCACCGGATCGCCAAACTGAAACACCAGGCCTTGCTGCCACTCGCCGACGAAATACACCGACTGAAAGGCGGCGAAGACCAACACGGCCAATACGCCGATGACAATGAGTTTCTTCATGGGCTTGCTCCTATACTCGTACTCGATAAGCCATTATGGGGCGGGCGGCGCTTCGGGTTCAGTGGGAACGACGACCGGCGGCGCAGCCGGGGTTAGATCGGTCAGCGGCAGGAACGGCAAGACTCCGCCGCTGCCGGTTTCCAACACGAAGATATCCGCGCCGGATAGAACGCGTTCGATGCTTTCGAGGTACAGCCGTTCGCGCATCACCTCCGGGGCCTTGCGGTATTCGGCCAGCAGGGTCAGGAAGCGGGCCGCGTCACCTTCCGCCCGGATCAGCCGCTGCTCGCGGTAGGCTTCGGCCTCCAGCACCATCTGGGCCGCCTCGCCGCGCGCCGCCGGCACCACCTGTTCGGCGTAGCCCTCAGCTTCCTTGACTAGCCGCTCCCGATCCTCGAACGCGCGCACCACGTCGTGGAAGGCATCGCGCACGTCGGCCGGCGGGTCCACGGCCAGTAGCCGGGCCTCGGTGACCAGCAGGCCGGTTCGGTACTGGTCGAGCAGCGCCTGGAGGAGCGTCTTAACCTGTTCCTGCGCCTGCACTCGCCCCTCGGTCATGGTGAAGTCAATCGTGTTCTGCCCGACGGCGGAGCGCAGCGCGATCTCGGCCGAGGCCTTGAGCACATCCTCCGCGTCGCGCACCTGGAAGAGGTAGGCCGCCGGGTCCTGCACTAGGTATTGGATGAACAGTTGCACCACGACCATGTTCTCGTCGCCGGTGAGCATCTGCGCCTCTTCCAGCACCACATTTTGGCTGCCGGCCTCGGTGCGGTAGCCGACCTCGGCCGTGCGCACCTGCGCCGTGTCTACTACAAACTGGGATTGGATGGGCGCCGGGAGGCGGTAGTGCAACCCGGATTCGCGCACGCCGGTCAACCGGCCAAACGTCAGCACGAGGCCCTGCTCGCCCGGCCCGACCATGTAGAAGCCGGAGAGCAGCCACAGGCCCACCACGCTGATCACCACGACCCAGATCAGGCGGGGCGATAGCCAGTAGCGCAGAGTCCGGGAGA
>DATDRS010000477.1:0-3467 GCA_035291605.1 Anaerolineales bacterium | reverse complement strand
GCGCCGCTGCAGCTCTCCAGTAACCGTTCGCCGACCCCCACGCCGACGCCCGTGCCCAAAGGGGCGTACACGTCGGCCGTCATCGTCCTGCTCACCGACGGCGAGAACACCGTGTCCCCCGACCCGCTCGCCGCGGCGCAGGCAGCCGCAGATCGCGGCGTGCGCATCTACACGGTCGGCGTCGGCAGCGCCGCGGGGGCAACACTGCACATCGAGGGTTTCACCATTCACACGCAGCTCGACGAGGCGATGCTGCAGCGAATCTCCCTGCTCACCGATGGCGCCTATTCCAACGCCGAGAGCGAGCAAGACCTGCGCACGATTTACGAAAACCTCGACCCGCAGTTGGTGATCAAACCGGAAAAGATGGAGGTCACCTCCATTTTTGCCGGCGCCAGCATCCTCATGTTGCTCATCGGCGGCGCATTTTCGCTCCTGTGGTTCGGCCGCTTGCCGTGATCTGGCTGGTGAATTGGTAAGCGTGCATTGGAGGTAGGCAATGAACCTGCTCTGGCCTGGGTTCCTTCTCCTGCTGGGATTAATGCCTGTGCTTGTCGCAGTATATATTTGGGTGCTGCGGCGGCGGCGGCGTTTTGCGGTGCGCTACTCCAGCCTGGCTTTGGTGCGCGAGGTGCTGCCTCGCCCGTCACGCCTGCGGCGCCATCTCCCCTTTGCCCTGTTCCTCCTCGCACTGGCGAGCCTGATCATTGCCTTAGGGCGCCCGGTGGCCATCGTGAGTGTGCCTACCGGCCAGGTGACGATCATTCTCGCCCTGGATGTCTCGAGGAGCATGTGCCAGCGTGATATTCGGCCCAACCGCTTGGAGGCTGCCCGGGCAGCCGCGCTGTCGTTCATTCAACGCCAAAAGTCCGGCACGCAGATCGGCATCGTCGCGTTCGCCGGTTTTGCGGAATTGATCCAGCCCCCTACAACGGATCAGGAAACACTACGAACCGCCGTCGAGAGTCTGACCACCGCGCGCAGGACGGCGATTGGCAGCGGCATTCTTAAAGCGCTGGATGCGATTGCCGAGGTAGACAAGAACGTCGCGCCGAGTGTGACCGGCTCGTCATCCGGAGTCGAGCCAACGCCGGTGCCGCGAGGAGCGTATGCGCCGGACATTATTGTCTTACTCACCGATGGGGCGAGCAATACGGGTCCATTGCCCTTGGACGCCGCGCAGCAAGCCGTTGACCGTGGCATTCGAGTCTATACCATCGGGTTTGGCTCCGAGAACGGGTCGGCGTCCATTCCGTTTTGCGGCCAGGGGTTTCAGGGTGACGGCGCATTTGACGGCGGTCAGCAATTTGGCGGAGGCCAGGGGTTTGGCGGAGGCGGATTTCGCAGGGGGATTGACGAGGAGACGCTGAAGCAAGTTGCGGAGATGACCGATGGAGAATATTACTCGGCAGAGAGCGCGGACGAGCTTCAGAAAGTTTTCCAGAATCTCCCGACCTACTTGATTGTCAAGCGCGAAACCCGGGAAATCAGCGTAGCCTTTACGGCCATCGGCGCGCTCGTGGCCGCGATGGCCATTGCCCTCTCGCTGATCTGGCATCCCCTGCCCTGAGAGCGCTTCATTCCGCATGTAGATTCGATATACGCTCCGAAGCACGGACGGGACAGGCCGCGACTGTGGTATAATCCTTGCTGTCAAATAACTAGATTTGCGTGGTGTGCGGCCGCCAAACCTTTTATGGGATGGCGGCCCTTTCAGTTGCCGGCCCAGCCGGAGCGAGGAGCGCTAGAATGGAAGTCAAACTGCATGTGGGAAACCTGGCCTATACGACCACGGAAGATGATCTGCGCACATTGTTTGCTCAGGCCGGAAACGTCGCCGCGGTGGACCTGATTAAAGACCGGGTCAGCGGCCAGTCCAAAGGCTTTGCTTTCGTGACCATGAGCACGCAAAGCGAGGCCGAGAAGGCGATCAGCATGCTCAATGCTTTTTCCATACACGAGCGTGAGTTGAAGGTGAGCGTGGCCAAACCCCGGGAGGACCGCAACAGCTTTGGCAGCCGATATGGCGCTTTCGGCCACAGCGGCGGCGGTCCCCCGCGCGGTCATGGCCGGCGGGGCGGCAGCCGTCGCTATTAGTCAGCTCGCCGCAGCCATTGAGCCTTCACCCTTTTTGGGAGGATGCTATGCCTTTCCAAATCAACGACCGAGTCGTCTATCCCGCCTGTGGTGTCGGCCGTATCGACGCGCTCGTCACGAAACGCTTCTTCGAAGCCGAGGCGCGCCAGTACTATGAAGTCACTATCGAGAAGAGCACCGTGTGGGTTCCGGTGGACGCCGGCACAACCAGCGGGCTGCGTCTGCTGACGTCCAAGGAGGAACTGGCGCGTTACCGCGGCGTGTTGAGGAGCCGCCCCGTTCCCCTGACCCTGGATCCCCGCCAGCGGCGTCTGGACCTCCTCAGCCAACTGAGGGCGGGTTCGCTGCAGAACCTGTGTGAGATTGTCCGAGACCTTACGGCGCGTAGCTGGCGCAAGGTGTTGGGCGAGGCCGACAAGGTCGCGCTCCGCAGGGCGCGGGATGGGTTGTGCCATGAGTGGGCGGCCGTGGACGGGGTGTCGGTTGTGCAGGCGACGGAAGAAGTAGATGCGCTGCTCCGAGAGGGCCGACAGGCTTACCAGGCATTAGCATTAGGATGATGGGTCAGGCTGGGAAGGACTCGGGCTTTGCCGAAGGTCCTTGACTCAATCACCGTGACCTGCTATACTGTTGTCCAGTAGGATGCCAGTAGGTTTTCGTTGGAAGTAAAGACGACGGCTCAGGGCAGTTGCGCCTGAGCCGTTTTCCTTGACCCCCCGATGGAAGACATACAGCACCCCTAACACCATTCTCGTTTGCCTAAGGAGGCAATTCAATGTCTGAGCGTATCGTCGGCACGGTCAAGTGGTTCAATGCAGGTAAGGGTTATGGATTCCTGGCCCAGGAGGGCGGGGCGGACGTGTTTGTCCATTTCTCGGCCATCCAGTCTGAGGGCTACCGCAACCTCGAGGAGGGCCAGAAGGTGGAGTTCACCATCCAGCAAGGCCCCAAGGGACTTCAGGCTGCAGACGTCAAAGTACTCTAATCCGGCGCTGCATCTTTCCCGACAAAAACCTCGCCCGAGAGGGCGGGGTTTTTGATTCGTGCGGGGGGAGCGCATCCGCCCACGACTTCCGAAGTCCGCCCGCTCGGGGCGACCTCGTGACGATGCAAATGAGGAGATGTTCGTCATGGAAAACGGCTCAAACAATTCGACCATCAACCGCATTGCGTTCATCGGCAACTACCTGCCGCGCCAGTGCGGCATCGCCACGTTCACCACCGACTTGTGCGAGGCCATCGCCGCCGAATACAGCGGAACAACGTGCATTGCCCTGCCGGTCAATGACGTCGAGGCCGGCTACGCCTACCCAGCCCGCGTTCGCTTTGAATTGACGGAGCGGGACATTGACTCCTATCGCCGCGCTGCC
>DATDRS010000476.1:0-2904 GCA_035291605.1 Anaerolineales bacterium | reverse complement strand
CGACGACATTGACGAAGCCGCCACGACCTCACCGCCGCTGACCACCATCAGCCAGCCGCCCCGGCTCGTAGGGACTGTCACCGCCGAAACACTTATCGAGCGCCTCACCGGTCGGGCCGAACCGACTCGCCGTTCCATTCCCGGCTCGCTCGTGATTCGCCAATCCACCGCCCCACCCCGGCTGGCAGCCTAGTCGATGCTGACGATCCGTGCTGGCCAAGCGCGGCTGAAGGGTTGGCTCTCGCCAGGGTCGGAGGAGCCCAAGCTAAAATGCCTCTAGAACTGACAGTCGAAGCACCCGGACGTATCGGCTACACCGCATATGCCGACCGCGAGCCGGTCGGCAATGAGGTGCTAGTCCGTACGCGCATCAGCGGTATCAAGCACGGCACTGAACTCAATATGTACCGGGGCACGCTGCCGTTTGCCGACGAAGTGTTTGATCGCGACCTTCGTTTATTCCGACCCCCACGGGATGATGAACGGGTCGTACCATTCTACCCTCACACTCTCGGGTCGTGGGCAGCCGGCGTTGTCGAGGCCATCGGGCCGGACGTGCGTTGCTTCGCTCCCGGTGATTGGGTGCATGGCGAGTGGAAGCACCGTGAGACAGCACTCAAGCCCGAAGCCGCCCTCTATCCCATTGACCCGGCCGTCGACGGCGAAACCATGGTGTTCACCGACCCGGCGCGCTTCGCCCTGGCGGCCACGCACGATGCCGACATCAAGCTCGGCGATCGCGTCGCGATTTTCGGCCTGGGCGCTATCGGTATGCTGGCAGCTCAGATGGCGCGCCTGAGTGGCGCGAGTTTTGTGTGCGTCGTGGATCCGCTGCCCAACCGCCGCGACCTAGCCCTGCAGTCGGGCGCTGACCTGGCGCTAAACCCCGTGGACAGGGACGCCGGCCTCGCCATCAAACAGGCTACGGATGGCGCCGGGGTCGACGTCGCAATCGAGCTGTCGGGCGCCTACGGCGCCTTGCAGCAAGCCATGCGTGCCGTCCACAAACAGGCGCTGGTCGTGACCGCCAGCTACTATGGCGACCAGGCCGGACGGGTCGATCTGTCGCGCGAGTGGCACCACAATCGCATTACGTTGCGCTCCAGCATGCCGGTCTGGGACTGCGACCATCGCTGTGCGCCCATGTGGGACCTGCGCCGCTTGGAACGCACTGCCGTCGCCCTGCTGTCCGGTCAGACACTTCGGGTCAAGCCTCTCATTGGCGCCCGCGTCCTCTTCGCGCAGGCCGCAGAGGCCTACGCCCTGATTGATAAGGGACCTGAGGGTCACATCAAAGTCCTGCTGATCTACCCCGACTGACGAGTGATTATGAGCGCTCTCCGAACTGCCATCCTCGGATGTGGGCGATTTGCGCGCCGCCACGCCGCTCACCTGGCCTCCCTCGACCAGGTGAAGTTAGTCGGCTTTTGTAATTCGTCTGTGGAGCAGGCCAACGCCTTCAACCAAGACTATGCCAACGGGCAAGCCCGGGTATTCACCGACTACGAGCAGATGTTTGCCGAGCTTGGCCTTGATTTGGTCTATATCTGCCTCCCGCCGTATGCCCACGATCGCGAGGTCGAACTGGCCTGCCGCCACGGGGTGCACTTTCTGATTGAAAAGCCCATCGCCTTGACTATGGGGCTGGCCCAGTCCATGGCCGATCACGTCCGCGCCAGCGGTGTCAAGAGCCAGGTCGGCTTCATGTATCGCCACGGCGTGGCAGCCCTGCGCTTGAAGCAGCGGATGCCGCCTTCGGGCACCGGCCTGGGCGCCTTCATGGTGGCGCGCTATGCCTGCAATTCGCTGCACCGGGCCTGGTGGCGTGATCGCAGCAAGAGCGGCGGCCAATTGGTCGAGCAGGTTATCCATCTGCTGGATTTGGCCCGCTTCTTCCTGGGTGAGCCGGTGCAGGTCTATTCAATGCAGGAGAATCTGTTTCACCGCGACGTGGAGGGCTACACCGCCGAGGACGTGAGCGCCACCACCATCCGCTTTGCTTCGGGCGGCCTGGCCGTCGTCGCCGCGACCAACGGCGCCATCCCTAACCGCTGGGACTACGATTGGCGCCTGGTTCTTCCCGGCCTGACCGCCGATTTCACCGACGCCAACAACGCCGTCTTTCACGAGACACGCCAGGCCGAGCCAGCCGCGGAGACCGTCACCGCCGACAAGGACCTGTATCTGGCGGAGACGCTAGACCTGTTGGGCGCGATCCACGACGATCGGCCTACGGCCGTTCCGATCGAAGAGGGTGTTCGCACGCTGCGGCTGGCTCTCGCGGCTCGCCAGGCCGCCGAGCAGAATGCCCCGGTGACCCTGGCTGTGCCCCAGCTCGATTCCGAGCAGGCGAGGACCACGTGACCGCGACCTGATGGTGCGCGAAATCAAGCTGATCGACAAGGCAGGCTATAGACGGTGCGAGAGCCGGGCGCTGGTCGAGCGTGACATCAACCATCCGGTATAGCACTTCGTCAAACCAGGAGGTTCGGTATGATGGAAGAGGTCTTTCGGCCCGTTCATCCCGGGCGAGTGAAGTTTGGGCTTAGCATGTTCCAAAAGCGGTTTGAACTGAACCGCCGCTACTTGATGAGCCTGCGGAGCGATAATCTCCTGCGTAACCATTACCTCGAGGCGGGGCTATGGAGCAACCTCGGTAAACCAGAAGATTGTCACTGGGGTTGGGAATCGCCAACAAGTCTAGGAAGGGGCGAGTTCGTCGGCAACTGGCTGTCCGCCGCGGCCCGCATCTATGCGGCTACTGGGGACGCCGAGATTAAGGCCAAGGCCGACTGGATCGTCTCCGAACTTGGACGCTGCCAGGCCGCCAACGGTGGCGAGTGGGTTGGTTCAGTCCCTGAGAAGGCCCTGGGTTGGAAGTCGAGGGGATTGCCGCTCTCCGTC
>DATDRS010000475.1:0-14263 GCA_035291605.1 Anaerolineales bacterium | reverse complement strand
GCCCGCACGAGCATTTCCAAATCGAGTTGTATCGCCTCGACCGGTCTATCCACCATTTGCGGCACGCGCGCCCGCATATCGGCCTCCAGGTTGCCGATATTTTGATTAGTAGGGATCACACAATCCGCGCCAGTCAATCTGCCGTCCTCGCCAATCCAGTAATGATGGATCAGCAGGCCGCGCGGCACCTCGCAGGCCCCCACTCCTTCCGCCGCTCCGAGTTTCACGGGCGCGGGTTCTTCTGGGGTAATGCCCTCAGCGAGCAACCGGTCAATCACCACCATCGAGTCTTCGACGCAGTGCACGATCTCCACGACCTGCGCCGCCGAGTTCAAGAACGGATTGGTGACTGCGGGTTTTAGCCCCAGCGCCGTCGCCGCTTCTTTCGCTCGCGGGTAGAGCTTCTCGTAGTTGTTGTTGAAGCGCGCCAGTGCGCCGACCATGTATGACGCGCGCGCGTGGCGCGTATGCTTGGCGCTGGAATGCCGCACCAGATATTCATTTGTGACCTGGCGATAATCCTCGACTGGCAGGCGCACGCCGTCGCTCGTCACGATTTCGCCATCCATGAAGGCGTACTCGTCGAGCCGGGTGAGCGAAACGTACTCGGTCTCGCGCTCGAACTGCGGCCACTTCAACGACGCGAACAACTCCACCGTGGCTTCCACGTCGGCGCGGGCGGCCACGAGCCTCCGGCGCAGGCCTTCGAGCTCCTCCCGCTTGGGAAAGTGCGTGAAGCCGCCGACCGTCATCGCAATCGGGTGCGTGTGCCGCCCGGCCACGACCTGGCACATGTCGCCTGCGAGTTTCTTCATACGCAGCGCGCGCTTGACGATTTCGGGATGGCTGGCTGCCAGCGGGATGACGCTACCCACACCCAGAAAGTCGGGCGCGACGAGCATATAGACATGCAGAACATGGCTGTCGAGGATCTCGCCGTGGAAAGTCAGTTTTCGGAGCAGCTTGGTCTGCTCGCTCGGTTCCACGCCAAGGGCTTTCTCGGTGGCGCGCAGCGAAGTGGCGGCGTGGCCGGTGGAGCAGATGCCGCAGATGCGGCTGGTGATGTGCGCGGCCTCCGTGTAAGGTCGCCCGCGCAGCATCGCCTCGAAGAAGCGCGGCGCTTCGACGACCTCGAAGCGGCAGTCCTGGACTTTCCTGTCCGCCACTTCCACGACGATGTTGCCGTGCCCCTCCACGCGGGTGACGTAGTGAACGTCAATTCGCTTGCTCACCGCCGTTCGCCCTCCTGCATGAGTTTTTCATCGAAGATCCTGCTTGCGGGGCGCATCAGGTAGGCAGTGAACATCGTGTATCGCGTGGTCACGTCGTCCACCGTCAGGCCGTATTTCGTAAGCAGGTCACGCATCGAGGCGTCGTTAGGGTTGGACGTGAACCCCCGACAGGCCTCACACGCTTGGCCATAACTCGGGCAGATGGCCCCGCAGCCCGCGCGCGTCACCGGCCCCAGGCAGACTTTGCCCCTCGTAAACAGGCAGGCATTCTCTTTCAACTTGCACTCGACGCACAGCGGATAATCCGGGATAGGCGGCTTCTTGCCCATGAGCAGGGCCTTGACGCAGGCGATGAATTCGCCGCGATCAATCGGGCAGCCGGGGATGGCATAATCCACCGGGATCACCGCCGCAATCGAGCGCACCTCGCCGGTTTCGAACCAGTCGGCCTGCTCGCCATATACATAGCGGCGCGCGTCGTCGAGCGTCTGCAGATACTTGAGCGCGTTGACCCCGCCGACGTGCGCGCACGCCCCGAGGGCCACCACAATAGCGGCCTGCTCGCGAATCTTCTTCAGCCGGGGTTCATCCTCCGGTCGGGTGCACGACCCTTCGATAAAAGCGATCAGGTAGTCCTCGCCTTTCTCCGTCATCGCCTCGCGGAACTGGACAATCTCGACCGCATCCAAAAGTTCAGGATGGTCTTGCAGCGAGTCCAACACCGTCAACTGGCAGCCCTCACAACCGGCGAAGTCGAAGAAAGCTACTTTGGGCCTGCGACCATCCCGACTCATAGCGCCTCCTCCAACCCTTTGATCTCCGCATAGGGAAAGACCGGGCCAGATTGGCATGCGTAGATGTGGTTGATCTGGCAGTGGCCGCATTTGCCCACCCCGCACTTCATGCGGCGTTCGAGCGACAAATAGATGTTGCCTTCCGAAATCCCCTTGCCCAATAACTCCATTAACACGAACCGATACATGACGGGTGGGCCGCAGGTCACTGCCACGGTGTTGCGCGGATAGACAGAGATGTCCTTGAAGAGGGTGGTGATCACACCCACATGGCCCATCCAGTTGTCGTCCGCCCGGTCCACGGTCAAATGCAGTTCGACATCGTCGCGCTCGCCCCACTGCTTCAACTCATCTTTGAACAGCAACTCGGAGGGATTGCGCGCACCGTAAAGGATGATCACCCGCCCGAAGAGGGCGCGCTCGTCGAGCACCTGATTGATCAGCGATCGCAGCGGGGCCAACCCGAGCCCCCCGGGCGCGAAGAGCAAATCCTTGCCCCGGAATTTCTCGACCGGAAAGCCGCGCCCATAGGGTCCGCGGATGCCCACCCGATCTCCGGGTCTCAAGCGGTGGAGCGCGCTGGTCACATCGCCCACCTTGCGCACGCACAGTTCAAAATGGCCGTTGCTGCGGCTGGGCGAACTGCTGATGCTGATGGGGGCCTCGCCCACACCCAACGCGGAGACCTCAACAAACTGCCCGGGCCGGTGGCCCAGCGATTTCCCCAATGGGAGTTCGAGCGTGAAGACCTTTTCGAGCGCAGTCAGATGCTCGATACCGGCAATCCGCGCCATGATTGGGGTGAAGAGCGACTCACCAGTGCATGGCGGCGCAGCCAGGGGCGGCTGATTTCTGCTGGCGATCACGGCTATCTCCCGGCCTCCTGCTGCCGATAAAGTTCATTGAAAACATTCACAGGCGTGATGTTGACCAAGCAAGCGCGAGCGCACCGCCCGCAGCCCACGCAGCCCAACTGCTTGTGGGCCTCCAGGATATACTTGCCTTTGCGCAGGAAGCGATGCCGCTGACGCATCGCGCGGCTCTTGCGGAAGTTGTGGCCGCCCGCGACAGCCGCAAACTCGTCCAGCTGGCACGAGTCCCAGATCCGCACTCGCTGCCCATGCCGGGGATCCATTTCGGTCTCATCTCTCACGTCAAAGCAGAAGCAGGTTGGACAGACGCTGGTGCAGGCCCCGCACGAGAGGCACCGCTCACCCAGTTCGGTCCAGAGCGGACTTTTCATGCTCAGGCTGAGCAGCGAAGGCAGGTCGCTCACATCGAAATCCAGCCGGTAGGGGAACTTCGCCCATTTCTCGCTGAGCACGGCGTTCAACCGCCGCACCGCTTCGGGCGAGGCCTCCCTGGTGATCGCATTTTGAATCAGCAGATCGTGACCTGCCGTCGTCCCGATATCTACGGCGTAGGCCTCGCCCATGTCGGTCAGGTGGAGGTCGTACCCGTCGTCCGCGGTCAGCGTCCCCATGCTTTTGCAAAAGGAATGCTCGTCACAAGGCGCGAGGCACTCCACGCTCACGATGAGCGTCTGCCTGCGCCGGTTCAGATACTGCGCGTCAACCTGCCCGGACGAGAAGACCTCGTCGAGCAACTGGATAGCGTGCACGTCACAGGTGTGGGCGCCAAAGATCACCGTGGGCTGGGCCAGCAGAGGCGGCGAGAGGCTGCCCTCTGCCACGTCGAACTCGAATAGGGTTTCGCGAGGCGGCAGGAGATATTTCTTGGGAGGCAGGATCGTGGTGGGGTAATCTAGCCGCAGAGTCGCTGGGTCCGCGATCACGCCGAAAGCAAATCCAGAGCCTGTCTTCATCGGCCCGACGACCCGGTAGTGCGTCAAGAGATGGCCGACGAAATCGGCCAGATCCGATTTTTGAATAAGGGTAAGGCTCACGGCGGCCACCTCGGAGTGGAGTCGTCCCGGCCCGATAAGCCCGGAGGTTACAGTTCCACAATACGGCTGACCTTCGCCCGTCGCCATCCGCCGCTTGCCCGAAATTGCCTCAGGCGCACGCCCTATCTTGGAAAACAAAAAGACCCTATTGACATAGGGTCTGGGCAAACCCGGCGACTCCCCGGCGGTGGGGAACCGGCGGCGTGTCGGCCTCTCCGGTCCGCACGGCTAGACGATCAACAGGCGGTCAAGCTCGGCCTTCGAGTGGGTCTCGACCTCGACGTGCAGGCTGTGGCCGTGGGCATCCATGGTCACCACCGCCGGGAAATTCCGGACCTCGATCACCCACATCGCCTCCGGAACGCCAAAGCCCAATTTATGAACCCCGAGCACCTTTTCCACGGTCCGGGCAATGAGCGAGGCCGCGCCGCCGATGGCGTGCAAATACGCCCCCGGCACCGTCTGGCAGGCGGCCAGTGTTTTCGGCCCCATGCCGCCTTTGCCAATAACAGCTTTGATCGTGAAGTGGCGCATCACGTCGCCCTGATAGGGTTCTTCGCGCGAGCTAGTCGTCGGCCCGGCGGCCACAAAGCGATATTGCTTGGCATCCAAACCCGCCACGACCGGCCCGCAATGGTAGATCGCGCCGCCCGCGAGCAGGGGCTTGATGGCTTCGTATACCGCGAGGTCATCGCCCTGCGGCGGGCGAGTCTTCTTGATAAAGGTTTCGACCATCCACTTATGGACGGCATCCCGCCCTGTCACCATCACCCCGGACAGCGCGACGGGATCGCCCACCTGGAGTTCGCGAATGGCCTCATCACTCAGGGGAAGAGAGAGATTGCGCATGGGAGCCTGCCTCTAGTCGTAGATCACCGCGTCATCCCGCACCACCATGCGGCGGCGGCGATGCGCCCAACACATATACGAGACGGTGACGAAGAAACTGGCCGGGAGGCGGTGCATACTCGCCATCTTCACCCCCAACACGGTCGTCTGCCCGCCAAAGCCCATCGGGCCAATGCCGAGTTGATTGGCCTCCTCGGTCAGCCGGGTTTCCAGCGCCGCAAGCTGCGGGTCGGGATGGGTATCTTCCAGCTTGCGGAAGAGCGTCTCTTTGGAGGCGTAGTACGCCGCGCCCCGGTCGCCGCCAATGGCCACGCCCAGAATGCCCGGCGCGCAGCCCTGCCCCTGGGCCTTATGCACCGCGTCCAGCGCCACCTTGCGCACGCCGCCCAGGTCGCGCCCCGCGCCTAGCGTGCTGTTGGGCAACGCATATTGCGCTCCGACATTCTCACACCCACCGCCCTTCAACATCAGGTCCACGATCAACTCATCCCCCTCAATCTCCTCAAAGTGAATCGTCGGGAAAGCTTCGCCCAGGTTGTTCCCGCTGTTCTTTTCGGTGAGCGCATCCACCGCGTTGGGCCGCAGATACGAGCGTTGGGTGGCCTCGGCGACCGCGGCCCGAATCTGCTCCCGCAGGCGGCGAGTGCTCCAGCCGGCCGGATGCCGGACGTAAAAGATCGGCGTGCCCGTGTCCTGGCAGATGGGCGTCGAGTTGCGCCGTGACAGTTCGACGTTCTGTAGAATCGCTTCTAACGCCCCGCGCGCGGCGGATCCGGCGGCCTCCCGTTCACACGCCGCCGTGAGGGCCTGCTCCACATCGGGCGGCAAATCGGTGGACGTGCGGCGAATGAGCTCCACCAGTGGTTCAATCAGATCAGGCATGTTGCGCCTCCTTTACACACAGGCCGGTCAGCCCGAGGACGGCCTCAGACCTCGATGATCTTCTTCTGAATCGCGTACTTGATCAGATCGCCTCGATCGTGCACGTTGAGTTTTTGCATCAGGCTGGTGCGATGGGCCTGCACGGTCTTGACGGATAAACCCAGGATCTCGGCGATTTTCTTACTCGTGTAGCCTTCCGCAATGAGTTGCAGCACCTCGCGCTCGCGCGGGGTCAGGTCATCGGAGACCGGCTGGTGATGTGCACCGTCCTGGCGCAGGTAATCTTCGATGAGCACGCGGGTGACGGCGGGTGAAAGGACCGCCTCGTCGTGATGCACGGCGCGGATGGCGCTCACCAGTTCGCTGGCGGCCGCCCGCTTAAGCACATAACCCGACGCGCCGGCCGCTAACTCCTGCCGGACGTATTCCTCATTGTCGTGCATGGTCAGCACCAGAATCCTAATCTCAGGGTGGTCGCGCTTGATCTGGCGGGTGGCCTCCAGGCCGTTGAGCAGGGGCATGGCAATGTCCATCAGCACCACGTGGGGGTGGAGTTCGTGCGCCAGGTGTATCGCCCACCGGCCGTTTTCCGCTTCGCCCACCACGACCATGTCGGGTTGCTCGTTGAGCAGCGCGCGAATGCCCTCGCGCAAGACGGTATGGTCGTCGGCCAGCAGTATTCGAATTTTCTCCATCGCGGCCTCCCGCCAACACCTTCCAGGGGCTATGCCTCAGTGCTCCATAAGTGACGGCATTCGCGGCCTTCTCCACAGATCACTCTACCTCGTCGTTCCCGGAAGGCGATGGGCTACTCTATGTCGAGTAATGGCACTCGCACGCGCAGACTGGTTCCCTGGCGAGGCGAAGAATCGAGGATGACTTCGCCGCCGACCAGCTCCGCCCGCTCCTGAATCCCCAATAATCCGAACCGCCGCAGCCGCAACGCCTGCCCTGTGATCTGGGCGATATCGAAGCCGCAGCCGTTGTCCTCCACATGCAGGCAGGCGTGATGGTCCTCCCGGCCCAGGCGGACGACGACTGATTTGGCATCGGCGTGATGGAGGATGTTGTTGATGGCCTCCTGGGCGATGCGGAACAGGGTGGTTTCTAAATCGGGCGCCAGCCGCATCGTTTCGTCGAAACCATCGAACTTGACTCGAATCCCCGCTCCCTCCAGGGTAGATCGAGCATACCAGCGAATGGCCGGCCCCAACCCCAAGTCATCGAGCATGGTCGGGCGCAGACCATAGACGACTTCACGCAGCTCCTCCAGCGTCTGGGTCGCCATCTGGCGCGCGGCAGCCATTTGCTGCTTCAACTCAGGCGCCTCGGCGGGCGCGGCGTTCTCCATCCGCTCCAGGTTGAAGATGAGCGTAGAGATGTCTTGGCCAATGCCGTCGTGCAGGCCGCGCGCAATACGTTTGCGTTCCTCTTCTTGGGCGCTGATGGCGCGTTCTGAGAAGGCGCGCAACTGCACGCTGCGTTCTTCTAGGCGGTCCAGCATCGAGCTGATCGCGGCGGCTAACCGGCCGATGTCGGGGTCGGAATCCTTCGTCAGGGCGATCTGAACTCCCGGCCGTCGGACCTGCACGCGGTCTACCGCTTCACGCAGTTCATGCAACGGGCGCAGCGCGGTTCTGACGATCCAGGAGTTGACCAGCAAGCTGAGGGAAACACCGAGGGCGGAAAAGAGGCCGATCAGCCAGAAATCCGCTTCAAAGCGCAATTCGGTCAGGTAATGGGTGAGCAACGTCCCCCCGACTGCGCCCGCCACAATGACGACCGAATTCCCGACCAAGAGGCGGTTGAAGATGGGCAGGCGGTTGAAGCGCTGCCGCAAACCGAAGAGCACATGCACGGCGGCGATCCTCTATGAAAGGCAGCAGCCTCTCGAGTTCGGCGCTCGATCTCCGCGGCCGGCTGTTGCCGTAGACGTTCATCGGTTCGGCCTAGGAGGTTCATTGCTCTAGCCCACTGCACTGGCCGGGATGCGCCCTACTGATAGTATTACAGCGTTGCCACGATGCAATATGCAATAAGGCTCTCAAATGTGATGTCGAATGTCACCTCAACGACCTGACAAATACCATGACAAATATCTTATTCGCCGCAGGTGGTGATGATTGAAGCGTCTCCCTCATCCCAACTGGCGCGACGCTCCTTCCTGTGGAAACGCTGCCCCGGCCATTCGTCCTCTGCTCCCCCACGGCCTGGCTTTATCGAGTTGCTAGACTGTTCAACCCGTTTTACTCGACTTCAAGGTTACGAGGCCTCGGCCAAGGCTAAACTCATCCGCGAAATGTTCGGCATGTTCCAGCTTGATCCCCGCGGGTGTCTACCCAGTCAGGTGGATCGCAGCCTGCCGGGGCCATATTTTCTCGCCAGCAAGGAGCTGAGAAGATGAGGCGACTGACGGCGCCGCGTGAAGCGGCTGGGGCGGTGAGTGTGGTTGCATTGTGCAACCACTCGTGCTACACTGGGCGCGAAAGGAGCTGCCCCGATGCCCACCCTGCATGTCCGTAGTGTGCCTGACGACCTGTACCTGCGCCTGCAAAAACTCGCGCAGTCCCAAAACCGCTCCATGAGCGCGCAGGTCGTCACCCTGCTCTATAAGGCTGTGGAAGAAGAAGAAGCGCGCAAGCAGCAGCGCCGCCTGTTGCAGACTATGCGCCGACGCCGCTACGCCCCGCCGCGCGGCGCGCCCAGCGTCGTCGAAATGCTGCGCGAGGACCGCCGCCGATGACTGGCTCGCCTCTGCGCTATGTGGTGGATGCGAGCGTGGGCGTGAGTCTGATCATAGCCGGGGAACTCTCCGACCGGGCCTACGGGCTATTCGCCCACCTCGCGGCAGACCCGCCCGCGCAGTTTTACGTCCCCGATTTGTTCTATGTCGAATGCACCAATGTGCTGTGGAAGCAATTGCGCTGGGCCGGTTATCCGGCGGCGCAGGCGCGCGGCGACTTGAAAAACCTCGGCTCGCTGGCGCTCCGGCGGGTGAGCACGGCCGAATTGATGATTGGCGCGTTCGACATCGCCGCCGCGCAGAATATCACGGCCTACGATGCGTGCTACGCGGCTCTCAGCCAGCGGGTGAAAGCCCCGCGGGTGACCGCCGACGCCAAACTGGCTCGCGCGCTATCGCGGGCTGGCTATCAAGTGGAATGGTTGGGCGAGTTGGATGTTCCGCCATTGCCGGCTGAGAGTTGAAAGCCGCACTATTTGCGCCAATTGGGGTTATGATAGGGGTCGGCAAACGTTCCAGAAAGGAGAGGCGACGATGACAGCCAACGTTTTGAACGAGTTGATACAGAAGGCCGACGCGCTCACGCCGGACGAGCAGCTGCGGCTCATCGCGCATCTGGCGGAGAGAGTGCGCGCGGCCCGGCCTGTCTCAAGGCCGCGCCGAATATCAGGGTAGGGGGTCAACTATTTTACGACCAGGACCGCGCCCTTTCAATGGCTTTTCGGTGTGTTCAACGCCCGAATGCACGAATATATCTTCTTCTCACTCCGCAGGACGACAACGATAAAAGGCTCTTTTTTGACACTCTGCCCCTTCTGAAACGACCTGAGCGGATTCGGAGTATTGAAGGAACCCTGGACGATGGAAGAATATTCAGGTCATGAGATGAATCCTCCCTATCCCCCTCCCGTTGACCAACTGCTCACCCTCGACATGCCGGACGTTAGCGGCGGGCGCGATTATCTCGCCCTCGGCCTCGGCCCGGAACACATCCCCGACCTGATCCGCCTCGCGACCGACGAAAAACTTCGCTGGGAAGCGGCGGACGATGACCCGGCCCTATGGGCGCCCATCCATGCCTGGGTCGCGCTGGGCCAGTTGCGCGCTGAAGCCGCCGTTGAACCGCTATTAAGCCAACTGCGTCACGTAGACGAACACGACGACGATTGGGCCGGTGAGGAATTGCCTCGCGTCTTCGGGATGATCGGCCCGGCAGCCATCCCCGCGCTCGCGGCGTACCTGACAGACAATAGGCGAGGCCTGTGGGCGCGTGTGGCCGCCGCCTCCGGACTGAAAGAGATCGGCCAGCGCCGCCCCGAGGCCCGCGCGGAGTGCGCGGCGGCTCTCACCCGCACGCTGGAACAGTTCGCGGACAATGACCCCGCGCTCAACGGCGCCATCGTCAGCGACCTGATTGATCTAAAAACCGTCGAGGCGGCCCCGGTTATCGAGCAGGCGTTTGCCGCCGGGCGGGTGGACGAGATGGTGATGGGTGACTGGGAAGACGCGCAAATTGCGTTGGGCCTGAAGGCGACGCGCGAGCGGCCTCGCCAACCGACCCTATGGGACGCCCTGCTCCCGCCGGCCTTCCGGCCGCCTGCGGTGGAACCCGAACGTCCAGTGCCCGATCACATCCGGCGCTGGAATGAGCAGGTGGAGGCGGGAGCCCGCGCCAAAGCGCAGGTCAGGGCGGAGAAGGCGGCGCACAAGGAAGAACAAAAGCGCCGCCGGCGAAAGAAGAGATGAGTCTTTCACCAGGCGGGGGGAGAGGAGAACGACCGATGCGTGACGATGACTACGACGACGAATGGGAGGACGAGTTTGACGACGAGGGCGACGACGAGTTCGAGGCCGAGTTCGACGCGGACGACGACCCGGACGACGCGCCCTTCAATCCCATCTACGCCGGCTTTGGCAAGTGGGCGGAGGACATGGACGAAGAGGCCTGGATCGAGGCGGCGTGCGACAAGATCAACGAGTACGGCGCGCGGGCCTACCTCCGCCGGATGCTGCGCGAGCTGCGCGAAGCGCACGCGGTGGATCAGGTGGAAGTGGCCGCCACCCTCAGCGACGACGAGATGATCCAGCTCGTGGAAGCCCACCTGCTGGGAAAGCGCCTCAGCGAGCGCCGGCGATTCGGGAATTCCGCTTTCCTCGTCTTCGACGACGGCCACGCCATGCCCGTGACGCCGCCCGGCGGTGGTCAGACGACGCCGGCCGAACTCGACGCGGTGGTG
Organism: Anaerolineales bacterium; assembly: GCA_035291605.1. GTDB lineage: Bacteria > Chloroflexota > Anaerolineae > Anaerolineales > UBA6663 > DATDRS01. The sequence continues at coordinate 3,620 of DATDRS010000475.1, read as the reverse complement.
GGCAAGCGCCTGATCGGCGTCAAAGTCGAGCACGACGAGGCCGCGAACCGGCATTTGCGCCTGCTTTTTCACACCGACCCGCAGGCCGGCGACGACTGGCGCGCGGCCGACACGCCGCGCCAGGCGCAGCGCCGCTACCGAAAGCTCAGCGCCGATCCGCGCTTCGCCTCCCTGGCGACCGATTGGTACACCGGCGTGATGATCCTCTGCCCGGACCAGGATTTCGGCCGGCGGGCCGGCCGGCTGACCCTCCGGGAAGCCGATGCGCTCGCGATGCTCCTCGGCCACTTGCGCAAGCAGCGCGTGGCGGACAAGTTGATCCTGCCGGATGGCCGCCTGGCCTTGATTTTCGACGACGAGCATATCTTGCCGTTGATCGCCGCGCCGGGCCAGACGCCGCTTGGGCCGGCCGACCTGGAAAAAGTGGTCGGGCGTTTCCTGGTGCTGGCTGTCCCGATGGGCCAGGGCCAGGCCGCTTACCTCAGCCTCCTTTTCCACGACAATCCCGACCAGGCCGACGCGATGGAGCGCGCAGCGCGTGATCAAGAAGATCAAACGGCATGGGTAGATGCCTTTCTGAACGACGAAGCCACCGTCAATATCCCCGTGGCCTTGGAAAGCGCCGATAACCTGCTCTGCCCCGGTGGGCACGTGGACCATCCAGACGAAACAAACGGTATTGACAATTCACAAGCCTCCCCATCATAGGACGTGCACCCCAGAAGTGTGTAGTCGTGCGGCCAATGGACGAACGCACAACACGCAAGAAATTGATTGATGCTGCGCTGACGGCTGCCGGTTGGCGTGTAGCGCCTTACGCGCGCTGGCAGGCCGGGGATCGCACGTCGGCCGACGCCGTCGAAGAGTTTCCCACGGACAGCGGGCCGGGCGATTATTTGCTGTATCTTGACGGCCGGCCCGTCGCCGATATTGAGGCCAAGAAGCTCGAAGTCGGCCCGCAGAACGTGGTCGAGCAAGCCAAGCGGTACGCTCGCACCCTGGCCGACAGCCCCTTCCACTTCGGCGCGTACCGCCTCCCCTTCGTCTACGCCACCAACGGCGCGCTGATTTATACCTGCGACCTGCGCGACACGCTCACGCAGACGCGGCAAATCACGCGCTTCCACACGCCGGATGCGCTGCGCGAGTTTCTGGCCCGCGACCTGGGCGCCGCCGACCTGTGGCTGCGCACTCACCTTATCGCCGACCCTGACCGCTACTATCAACAGGAAGCGATTGGCGCGATTGAGAATGCCCTCCGCAACGGCACACGCCAGATGCTGATCGCAATGGCCACCGGCACAGGTAAGACACGCATGGCCATCGCATCAATTTATCGGCTGCTGAAGTCCGGGTATGCGAAGCGGGTGCTGTTTCTGGTAGACCGGCGGGCGCTGGCCGCCCAGGCAGTGGGCGCGCTGGCCGCCTACGAGCCGGAGCCGGGGCTGAAGTTCGACCGGGTGTACGAAGTGTACAGCCAGCGGTTCCGACGCGAAGATTTGGAAGACGACGACACCCCTTCAGGCGTGCGTTTTGACCCGAAGGTGCTGCCGGAAGAATACCTGACCCGCCCCAGCGCCCGGCACGCCTTCGTCTACGTGTGCACTATCCAGCGGATGCGCATCAATCTGTTTGGCAAACCGGAAGGCCTGGAATGGGGAGACCGGGACGACGAGTCCGACGCCGACCTCCTGGACATCCCCGTCCATGCCTTTGACCTCGTCATCGCCGACGAGTGCCATCGCGGCTACACGGCCTCCGAAGAGAGCAAATGGCGCGAGGTGCTGGAACATTTCGACGGGATCAGGGTCGGGCTGACGGCGACGCCCGCTGCGCACACCACGGCTTACTTTGGCCGCCCCACCTACGAATATGGCGTGCAGCGCGCGGTCGCGGACGGCTATCTCGTGGATTACGATCCCGTCCTCATTCAGTCCGACATCACCCTGCACGGCCATTTTCTGCGCCAGGGCGAGGAAGTCGGTTTGCGCGACACGCGGACCGGGCAGCTGCGCTTCGAGTTCATGGAAGACGAGCGCGCGCTGCCGCCGGAGACGTTGACGCGGGATTGGACCGCGCCTGACCGCGACCGAAAGATCGTGCAGGAGCTGGCGCAGTATCTGCGGGAACAGGAAGCGGACCGGGGCCGCTTCCCCAAAACGCTGGTCTTCGCCGAGAACGACCTGCCGCACCGCTCCCACGCGGAGCAGCTCGTCCGGTTTCTGCGCGAAGAGTTCGGGCGCGGCGACGATTTCGTCCAGAAGATCACCGGCGCGCCGAACGTGGATCGCCCGCTCGAGAAAATTCGCCGCTTCCGCAATCGCCCGGCGCCGGGGATCGTGGTGACCGTGGATTTGCTCTCGACAGGCGTGGACATCCCGGCGCTGGAGAACATCGTCTTCCTGCGCCCGGTCAAGTCGCGCATCCTGTTCGAGCAGATGCTGGGGCGCGGGACGCGCCGCTGCGACCCGATCCACAAGACCCATTTCACCGTCTTCGACGCGGTGGGCGTGCTGGAGTATTTCCGCCGCGCGAGCGAGTTCACCGCCGACCCGCCCGCCAGGCCAACCCGCCCCAACCGCGAGATCGTGGATGACATCTACGACAACCGCGATCGCGATTACAACGTGCGGGTGCTGGTCAAGCGCCTCCAGCGCGTGGCGAAGAACATCTCCGCCGAGGGCCGCGAGCAGATGAAAGCCTTCCTCCCCGACGGCGACATCGGCGCGTTTGCCCGACACCTGGCGAAGCGGCTCGACGAGGATTGGGCCGGGACGATGCGCGTGCTGCGCGATTCGAGTTTTCTCGCGTTCCTGGAAAATTACCCCCGCCCGAAGCCGGTCTTCATCGAGGCGCTGGAAGCGGTGGACACGGTGACTTCGGGTTTCCTGTTCCATACGAGTGACGGACGAACCCTGAAACCGGACGATTACATCGCCGCCTTCAGCCGGTTCGTGCGCGAGAACCCGGCGCAGGTGGAGGCCATCCGCATTTTGCTCGACCGCCCCCGTGAGTGGAACACCGAAGCGTTGAAGGAACTGCGGAGCAAACTGGGCGCGCAGCCGGAGAAGTTCACCGAGGACAACCTGCGCCGCGCCTACCACCACGCGCTGGCCGACATCATCTCGATCGTCCATTACGCCGCCGGCGGAACGGATCCCTTGATGTCGGCGGAACAGCGTGTGGAACTTGCGCTGAAAAAGGTGTTTGGGGACCGTCCATTGACGCCAGAGCAGGACAAGTGGCTGGGGCTGATCCGCCGTCACACGGATTTCCCGCAGGCAATCTGGGCTGGCAAGTATTCTGTCCGAGCCGCACCACGATTCTGGCCGGAATCCTGGCAAAATCGGCAGAATCGCACCCGGAATACTTGCCAATTCTGAGGCCCGAAATGGTTCCCAGGGAAATCGGTGCGTCACCTGATTGCGAACCTGGCGATTGAGCGCGACGACTTTGAACTGTTGGAGTTCTCGCAGCAGGGCGCGACGTGGCGGCGCGTGGATGCCGATTTCGGCGGGGCGCTGGGGGAGATATTGTTGAGGTTGAATGAAGCAATTGCGGAGTAGCCCACACCCCCCCGTCCCCTCTCCCGAACTTTGTTCGGGAGAGGGGGAGAGAGG
>DATDRS010000474.1:0-15289 GCA_035291605.1 Anaerolineales bacterium | reverse complement strand
CGAGAGGGAGAACACCTGGAAGCCGCCCGAGTCGGTGAGCAGCGGGCCGTCCCACTGCATGAACCGGTGCAGGCCGCCCAGGTCGCGGATGAGCTCGTCGCCGGGGCGCAGGTAGAGGTGGTAGGTGTTGCTGAGGACGAGCGTCGCGCCGAGTTCCTTGAGCTGCGCGGGCGTGAGCGCCTTGACGGTTGCCGCCGTCCCGACGGGCGCGAAGACCGGCGTGAGCAGGTCGCCGTGAGGCGTATGAAAAACACCCGCGCGGGCGCGGGTGGCGGAGTCTTGGGAAATGATGTCGAATTCAAACATAAGTCACTCGTCCGCCTCTGCCGCCTGTCGGAGAGCCAGAAAAGCTTCTTTGAGCGGTTGACTAACAGCGCTATAGTGCCTGATAAGCATCTAAATAGTCAATCCGTGACCGATGGAACAGATGCAGAAAATGCCTCAGGAAACCAGTGCAGTCTAAAATGGCGATCTCCAGCAGACAAGACATCAATAGTCGCGCCCCTGCACGATTACGGAGACAGCGGCAAACGTACTCCACGCGATCGAGTATTCCCTGATCTTTCACGAGAGGCTTGGCAAGATTAGCACTCGCCCGCGTCAATGTCCGTTCAAGTATTTGGGACGGGTTGCTCATTCTTTTCTCTCGAACAATCGCAGTGCGCCTCTAATTGTTGAGGGATTGTAGTTCGTCCACAACGCCTCAGCGCGTTTGCCCTTGGTAGAGTGAATCGTCTTTTCAGGCGCTACGGTCCTAATCCATCTTGGTGCAGGATAAAGCTCGTCCATCAACTCACATTGATAATTGGAAACAGCCACGCGGCCTCGCACCGAGTTCAGGACCTGAGCAAGTTCCCGGTGTTCATCGTCACTCATCTCATAGCCATAGGCGCTGTGATCGCCTCGCGTCAGGTGGACGTAAGGTGGGTCACAGTAAAAAAGCGTTTCCGGTGAGTCGTACAGGCGGATGACCTCGATGGCGGGCCGGTTTTCAATCTGGACTCTCAGCAATCTTTCCGCAATGTCCGGCAGGTCTTCAACGCTGCCAAGCCACCGGCTTACCACGCCGCTCATCCCGGCCCGGCTCGTGTTTTTGCAGTTCGCCCAACGCCCCACACTGGCGGTCTGCGCCAGGCCAGTTCGCACTTGCCGAGCCCGCACAAAGAAACGCCGCGCCCGTTCCAAAGGCGGCAGGTCAGGATCGAGAATACAAGCAAAGCTGAACTCCTCCCTTGAAAAGGGCGTCAGGCCAATGGCTTCAACCAGTCTTTCCTTGTCGTCCCGCAAAACGCGAAAGAAGTTGGCGACTTCGCCGTCTAAATCGTTATAGGTTTCAACCGGTGAAGGAGGGCGATTGAGCAGGATGGCGCCGGAGCCTGCGAAAGGCTCACAATAGTGATGGCAAGGAGGCAGCAAAGGCAAGAGCCAGTCCAGGTGAGAAAACTTCCCACCATACCACCCAAACGCAATCAGTTTCTTCTTTTTCAATCCGCTGATGGGCGATGGCCGGGTTTTCTTCGGCTTAGGATAAGTCGGGCTTCCCACAGAAGCCGTAGTCACCAGGGCCTCTTTCTTTTCACGAAGTAGGGAACTCTTGTTGTGGCGATTGGCGTTGCGCCGGGTGTAGCCCGGTTTTTTAGCAACCGCTTTCTGCTTCCGATTAGACATGAAGTTCTCCCTCAAGCTCTATGCAAAATTCAACGCTGATGCACGATCACCGCAAACTCGGAAAGCACTGCCTGACTGCGCTTCCCCTGCCGCACAGATGACTGCGTGATGCTTGCCCCTACGCGCTTTTCACGGATGCAATGTATACCCTCTAAAATCAAACCCCGCATTGCGCCGATTTCGCCGAGGATGTTCTCAGTCTCGATGTTCATGCCTTGAATAATGGAGTTGCCAATGACCACAACTCCCACACCACCGCGCGCCAACACACGCTTGAGCGCAGACATGAAATGGAAGCAGTCGTTGAAATAGGCCGCCGCGTAATTGGCCCAGCCCGGCCCGCCATAAGCGCCTTTCTCCGCACGGGCCTGGCGCAGTTGTTTCAGAATCTTTTCCAGCCCACGGTGCTCGAATGCCAAAGCCAGAGGCTCGGCATCTCGCACTGTCTGCCAGTACTGTCCAAAATTTTTCGTCTCCAAATGCTTCTGCTCGCCGGGCGATGAAATGAAATTCAGCCAGTATAACTGTGGGCGCGTGTTGCGGACGTAGTGATAGTTGTTCATGTACGGCGGTGAAGTCACCATCAGATCCACCGAGCCAGTCTCCAAGTCCTTATGCGCGCTGAAGAAATCAGCGTTGACGACGCGGCCTGCGCCGAGGCGCTTCCCCTGCATCTCTTCCTGAACCCAGGCAATATCGGCCCGCATCTGGTGGAGCCTGGTCAATAACACATGGCCCACATCAGCGTCATGGATCAACGGCTTCCCGGCTGCCGGACGCGAACCGAGGCTGGGTTCATAGGAGTAATTGGAGAAGCTCACCATCACCGCACCGAAAGCTGCTCGAAAAAGACTGGCGATCAGTTCGGACTCAAGGTTGCTGATGAAAGCCAATGCGTGGAGCACTTGCCTTTCCACGTTGGGGCTGAAGAACGGGATGCGCGATTTGAGCGGGGGAGGCGTGATACCGGCCGGCGGTGCAGCATTTTTCCATCTGGCTGAGGCTCTCTGCATTCCAGCCAGAGCCGCGTCGAGTTCGGTCAGACTAATCAAGGAGGCGCTGAGCTTGGCGCGCGCGGCGAGTGCAGGGTATGGATTGATCTCGAAGCCCACCGTATCATATCCGCGCAGGACGGCTTGCAGGAGGGTTGTGCCCACGCCGCAAAATGGGTCGAGCACCAGCGCGCCCCGGCGGTGAGGCAGGTAAGCGGAGATGACGTCATCCACAAAAGGAGCCGAATAGCCCGCGATCCACGGAACCCAGCGATGAATGGGCAAGCTCTTATTGTCGCCGAAGGCCGGATCACGGAAAGCCGTCAGGCCATTGCCGTTGCCGCCAGCTGGCGGCGGGAACAGGGGGATTTGCTTTCCGCGCGCCAGATATTCGGCGCGGTTCTCGGCAACGGCATTTCGCGTGCGAGCAGTTTCAGTTGATCGGGTCATCTGCCGCATCCCTCTGCAGCCCCTCACCGGATGTTCCAGAACACGGCCAGGCTCACGAGCATCACCCCGAACATCAGCGCGGTCATCGGCAGGCCGACCCGCGAGTAGTCTTTGAAAGTGTACCCGCCAGGGCCCATCACCAGCATATTCGTCGCATGGCCGAGCGGGCTGAGAAAAGCGGTCGAGCACCCCATCGCCACGGCCATCGCGATCCCGCGCGGGTCAGCGCCCACGCGTTGGGCGGCGGCAATCGCAATCGGCGCGAGCACCACCGCCGTCACCTGCCCGCCCATCACCTGGGTCAGCAGCATCGTCAAAAGAAAGACGCCGCCCGCCACCGCCAGCGGCCCCAGCCGGCCGAGCAGTTGCACCATCCCGTTGCCGATCAACGCCGCCGTCCCGGTGTCCGTCATGGCCAGGCCGAGGGGGAGCATCCCCGCGATGAGGAAGATCGCTTTCCATTCAATCGAGGCATAGGCCTCGTCCATGCTGAGGCAGTTGAACAGGATCATCAACGCCGCCGCCGCAAAGGCCGCCTCGGCAATGGGCAGCCAGTTGAGCGCCGGCAGCGTCACCGCCGCCAGGGTCAGTCCCACGGCCAGCGCCGCTCTGCGCGGGGACTCGAGCCCGCGTGTGTCTTCCTCCAGCACGAGGAAGGCCGGGTCGGAGCGCAGCAGCTTCGTCTTGGAGCGGCGGCCCTGCATCAGCAGCGCATCGCCAAAGTGCAGGGGAATATCGGCCAGCCCGTCGCGGATGGTGTAGCCCTCGCGCCAGATGGCTAACAGGGTCAGCTCGTACTTGTCGCGGAAGTCAATCTCGCGCAGGGTTTTCCCGGCGAGCGAGGACCGTGGGGCCAGCGCCACCTCCACCAGGCTCACCTGATCGGAGGCGAACTGCCCCTGCCACGCCGGGTCCTGGGTGAAGACCAGCCCATAGCGGGACAACTCTTCCTGATCGGTGTAGCCGGTGAACAAGACGACATCGCCCTCGAGCACTTCTTCGTCTTTCGGCGGCGCAAGATGCACCACGCCGCCGCGCGATATGCCGACGATGTTCAGGCTCAGGTGCTCACCCCAGCCGCCCTCCGCCAGGCTCAACCCGGCCATAGAGGAGCCAGGTTTGACGTAGGCTGCCGATACTGTTTCCTTCAGGCCATACACGGCTGAGAGGTCGCCTGTCAGGCGTGACGCGCCATCCTGCCCGCCAAGGCCGCGGTTGGGCAACATGCGCCGCCCCGCCAGCGCCATGAAAATAATTCCGGCGACCGCCATCGGCAGGCCGACCGGGATGAAGTCGAAGACTCCATAGGGCTTAAGCCCCTGATCTACGAGTGCGGCGCTCACCAGAATGTTGGCCGTGGTGAACAATGTCGCCATGCCGCCGAGCAACGAGGCGAAGGCAAGCGGCATGAGGAGCTTCGAAGGGCGCAGTTGGGTCTGCCGTGTGATGCCGATGACGGCCGGTAGGAGCACCGCCGCCGCCGCAATCGTGTTCATCACCAGCGAGAGCAGCGCCGTAGCGACCATGACGACCAACACCGCGCGGGCTTCGTTCTCGCCAGCCACACGACCGAGGTGATGCCCGAGGAATCGCGTGACTCCGGTGCGCTCTAACCCATCGGTGATGATGAAGAGTGCGAGAATAGTGATCACCGCTGAACGGCTAAAGCCGGAGAATAATTCCCTGGGACTCACCAGCCCGGTCAGGCCGAGGACGACGAGCAGCAACAAAGCGATCAAATCCGGACGGAGTTTCTCCGAGATGAGCAGGTAGCCCGCGACGGCGACGAGCGCCAAGATGAGGAGAATCTGAGGAGTCATGACCGGGGTGGGATTATACTTCGATTGCAGATTGTTGATTGCTGATTTTTGATTGATAATCACACTCCACAATCAGCCACCAGAAATCCCATGACGAATCTTACCTGGGTCGAGATTAACCTGGCTGCCGTTCAAAACAACCTGCGGCGCATGCAAGCCATTGCCCGCACGCGCGTGATGGCAGTCGTGAAAGCCAACGCCTACGGGCACGGCGCCGTCGAAGTGGCTAAAGCCGCGGCCGCGGCCGGGGCAGACTGGCTGGGTGTGGCGCGTGCCCCCGAGGGATTGGCGCTGCGCGAAAGCGGGATCACACTCCCGATCCTGGTGCTGGGTTACACCCCGCCCGCGTGGGCCGCCAGAGCCTTCGGCGCTGACCTCAGCCTGGCCGTTTTCGACTTCGAAACCGCTCAGGCCTGCGCCGCGGCGGCGCGCGCTCTCAACCGCCGCGCCCGCATACACGTCAAAGTAGACACCGGCATGGGGCGATTAGGCGTATTGCCCGAGGCTGCGCCTGAGTTCGTGAAAGCCGTGAGCGCGCTCGACGGCATAGACATGGAAGGTGTCTTCACTCACTTTGCGAATGCAGATAGCGCGCCGCCTCGCGTTTCTGCCGCAGAACAATTAACCAAATTTGAGCGTGTGCTGGACGCCCTCACGGCGCAGGGGTTGCGCCCCCCGCTCGTCCACGCGGCCAACTCTGCCGCCGCGTTCGCCCTGCTCCCCGCCCGGTACGACCTGGTGCGGATGGGCATCGCGCTCTACGGCCTCGCGCCTTCGGACGAAGTCCCCTGCCCGCCCGAGTTTATCCCCGCGCTCAGTTGGAAGGCGGCCGTGGCGCAGGTCAAGACACTCCCGCCGGGGCATGGCGTCAGCTACGGGAGCGAGTACGTCACCGTCACAACCGAAACCATCGCCGTCATCCCGGTGGGTTACGCCGACGGCTACCGACGCGTGCCCAAGAACGTGAACGAGGTGCTCATCCGGGGTCGGCGCGCCCCGGTGCGCGGGCGCGTGTGTATGGATCAGATGATCGCCGGCGTCAGCCATATCCCCGGCGTGCAGTCAGGCGACGAAGTCGTGTTGATCGGCCAGCAGGGTCGGGAAACGATGAGCACGGACGAAGTTGCCCGGCGCTGGGGGACGATCAACTACGACGTGGCGAGCGGGATCATGGCGCGGGTGCCGAGGGTGTATCCATGACCATTGAGCGCAGGGCGAATGTCAAAACGGATGACAAGTTGCACTTGACTTTCCCCCTCTCGCGCCCTAAAATCACCTTGACTCAATCGCATCATCCGGGTTCGGGGAAGAGCGCCTGCCGGGCCAACCGGACAGGACACCGAAGGGGCAAGCCGCACGGGTCAGCAGCCGGCGCGGCGAATCTCTCAGGTAAAAGGACCCCGCGCCCGCCCCCCTCTGAAAAGTCGGAACTGCCCGCAAAACGGGCGCCGCACCGAAGGGGCAAGCCGCGGGCCGTCGCCCCGGTGAATCTCTCAGGTTCAGAACAGAGGACGCATCGTCGCTAAAACGTGCGTCCTTTTTTGTTTCCAGGCGCATGGCTGGCGCACCGCTTGGACGCCTTGCCTGACAGTCCGGAAAACCTGCGCCAGCCGTGCCTGTTCGTGAAATCTGTGCATCCCTAAACCCATCATCAGGAGGCCAGCATGAATTTCCCCGCCGATTTGAAATACACCAAGAGCGACGAGTGGGTGCGCGCCGAAGGGGGCGCTACGGCCACCGCGGGCATCACCGATTACGCCCAGGAGCAGCTCTCCGACATCGTGTACGTGGAGCTGCCGGGGGTGGGCAGCGCCTTCAAGCAGGGCGAGGCCTGGGGTTCGGTCGAGTCCGTCAAGGCAGCCTCGGACGTGAACATGCCTGCCAGCGGCGCCATCACCGCCGTGAACGAGGACCTGAAAAACTCCCCGGAGGTGGTGAACAGCGATCCTTACGGCAAAGGCTGGATGATCAAGTTCACCCTGGACGATCCGAAAGAACTGAACCTTCTGATGGACACGGCGGCGTACCAGAAATATTGCGAGGCGCGCCAGCAATAACCCTCACCCTGCCGCCTTGTCACCCCTTCACTGCGTCATTTGACACGGTGACCGGGTGACAGGGTGACGAGGAGTTGTTCTATGAGTTACTCCCCTCACACAGACAACGACCGCGCGGAGATGCTCAAAGTCATCGGCGTCCAGAACGTCGAAGAGTTGTTCGCGGATGTGCCCGAGCGGGTGCGGTTCCCCAAGCTGAATCTCCCCGGGCCGCTTTCGGAAATGGAAACGCTGCGCGAGTTGATGGAACTGGCGGACATCAACGCGCACGCCCAGCAGCAACCGATTTTTCTCGGGGCCGGGGCCTACAACCATTTCAGCCCGTCGGTCGTCAACCACATCATCCTGCGCGGCGAGTTTCTCACGGCATATACGCCGTACCAGCCGGAGATCTCACAGGGCACGCTGCAAGTCATCTTCGAATACCAGAGCATGATCTGCGCGCTGACGGGGATGGAAGCCGCCAACGCTTCGCACTACGACGGCGCGACCTCGATGGCCGAGGCGGTGATTATGGCCTACCACCACTACCGCGAAAGGCGCAAAAAGATCATCCTCTCGCCCGCCATTCATCCGCAGTACCGCGCCGTCGTGCGTACTTACATCCAGGGCGCGGGGCTGAACGTCGTCGGGGACGACCGGCCCGACAACGACCCCGCCGCCCTCGCCCGGATGGTGGACGCAGACACGGCCCTCCTCATCGTGCAGTCCCCCAACTTCTTTGGGCAGATCGAAGACCTGAGCGGCCTGGCGGCGCAGGTCCACGCGGCCGGCGCGCTGCTGGGCGTCGCCGTGGACCCGATTTCGCTGGGCCTGCTCAAGCCGCCGGGACAGCACGGCGCAGACATCGTCGTGGGCGAAGGCCAGTCGCTCGGCCTCCCGCTCTCCTTCGGCGGGCCGTATCTGGGCTTCTTCGCCACGCGCAAAGAGTACGTCCGCAAGATGGCCGGGCGGCTGGTGGGCGAGGCCTACGACAAGAACGGCCAGCGCGGTTATGTGCTCACCCTCGCGACGCGCGAGCAGCACATCAAGCGCGAGAAAGCCACCTCCAACATCTGCACCAATCAGGGCCTCATGGCGATTGCGGCGACCGTTTATCTCTCCACGTTGGGCAGGCAGGGCCTGCGCAAAGTGGCCGAACTGTGCTGGCACAAGAGCCACTACGCCGCCCGGCAGATTGCCGCCCTCCCCGGCTTCTCCGTGGACGCCTCCCGACCGTTCTTCAAAGAGTTCGCCGTCCAGTGCCCCAGACCGGTGAGCGAGATCAACCGGCGCCTGCTCGACGACTGGGGCATCATCGGCGGCTACGACCTCGGTCAGGACTATCCTCACCTGAAAGATCACATGCTGGTGTGCGTGACCGAGATGAACAGCCGCGAAGAGATAGAGACGCTGGTGGAGGCGCTGAGAGAAATAGCGGCCTGAACGGAATACGCCATACGCGAAACGTGCTTCGTATTCCGCAGGGCGTATCTAGCATTGGAGACGCGACGATGACCGAACCCCTCATCTACGATTTAGGCGCGCCGGGACGCTGCGGCGTTTCCCTGCCCGACCCCGACGTTCCGACGACGGCCTTTCCCGACGACCTCGTGCGCAGCGACCTGGATTTGCCCGAGGTGGACCAGCTGACCGTGGTGCGGCACTTCACCCGGCTGTCCAAGCTGAACTATTCCATTGACCAGAATATGTACCCGCTGGGTTCGTGCACCATGAAGTACAACCCGCGGCTCAACGAAGACACGGCCCGCCTGCCCGGCTTTCTGCACACGCACCCCCTCCAGACTCTGGAGACCGTGCAGGGCAACCTCGCACTCATGTATCAACTGCAAGAGTGGCTTAAAGAGATCGGCGGTTTCGCGGGCGTGAGCTTGCAGCCGGCGGCGGGGGCGCACGGCGAGTTCACGGGCGTGCTGATGATGCGCGCCTACCACCGCGCGCGCGGCGACGCGAACCGCATCAAGATCCTTATCCCCAACTCCGCGCATGGCACCAACCCCGCCACCACGAGCATGGTCGGCCTGCACGTCGTGGAACTGCCCTCGGACGCACGGGGCAACGTGGACCTCGAGGCCCTCAAAGCCGTGTGCGATGAGACCGTGGTCGGCCTGATGATCACCAACCCCAACACGCTCGGCCTGTTCGAGGAGCACATCGAAGCCGTCGTCCAGGCCGTTCACGACTGCGGCGGGCTGGTGTACGGCGACGGCGCGAACATGAACGCGATGATCGGCGTCATGCGCCCCGGCGACCTCGGCTTCGACGTGATGCACTACAACCTGCACAAGACATTCTCCACGCCGCACGGGGGAGGCGGCCCCGGCTCAGGCCCGGTGGGCGTCTCGGCAAAACTGATGGACTTCCTCCCTGCCCCGGTCGTCGGCATTATTGACAGCGGCGCCGGGCGCGAGCCGCCGCTTTACGGGTTCGTCACCCCGCCCAAATCCATCGGCCGACTCAAGGCGTTCAACGGCAATTTCGGGATGCACGTCCGGGCGTACACCTACATCCGCGTCCACGGCGCGAGCGGTCTGCGCGGCAACTCCGAGGACGCCGTGATCAACGCCAACTACGTCCTCGCCCGGGTCCGCAGCGCGCAAGCCTACCACATCCCCTACGACCGTATCTGCATGCACGAGTTCGTCGCCGAAGGGATGTGGCCCGATGCGCCGGGCGTGCACGCGCTCGACGTCTCCAAACGGCTGATGGATTACGGTTACCACCCCCCGACCAATTATTTCCCTCTCATCGTCCACGAGGCGCTGATGATTGAGCCGACCGAGACGGAGACCAGGGAAACGCTCGACCACTTCGCCGACGCTCTGCTCAAAATCGCGGAGGAAGCGCACGCGCGGCCCGAACTGCTGACCGGCGCCCCGCACGCCGCCCCGGTGGGCCGCCTGGACGAGGTGAGCGCCGCCAAACAACTGGTGCTCTGCTGCCGCCCTATCCCCGCTTGAGCACCATAGGGGCAAGCCTGTGTGCCGGTCCAATAAAGGCAGACCACGTGCCCGCCCGGCCTGCGCCTGCCCAGCCTAGGCCAGCCCTTGTGCCGGCCTGAACGCAAACCCGCCTGTTTACCCCATCCTGACGGGTGGCAGGATATCTCTCCTGCCACCCGTCGCTCGTCCGCCCCTCACGACTCGCCGCTTCTCATCTAACTCTTAGCCAAAATACCTAATGAAATTCGGGCAGGCTGTGCTAGAATTCCGATAACATAGCTCGTGTTAGCGTTAATGGCGGTGTAGCACTGGAAGGGAAAGGCGGCGGTACCATGACAGGCAGATTTCGAATTCTGGGAATTGTGTTGGCGCTGGCCTGGCTGACGGCGGCCTGTTTGCCGGAGGGCATGCGCCTGCCGCAGAGCGATCTGCTCAAGACGTTCGAGCGCAAGTCGGGATTGATCGCTTATCTGGGGGCAGACGGCAATATTTACACGATTGACCAGGGCGGCAGCCAGCCCACGCCGGTGACGACTGACGCGCACTCTGAGAACGATTACCTCTTCTACACTTTCCCGGTCTGGTCGCCCGACAGCAACTTGCTCGCCTTTGCCGGTTTCAGCGGCCAACAGGGCGAGGCGCCGGGAAAGGCCAGCCTGTTCGTAGCAGGCAAAGATGGAAAGGGCCTCGTCGAGGCCTACGCCAGCGAAGACTATCTCGTCTACTACTACTGGTCGCCCGATAGCGGGCGGGTGAGTTTCCTCTCCAACACCCCGAGCAGCAACCTGGCGCTGAAGGTCGTGTCATCCTCCGGCGGCGATGCCGAAACCCTCGACGTCGGCGCCCCTTACTACTGGACCTGGGCCCCCGACAGCCATTCGATGCTGATCCACGCCGGAGGCGCTACCGCCGATGGTCAATCCCGGCTCTCGATCCTGCGCCTGGATGGGACAGTGACGGAGCAGGGCCTGGATATCCAGCCCACCTTGTTCAAGACTCCCGCCTATTCCCCGGCTGGAGACCAACTCCTCGTCGCCGGGGAAACGTCGGAAGGCACGCCGGCGCTCTTACTGACCGATGCGGCGGGCAACGCCCGCCAGACCCTCACGGAATATGAGGGGATCATCGCCTTTGTGTGGAGTCCAAACGGCAAGCGCATTGCTTACATTGCCGGCGACGTCGGCGAACAAGGCTTTGAGGGGCGCCTCATCGTCATGGACCCGACGGGGCGGCAGAAGCCGCTCGCGTTGGAAGACGAAACGGCCAGCGCGTTCTTCTGGGCGCCGGACGGCAAGTCCATTGCCTATTTCACGCCGAAGGTTATTGACGCCCCGACCCCTGAACCTGGGCAGTCTTCAGCCAACCGGCCGGAGACCTTCACCGTGTGGAGCCTGAGCGTGATGGACGCGCAGAGTGGCAGCGCGCATGCGGTGGCGACGTTCCTCCCCACGGACCGCCTCCTCGAGGTCCTGCCGTTCTTCGATCAGTATCACCAATCGGCGACTATCTGGAGCCCTGACAGCCAGAACCTCGTGCTCTCGGCCTACAATGGAAACGGCGACCCAGGCATCTGGGTGGTGGCGGCCTCGGGCAACCTGGAGCCGCGCTTCATCGCCCCGGGGTGGGTCGGTTTCTGGTCATGGAAGTGACGTCACCTCCCTCTCCTGACATTCCCTCAGGAGAGGGGTAGGGGTGAGATGAAAAACAACGCCGCTGGCATTTGGCCAGCGGCGTTTCTTTATTGGACCGATGCTCACGATGAGCGGCTCTATTCCTTTGAAGCCTTCTTCTTGGCGCTCTTGCCGTTCTTCCTGGAAGCGGCCTTCCTGGGCGCAGGCGGCTCGGTGGCCTGAGCTGGTTCCGAATTGCCCTGGGCGGCCGGCCCTCTAGCGCCGCCCGCGGCCATCCGGGCGATTGCGCCAGGCAGCTGGATGGTCTTCCGGGCGCTGGCTTCGGCCTCCGGTGCGCGCTGCATGGCCGCCGACGGAACAGGGGGTGGGACCATGCGCGAGACCGGGCGCATGGGTTGGGTGTCGGCCAGCGCCAGCGAGTCAGTTTCAGCGCCGCCCGCCGGGGGCGTCATCTCGATGGGAGCATTCAGCGCAACCGATTTATTCGGCTGAGTATCCCCCAGCGAGGCAGCCGCCGCTGGCGCGGGCAGGGGCATCCCCGTCGGCTGAGGCAATCGTGCCGGTTCGCGCGGGGCGCGCAAAGCCCTGGAGTCGCGCCAGCCGTTGTCACCCAGCAGGGCCATCACTTCGTCGTGGGAGAGGTCGCTCTTTTCCAGCAACGCGCGTGTGAGCGCTTCTGTTTCATCGGCGTGCTGGTGGAGAAGTTGTTCAGTCTGATCTTCGAGCACTTTCCAGAAGCGCTCGATGAGCGGATCGGCGCTGGCGGGGATGCCGCCGGAGCTGCTGTTTTCCAGGCCGCGCACGGGAGGACCGAAGTAGCCCAGCGAGTATAACGCCCAAATGTTGCGGCGGATCATGCTGAAGTCACTCCACGCGCCAGTCCAGTACTCGCCCATATGCAACTTGGTCGCTACGTGACCAGCCATCGCGACCATGATGTCGGCTGCGTACCGGCGCAGAGGCGCCGCATACACTTCCACGCGATCCACCGGGAGCATATATCCCAGCGCCCCGCCCCGGCGGATGATGCTCAGGCGCACAATGCGCTGTTCAGGCATGAGGTAATGCTGGGCCACCGCATGTCCGGCCTCGTGGTAGGCCACCTGCATACGCTGCTCGGCGTCCCACTCTTCGATAGGCTGCTCGATGCCCATGCGCTGTTCCTGCAGGGCCAGGTCAATGTCCTTCTGCGCAATCCGGTCACGCCCGTTGAATAAAGCAATGCGAACAGCGTCTTTAGTCAGGGCGGAGGCAATCTGCGCGGGGGTGGCGTGGGGCGTGTCCTCGACGATGGCCTCGATGTTGATTGTATCGTCGAACTTCACCCGGCTCAGGTAGCCTGTGATGATTTCGCGGCGGCCCGCACTGTCGGGCGCGTCCACCTGTATCTTCTGGTCAAATCGGCCGGGGCGCAACAGGGCTGGGTCGAGCACGTCGGGCCGGTTGGTGGAGCCCATGAAAAGCACATGCCATTTGTGCGGCGGCAGTTCTTTGCCGAACAACTTGTAAAGTCGTGCTTTGCGCTTCTCCCACCAGCCCTGGTCGCCGATGCCATCCATTTCGTACAATAAGCGGGTCAGCGATCCCGAGCCGCCGCCCATCATGCCTCCCATGCCCCCGCCCCCCATCATGCCCCCCTGGCCGCCCATCACCCCGCCGCGGCTCATCCCGACAGCGTCAATTTCATCAATATAGGCGATGCACGCGCCGTACTCGCGGGCCAGCTTTTTAGCCTTGCCCACGTATTGAATCATGCGCAGGACGTCCACCCCCCAGAACATGCCGCGGAAACCGGAGCCTTCCACCGAGATGAACGGGATGCCGGCCTCCCCCGCCATCGCTTTGGCCAACATCGTCTTGCCGGTGCCGGGCGGGCCGTAGAGCAGGATGCCGTTGATGTACCTGCCGCCCATTCTAACGAACTGATCGCGATCAGAGAGCAGGCTGATCCACTGCTTAACCAGACGCACGAGTGTGGGTTGGCCCCAGTAATCCTTAAAGGTGACGTGCTTGGGGTCTTCCGGTTTAATCGTCTCCATCTTCGTCCGGCTCATGAACCAGAAGATGGCGACGAATTGCATGACGGCGTAGAACAGTGCAAAGACGATCTGAGCTACGTAGGCCAGGACAGTGAGGACCATATTGAGGACTTCGGAGTCGCTCCACATCCAGATGCCCAGCCCAACGAGGAAAGCCCACGGCAACATCCCCCTCACAAAGCGCCACAGGCGGCCGCCCACGCTGTTGCGCCGGCTCACAAGGTCCGTCTTGTTGCGCGAGGCCTTGGAATTATCTTGTCTCTGATTGGATCGGGAACCGGGAGCAACCACCATACTCATCGTCTTTTCCTCTTTCTGGTTGAGCGGACACCCTGACTACTCGCGACTGCTGCTTTAAGTTCACTTAGAGTTTCTATCCTGACACTGGGAAAAACCGGGTTTCTGAGCCCAGCCTGTTTCCTAGTAAAGTGTAACCGGAAATTCCGGCTGGGACAAGGGTTTGCCGCTTCCTTAGGAAACATTCACCAGGCTCTCATCTGGCAATTTCCAATTGCTGATGGCCACTTACCAATTACCCATCCCGGCAATTGGCGGTCAATCATTGTCCAGATGCCGGGCGTCTACGCCGAGGACGTACACCCGGTCGGGGCGCACGTCGAGCCGGGCGACGGCGGTGTTCGGGAGGTGGAGGGAGACGTGCTTTTCAAGAGGGGCGCCGAGCAGGTGATGGGCGACGTAGGCGTTGAGCAGGCCCCCGTGGCTGACGACGGCCACCGGCCCCTCGGGGTGGACTGTGAAAATCTCCGCGAAGACCGCGGCCGCGCGCGCCACAAGCGCCGCCCGGGATTCTCCCCCCGGCGGGCCTTTGACGCGCCACTCGCCATCCACCCGCTCCGGATAACGCGCCTCCACCTCCGCAATCGTCAGCCCCGTCCACTCGCCCAAATCCCGCTCTTTCAGCCGGTCGTCGAAAGTGATGGGCACGGGCGGGTTATGCCGCGCGAAGGCGATCTCGGCGGTCTGGCGGGCGCGGGCCTGCGGGCTGCTGTAGATGGCGCGAAACGGCTCTCCCCGCAGGCGCTCAGCCAGGGCGCGGGCCTGCTCCCGCCCGACGTCGTCGAGCGGCGGATCGGCCTGCCCCTGCATCCTGCCCTCGGCGTTCCACGTCGAGCGGGCGTGGCGGATCAGGAAGAGGAAAGTCATTCAGATGGGAAAGTAGGCAGTCGGCGGAAGGCAGTAAGCAGGCAATCAATAACCGCCTCCTGCCTACCGCTTACTGCCTTCTACTTGCGCTTAGGGAAGCGCGATAACACCGTCGCCGCCTCCGGCTCGCGCTTGCGTCCCCCCTTCGACGACAGGAGGGCTTCGACCGCCTCGCGAGTCTTGGGCTTGTCCGTCCCCTCTTGTTTCATCAGTTCGCCCGCCCCCTGTAAGATGAGAACGGGCGTGCCCTCGGCGAGATATTTGAATTCCAGGTAGGCCTGCCCGAGGCGGTAGCCCTCCGTGTCAATCGAGCAGCACGTCACCTCGCCAATCAGGCGGCCCTCGGCGTCAAACACCGGGTCGCCGTTGTGAGCCATGCGCCCGCTCTTGGCGTTGAAGCGGAAGCGCGTGACCTCGGCCTGGCGGTTCTTCTCCCGCTCGAGGAAGGCTTTGCGTCCAATAAACCACGGTTTGTGCGTTTTGACGTAGGAGTCGAAACCGGCGTCCCCCACCCCGAGGTCGAGGT
>DATDRS010000473.1:0-6904 GCA_035291605.1 Anaerolineales bacterium | reverse complement strand
AACGTGACCATCCGGCTGGCCCGGATCGTCGAGCGGTATCCGACCATCCCGGCGCTGCTGGAGGAGCTCAAGCAGAGCGCCGCCGAGACGGTGGGCCTGCTGGCCGCGCTGCCGCCGGAGTTCGTCGCCCACAAGCACATGTACGACCGCCTGGCCTCCTGGATGATGCAAGTCGTGCCCTCGCACCTGCCGGACGAGCACGGGGAACAGTTCAAGGCGACGATTGAAGCGGCGAGGAGGGCGTGAGGTATGGCTAAAACTCAAACCCTCACTTTCAAACGCACGGTGAACGCCTCGCCGGCCGAGGTGTACCGCGCCTTCACCAATTCGACGGCGCTGCGCGAGTGGCTGTGCGAAGCGGCGCAGGCGGACTCGCGCAAGGGCGGGCGGCTCCATCTGTGGTGGAGCAGCGGCTATTACATGATTGGGGAGTACACCGCGCTCGAACCGGGCAAGAAGGCCGGGTTCACCTGGCATGGCCGGGGCGAGCCGGAGGCCACGCGCGTCACAGTCTCGCTCAAGGCCAAAAGCGGTCGAAGATTCCCTTCAGGGGACGTCACGGAAGTGACGCTCTCACACGGCGGGGTCGGCTCGGGGAAGAAGTGGGCGAAGAGCCGTAAAGAAATCGAAGGCGGCTGGCCTACGGCGCTCGAAAATCTGCAGTCGGTGCTGGAGACCGGCCGCAATTTGCGCTTCACCCTGCGCCCTATGCTGGGCATCAGCCTGGACGAATTCAACGCCGACGTCGCGGCTAAACTTGGCCTGCCTGTGACGCAGGGCAACCGGCTGAGCGGCGTGGTGGAGGGCCTGGGCGCGCACGCCGCGGGCTTGCAAAAAGATGACGTGCTGGTGAGCCTGGGGGGCAGGAGGCTCGCGAACCTGGCGTCGCTGCCCGCTGCCGTGCAGGGCCGCCGGGCCGGCGACAAGGTGAAAGTGGTTTTTTATCGCGGCCGCGAGAAGAGGACGGTAGTGATGGAACTCTCGCCGCGTCCCTTGCCCGACGTCCCGCCGATGGCGAAGGAACTCGCCGAGGCGGTGCGCAAAGTGTACGCCGAGACCAATACCGAACTGGAGGCATGTTTCCAGGGTGTGATGGAAACGGAGGCCTCGCACCACCCCGCGCCCGGCGAATGGAACGCCAAAGAAGTGCTGGCGCACCTGATTGTGGACGAGCGCGATAATCAACGCTGGATCGCCGACCTGGTCGGCGGGCACGAGGGATGGTACGACGACTGGGGCGGCAACGTCTACCCGCGCCTCGCC
Source organism: Anaerolineales bacterium (assembly GCA_035291605.1). GTDB lineage: Bacteria > Chloroflexota > Anaerolineae > Anaerolineales > UBA6663 > DATDRS01. The sequence goes on along the minus strand of DATDRS010000473.1, from coordinate 5,641 downwards.
GGCCTCACGGCGGCCTACCCGACGGTCGCTGCCTTGCTCGAAGAACTGAAGCGCAATCAGACCGAGATCACAGCCGCGCTCGCCGCTCTGCCGCCGGAGTTCGTTGCGCGCAAGGGCAGCTACTGGCGGCTCGGCCACAGTTTGCTGAACCTCGCCTCCCACGCGCGTGAGCATCTTGATCAAATTCAAGCCGCGGTCCAAGCGAGGCGCGGGCAGTAGCAGTTCACCAGACCCTTACAGGAGGAAACCATGAAGAATCGAATGACGATGGGCGCCATCATCTTAGCGGTTACGTTGATCGTCGGGCAGGTACTGGCCCTCGTGCTCAACCCGGCCGGCTATGTGGTATTCCTGAATTCCTCCCTGCGGCTCGTCCTCAGCCAGATCGCCTTCTGGGGGCCGATCATCGCCATCATCGCCGGGGCGTTCATCTTCCTCACCATGCGCCTGCTCGGCTTCAACTCGCTGGAAGAGATTCGGAACGAGTCGGTCGAGCAGAACAACCCCACGCCTGCCATCGTGTTCGTGGGGACGCTCATCGCCAGCCTGCTGTTTCTGGGACTGGCGATCAGGCCGTAACCACCCTCACCCCCCGGCCCTCTCCCGCGCGGCGGGAGAGGAGAGCGAAGCCAGATGCCCGACTACATTGACTGGTTCGTCAACCGCGAAAAGCAATATCAGGGTTTTCAGAAGATGCTGGCGGGCGAGACGCCCAAGACCGTCATGCTGGTCGAGGCGCCTCCCGACATGGGCAAGACCTGGCTGATCCAGCGGGTGCGCCACCACTGCGCGGAGCACGGCCTCCCGGCGATGCACGTGGACTTCCGCGACCGCCGCCCGCACGACTACCTCTCGCTCGTGCGGCTGGCGCGCGACCAGATGGGCGCGGAATACTTCAACCCGCTTACGGCCGCCATCAACACCTTCACCAGCGTCAACGTCAGAATCTCCTCGGGCGGCGAGGGGGGCGGGGTCAACGTCACGGCGAGTCAAGGCGCTTCCGCACAAATCGGCGGCGACGTGGCCGGACGCGACCTCATCAAGGACAACCAGTTCTACATCCAGGCCGACAGCGAAATGGCCCGCCGCGCGGCGGAGATCCAGATCAACGACGCCTTCTTCGCGTGCCTCGCCAAACTGGTGGAGGTGAAAGGTCGCGCCGTTTTTCTGATCGACTCTTACGAAGACGTCATTTCGGAGGCCGACCGCTGGCTGAAGGATTATCTGCTCGCCCGCGTGCCGACGGGACAATTGGCGAAGGTCATCATGATTATCGGAGGCCGCAAAGCGCCCGACCTGGGGCCGGAGATGAAAGAGCGCGTCGCCCGCACGGGCCTCGACCTGTTCAACGAGGATCACGTGAAGGAATACATCGTGGACCGGCGCAAGATCACCGACCTCGACCTGTCCACCGTCTTTAAGACCTCCGGCGGGCAGCCGGGCCTGCTGGCCAAGATGGCCGATGTGGCTGCGCTGGACACGGAAAAGGACGAGGACTGGCTCTGAAGCCCATGACCGGAACGCGCGCGCCCTCCCCCGCCCTCGCCGCCGGCCCGGTCGAGGCTGACCTCCAGACCCAGCTGCTGGACACGCTCATCACTAAAGTGCATCCCCTGCTGGGGGAGGCGCTCAACCTCGCCTGCGTGCCGCACGGCTTCAACGCGGAATTGATGAAGGCGCTGCGCGCCCGCGACGACGGCCGCGACGAAAAACTGGTCGAGCGGCTGGCGCGCTTCTCGTTCGTCCGCGAGGTCGAAAACATGGGCGGCGACGGGCCGCGCTACGCGGTGATGGCCGCCGAGCGCGAGGTCATCCTGCGCCGCTGGATCGCCTCCGATGCCCAGGCGTTCGTCGAGGCCCACCGGCGCACGCTGGCCTTCCGCGAGGCGAACCCCAACCCCGACCCGGTCATTCAGGCGCAGAGCCGCCTCTATCATATGCTGGTCATTGACGGCCCGGCGGGGATTGAATTCCTGGCGCGCATGTTCAGCCAATACACCGACGAGCGCCGCCTCGCCGCCACCGAACGGCTGATCGCGACCGCGAGCGAAATTCAGCCCTACCTGGCCGCCCTCGGCGTCCCGTGGCAGGCCGAACTGGATTACTGGGTGCGCTACCTGCGGGCGCGCTCGGTGCAGTTGCGCGGCGGGGCCGCCAACACGCTGCCAGAGCTGAAGGCGCTGCGCGAAGACCCCCAACTCCCGCCGAGTCCTGCGCTGGTTGGGCGCGTGGCGCGGGCATATGGCCGGGCGCTGGCCGACAAGGGGATGTACGTCGAGGCTATGGAGCAGTACAAGATCGCGCTCGACACGTTTCGCAAGCAGCCCAAAAGCGAGGCCGAGCAAGGGTACACCATGCTCAACCTGGGCGACGCCTACGTGGACCTGGCCGTCTCCGCGCGCGGCCAGCGCGACTTCATCCCGCCCAAGATCAGCGGCTGGCGCGACTGGCTGGCGCTCCTCGCCACGCAGTTCATCTCCCTCCCGCTGATCCTGTACCTCATCGCCTCGATCGGCATCCGCCTGAACCCGCGCGTCTGGACGATGATGCTCGGGCAGGACTGGATCATCGCCCGCCTGTTCAGCACCGCGCGGGGATGGTACCGCCGCGCCGACGGACTCCTCAGCCCGCTCGGCCAGGCGGCCGACCCGATCCAGGCCGACGAGAAACTCGCGCAGCTCTACGTGACGATGGGCGACGCGGGCCACGCCCTGCCGATCTTCCAGCGGTTGCTCGCGGAGCAGGAAGCGCCGCTCAGCGAATACCGCCGCGCGCGCGTCCGCATCGGGCTGGGGCAGGCGCTGCTGCGCCTCGACCGGCTGCAAGCGGGGCTGGAGCATCTCGAGGCTGCCCTGCCGGTGACGGCGGCTTACGCCGATGCGCACCTCGAAGCGCAGGTGCGCGGGCTGATCGCCGAAGCCTATCTCCGGCTGGGGCGATACGCCGACGCCCTGCCGCAGTACGATCAGGCCATGCGCCTCTACCAGAAGCAGGACGACATCATCGGCGCGACCGAGATGGCCGAGCGCCTGCAAATTCTGGAGCAGAACAAACGGCTGACCGCCGAGGCGCGCGAGGCGGCGACGAGCACGACGCGGCTCCTCTCCCGCCGCCATTACCCCTGGCGTTTTCAGCATCCGGTCCTCCTGATCTTCCGGCGCGTCGTGCTGACGCTCCCGGCAGCCCTGATCTTCCTCATCCCGCTCGTCACGACGCGCGTCGAGATCGGCAGTTTTTCGCTGGCCAACGTCAATTTTTACGCCTCGCCGCTGTTGGAAAATGACACGAATTACAGCCCGTCGCTCACTCAGAGCATCACGGCCCGGGTCGAGACGGTCTTCGAGGTCCAACCGGCGCTCCTGCTGGCGCTGGGGCTGACGCTGTTCTGCATGTTCGACTACGCCGTGCTCGGTTGGGTCATCATCGCGACGACGTCGCTGCGCACGGTGCAGGAGGCGCAGGCCGAGGCCGTGCGGCTCGACATGCAGGGCCTGGCGGCGGGGCTGGGCGAGAGGCTGCACCTGATCCCCTGGCCGGACATCAGGCGCATCTACAAGGCCGACGTCCGATACCTCGGCCGGCTGGTGCGTGACAACTCGGCGACGGTGGTCATCACGCCCACCGAGCGCGTCACGTTGCGCGGCCACATTGCGTGGTACTCGAGCCTGTGCGCGCGGGTAGAGGGCATGGCCAACTTCCTGGCCAAGGAGGCGCGGGTGATCGACCTGAGCTTCGACGTCATCCGCAGTCCCATGGGCGCGCTCTACCTGCTGGGCGCGCTCGGCCTCACCCTCTTCACAGTCATTGGGCGCTTCGCGCCGGGGTTGATGACCGTTACCCTCCCCGGCCTGATTTATGCCCCGGCTGACCTTTACCCCTATCTCCAATTGGGGTTGTTCATCCCGCCTCTGTGGTGGTTCATCGTCCAGCCGATCCGCGTCCACCTGCGCCTCAATCCGCGCAGCGCGTTGCTGTGGTGGGTGGGCGGCGCGGCGGCTGCCGCCTCGGCCTTCCCGGTAGGCGCGATCTTGCGCCCCTGGTTTCTCGTCGCCGACATCTTCCCGGCCCTCATCCTGCTCGCCGCGCTCGGCGCCGTGCTCGCGGCCTTGTGGATCACAGACGAGCCGCAGCCGGTTTATCCCCTCTCACTGCGGGCCGCCGCTGCCGCCGTCATCCTTGCCGCTGGCGCGCTGAACTTCTATCGCATCGGGCAGGACGTGAGCACCTATCACAAGTTAGTCGTGGGAAATCATTGGCGCGGCGAAGGGCTGATGGCGCAGGCGAGGGGCGACGAGGCGCAGGCCGCCCGGTGGTTCACCGCCGCCCTCGATGCCTACAACCCGGTGCTACGGTTTTCGCCCAACCACGCGCGGACGCTGACGAACCGGGCGGCGATTGAAGCCGAGCTGGCCCAGTACGAAGCCGCCATCGCCGATTACACGCAGGCGTTGGCCCTCAGCGCGCTGCCCGACCGGGCCTACGCCAGCCGGGCTATCGCGTACACCGGCTGGGCCGGCACATTGCCCGATTCCGACTCAGCGAAACAGAAACTCGCCGCGGCCCAGGAAGATTTCAACGCGGCGATCCGCGCCGCGCCCGACAACGCGAATTATTACCTGCTGCGCGGCGTCACCTACCATCGCCTGGGGGAACTGGAAAAAGCGCTGGACGACTACGACCACGCGCTGACGCTGAACGCCTCCAACGCCCAGGCGCTCACCGGGCAGGGATGGGTGTTCTTCGAACAGGCCGACCAACTGAGCCAGGAGGCGGCCAATGCGGCGGGGGACGTGCAAAAGCAATTGCAGGACAAATCGCAGGAGGCTTTCCGGCGCGCGCTCCAGAGTTTTCAGGACGCCGCCCGATTCGACCCCAGCTCGGCGCCGGTGTGGTTGGCGGCTGGCTATGCCCACTTCCGGCTGAAGGAATTCGACCAGACCCTGGCCGCGTGGGAGAGAGCCGTCGCGTTAGCGCCCGCCGACTCGGTCATGCTCATCTCGCGCGGCACGGCGCACTGGCGGCTCGCCAGCCCTGGCGGCGGCGACCGGTGCGCGAGCGCCGAAGCCACGGACGCCGAAAAGGCTGAGGCCGCCCGGCAGCTCAGTTTGGCGATTGGCGATTTCAATCGAGCATTAGCGCTGCGGCCTGAAGATGCGTTCACCTACCGCACGCGCGCGCAGGTCGAGTATCTCCTGCGCCTCTGCCCCGGCTACGATTTCAAGGAGCAACTGTACAAAGCCGTCGCGAGCTACGGCGAGGCGGTCGAGCTGGCGCCGGAAAACTTCCTGTACTGGCAGTTCAAGGCGAGGCTGGAGTACGTGCTTGGCCTGCACATCTTCGCCAACGAAGTGGAGAACGAGGGCGAAGCCCTGCAGATACTCGATCACGCCATCGCCGATATCAAACAAGCCTTCGCGCTCGACCCCCTCGACCCGGAGAATAAGCGCTGGCACACTTTCATTCCCAACAGCGCATTGGGCAATTACCACCTGAGCCGGGGCGAGACGGTCTACGCCGCCGGGAACTACGAACTGGCGTTCTCGGACTTTGTAACCGCCGCCAATATTTTGACCGGCAGCGCTGGAGCGGCCCTCAAAGCCGGGCTGTCCGCCGTCGCGCTCGAAAAAGAGACGCAGACCCA
>DATDRS010000472.1:0-5303 GCA_035291605.1 Anaerolineales bacterium | reverse complement strand
CGGGATGGGGAAGCGCTACGAACTCATCCGAGGGGAGGTAAAAACGATGACACCTGCAAGCCCGCGGCATGGCAAGATCGCTGTGCGCATTGGTGGAAGACTCGACCATTTTGTTTCTGCAAGACAACTTGGTGAAGTCTACGGGGCAGAGACTGGCTTCACCTTGCGCCGTAAACCAGATACCGTGCGCGCCCCGGACGCAGCTTTTGTCTCTGCTGCGCGTATTCCCCCTGGCGGCATTCAATCAGGTTTCTTCCCCGGCGCCCCCGATCTGGCGGTCGAAGTTGTTTCGCCAGACGATACAGCGGCAGAGGTCAAAGCCAAAGTCAATGAATACTTCGAGGCGGGGGCGCGGCTGTTGTGTGAATCGGCGACCTCCTGAAGGCCAAGAACCTTCGGGAGGTTTTGTTTCTTGCTAGTGGATGCTCACCACGATCGGGCCGCTCAGGTTTTCCCAGTCGCCGCCGCCCCGGCAAACGTTGAACGCGGAAAAGCACATCGAGACATACATGTGATAAACGCCGGGGATGGCGATGGCCAGATGATCCCGGTGATGGAATGGGCCAGGGTTCAGGGTCAGAGTCCTGGTGTCGGTTCCGCCGCCATCCCAACTGGTGTGGAACAATCCGCCACTGCCGTCGCTTGGGTCAAGGTCAATCACAACCACGCCCAGTATGCCATAAGGCGCTCCCTGCCCGGAGGCGTTGTCCAGATCGAACGTGAACCAGATACGTTCCCCGGCCGCGAAGGTCGTGCGTTCAGCCTCCAGACTGAGCACGCCAGTCACCTGATGCGCGCCGCCGGGCGCGCTGACGGATCCAGTGAAGGGGATGGGGGTTGGCCCGGTTGGGGTATCCGTCGTGGTCGGCATCGGAGTGAACGGGACTCGGGTGGGTGAGGGGCGTGGGGTCGCGGTGCGGGTCACGGTGGGCGCGTCGGTCGGCAAAGGCGTCACCGTGGGGGCATCGGTAGGGAGGGGCATCACTGTAGGCGTCCCCGTCGGCTCCGGGGTACGCGTTGGGACAAGGGTATCAGTTGGCCGAGGGATTACGGTTGCCGTCGGCTGCGCCTCGGTCGCTGCCGATGTGCTGGGAGGAGGGGTGGGGCTGGAGCAGTTTGCCAACAGGAGGGGCAGCACGAGGCAGAGTTTCCATGCGGTGTGGAGGGAGGGGATGTGGATCATTGGCGAAACAGCGTTCGGGCCGCAAGAACGGAGCCGGGATGACCACGCCGCGATAAAAATGTGCGCCACATACCGGAGCGCCGCACATCGCCTGCAAGCCAGATGGGAGTATAGCGCAAAGGCCGCCTGCGCGCGAGAGCATAGGCGGCCTTTTCCGGCCCTCCTGGACGGCGTGTCTCCGAGCCTTGCTCAGGATGAGCAGCCCCGGCGAAGATTACTTGTTCACCAGCGTCAGGCTCCCGACTGCCATCTCCATCTCAACCGTCAGGGTATAGCCTTCTCCCTCGGTTTCGTAGGTGTCACCCTCCTCTGTCCATCCGCCAATGGTAGACACGTCGCTCAGACCACCCCTGACCGTCACTTTGGCTTTCATCCCTTCCGGGATCACCAATCTCAGGCTGCTCGCGCCTGTCTTGACGGCGACCTCCGCGTCCTGCTGGAGTTCGCCGGAGAAGTCGAGCGTGTAACTGCCCGCGCCGCCAGTGAAATCCATGACCGCGAAGTTCGCGTTGGCGAGGCCGGTCAATTTCACCGACGAAGCCCCGGTCTCATATGAGAGTTTTTTCATCGTCTCCGGGTTGAGCGAGTCGAACACCACCTCGGCATTGCTGGCCCCGTCGCGGATGGACAACCGGCGCAGGGGCACGCCGCTCAAATCCAGCGTCCCGTCGTACGCGCCGGCGTTGATCTCCAGCTCCATCGGGGCGTCGCCGAGTTTGAGATTCCATTCGTTGACGATGTCGGCGTCAGGCTCAGGGATCCCGATGCTGTCCTCGGCGGGGCCCTGTTCAATCGTCAGCGTCCCATCATTGCCGGTGATCGCCGGTTTCCATTCCGGGATGTTGTAGCGCACCTCGCCTTCCACCAGGCCTTCCGCGCCGCCCGTGAGGTTGAGCTCCCCCGCGCCCATCTTGATGGTCACGTCAATCGGCCCTTCGGCGTCGGGCAGCGGTTCGCTGATGGTCAGCGTTTCGGTCGGGCCGGTTTTGAGCGTCTGGACTTTGGGGAGGCTGAGGTTGATGGAGCAGGCGAGCGAGGCCGCCGTGAGCGCGGCCATGACGAGAAGCAAGGGGCGTTTCATAGGTTCCTCTTCCTGTGTGAAAATCTCAGAGCATAATACGCCGGCCCGCGCGGAAGGTTGCAGGCCCGCGTTGACAGGCCTCGCAATTCCGAGTACGCTATATCTCAACAATCTAACGCTTGTTAGGTTTATTTCCGATGCCCAGGCGTTCCAACGGCCTCCCGCGCAAAGACCAGATTCTCGCCGCCGCCGAACAGCTGTTCCGCGAGAAAGGCTACCTCGCCACCTCGGTGCGCGACATCGGCAAGGCGGTCGGCGTGCAAGGGGCGAGCCTGTACCACCACATCGGCGGTAAAGAGGAGTTGCTGTGGACGATTGCCTCCCGCGCCGCCGACGAGTTCTTCGCCGCGCTGGAGCCGATCATCGCGCTGGAGACGGCGACGCCGCTCAAGCTCCGCAAGGCCATCATCGCGCATGTGGGCGTGATCACGCGCAACCTGGACGCCTCGGCGGTGTACTTCAACGAGTGGCGGCATCTGAAGCGGAAACAGCGGGATCAGTTTGCCCGGCGGCGGGACGAGTACGAAGGGATGTTCCGTACCCTCCTGGGACAGGGCATCCGCGAGGGGATTTTCGCCCCAGTGGACGAGCGGTTTGCTGCGCGGCTCGTCCTATCGGCGCTAAACTGGACCCACCAGTGGTACAGGCCCGACGGGCCGATGACGCCGGAGGAGATCGGCAGCACACTGGCGGATATGATGTTGAATGGGCTTTACCGGACAGCGTAGGATGTGAGGCGTATTGCGTAGTCACCGTTAGCGGAATATGTAATACGGAATACGCCACACGTAGCCTGTGCGATTGAAGGAGCAAAGGATGTACGGCACCACCACCTTCACCGACGTCAAGCAGTCCCCCATCGCCAACGAAGACCCGGAGAAACTGGCCGAGTTCGAGGCCCGCATCGCGCGCGGCGAGAAGATCGAGCCGCCGGACTGGATGCCGGCCGAATACCGCCGCCAGTTGATCCGCATGATCGAGCAGCACGCGCACAGCGAGATCGTCGGCGCGCTGCCGGAGGGCAAGTGGATCCCGCACGCGCCCGGCTTCCGCCGCAAGCTCGCGCTCGTCGCCAAAGTGCAGGACGAGGTCGGGCACGCGCAGCTCCTCTACCGCGCCGCGGAAACGCTGGGCAAGAGCCGCGAGCAGATGATCGCAGACCTGCTCTCCGGCAAGTCCAAGTATTCCAACGTCTTCAACTACCCCACGCCCACTTGGGCCGATACCGCCGTCATCGCCTGGCTGATTGACGCAGGCGCGATCATCAACCAGAACACCAACGCCGAAGGCTCGTACGGCCCGTATTGCCGCGCGCTCAAACGCATTTGCTACGAAGAGTCGTTTCACCTGAAGTACGGCTACGACTCGGTCGTGACGCTGGCGAACGGGACGAAGGCCCAGCGCGCGATGGTGCAGGACGCGCTTACCCGCTGGTGGAAACCGATCATGCACTTCCACGGCCCGCCCGACAAAATCTCCGCGCACACCGAAATCCTGATGCGCTGGAAGGTGAAGATCAAGACCAACGACGCGATGCGGCAGGAGTTCCTCGACCAGTACGCGCCGAAGATCTGGGAACTCGGCCTGACCGTCCCCGACCCGAACCTCCGCAAGAACCCGGACACGGGCGAGTGGGAGTTCTCCGACCCAGACTGGGAAGAGTTCAAGCGCGTCATCAACGGCGACGGGCCGTGCAACCGGGAACGGCTTGCCGTCCGCCGCATGGCGCACGAAGACGGCGCGTGGGTGCGCGCCGCATTGGCCGCGCATGAGAACGGGCGGAAGGTGCCGGTGATGTAGGGACGTATTGCGTGTTGCGTATTCCGTAAGCGCGGAATGCATACGATACGCAATACGCGATACGCGATACGCGATATGCCCGATACGCAGTGGGAAGTCTACGAGGTCTTTCACCAAAAGGCGCGCGGCGAGCAACACGTCCACGTCGGCTCGGTGCACGCGCCCAATCCGGAGATGGCGCTCGTCCTCGCCAAAGAGCAGTACGCCCGGCGCATGGCGTGCGTGAACCTGTGGGTGGTCAAGGCGAGCGACATCCACGCCAGCGAGTATGCCGACCAGGATATGTTTCGGCACGCGACGGACAAGAGTTACCGCGAGGCGTATGGGTACAAGGTGGTGAAGAAAGTGCGGTGTGAAAGAGAAGGAACTGAGGGAAACGAACGAACTGAAGAGTGAGTTCCCCGAGTTCCTTCAGTTCCCGGTGGACTGGAGACACAGCAAAACGCTGATGAACGAGACAGCCTTGAAAGAACTGCTATTTCGCCTCGCGGACGACGAGGTCGTCGTCGGCCACCGGAACGCGGAGTGGACGGGGCATGGCCCCATCCTCGAAGAGGACATCGCCTTCTCCTCGATGGCGCAGGACGAGATCGGCCACGCGCAGATTTACTACTCGCTTCTGCACGACCTGGGCGAAGCCGAACCTGATCAACTCGCGTTCAACCGCGCCTCGGCGGACTTTCGCTGCGCCCAACTGGTGGAACTGCCCAAAGGCGACTGGGCCTTCAGCGTGGCGCGCCAATTCCTGTACGACGCCGCCGAGACCGTGCGGCTGGCCGCGCTCTCGCATTCCAGTTATCAGCCCTTGGCGCAGGCCGCGCGCAAGTTCGCGGGCGAAGAAAAGTATCACTTCATGCACGGCAAGTCCTGGATCGCCAATTTGGGCAACGCCACGCCCGAGAGCCGCGCCAAATTGCAGGCTGGACTCGATCAGGCTTTTCCGTACGCGCTGGGGCTGTTCGAGATGACCGACGCCGATGCCGCGATTGTGGCCGAGGGCTCGCAAGCGTCGGAAGTAGAATTGAAGAAGGACTGGCTGGCGCTCATCACGCCCATCGTGACACAGGCGGGGCTGACTCTGCCGGACGCTGCACCGATTGAAGGCGGGCGCAGAGGCCGGCACACAGAGCATCTCGTCGCCCTGCTCAACGACATGCAACTGGTCTTTCAGACAGACCCGGAAGCGACGTGGTAAAAGCTGAACCGCAAAGGGCGCAAAGAAGGCGCGAAGAGCCCGAA
>DATDRS010000471.1:0-3919 GCA_035291605.1 Anaerolineales bacterium | reverse complement strand
GTCACACCCGACGACGTGAAGGTCGTCGCCCCCGCCGCCATGGCCCACCGCCTGCTGACGCGGGCGCGCGGCCTGCAAGCGGCGCAGGCCGTTGTGAACGAATTGCTTAATCAGGTGGAAGTGCCGGTATAACACACACCTGGCGATCTGTGAGCTGATCTATGCGCAACATTCCCTGGAGAAAAATAGTCCGCAGTTGGTGGGGGCGCCTGCTCATCGGCGCTTTCATCGGCGGGCTGCTGGTCGCATTCGCTGGCATTGACGAGCCGATCTGGTTTCTGGGCGGCATGTTGGCCGGCGCGGCCGCGCTGTACTTTTTGGGGATGTGGGAATGAGGGGCCAATCCCCAATCTCCAAATCTCTAATCTCCTATCTTCCATGAAACTCACCCCTCGCGGCCGCGCGTTGGCCGCGATCATGGCCCTGCTCTATTTCTTTGCCAATCAAACCCAGGTTGGGTGGCTCTACGTGATGACAGCGCTGGCCGCCGGCCTCCTGCTCGCGGCCCGCTTCGTCCCCCGCCGCATGCTGCGCCGCCTGTCGCTCGTCCGGCGCATCAATGGTTCCACGACGACCGCCGACCTGGAACTTTACGCCGGCGATCCGCTCGCCGTGGACCTCGAATTCCAAAACGCCTCGCGCTTTCCCGCCCTGCAATTGCGCGGCGCCGAGACCTGCCCGCCCGCTCCCGCCGATGATCGATCGCAACCCTTTTTCGTCTCGACGGTCCCGCCGCGCGGCAGCCTGACCCTACATTACGAAACGACCTGCGCCCGGCGCGGCTGGTTCGAGTTTCCGCCTGTCTCCATCTCGACCCGCGCCCCGTTCGGTTTTTTCGCCGCTCGGCGGGATTTGCCTGCCCCGACTGGCGTGCTGGTCTTCCCCGAATACCGCGAGCTCGACCATCTCTCCTTGTTCGACCGGATGCCCGCGCCGCAGAACACCTTTGCGCGCCTCGGCGTCGGCGGCGAGTTCATCGGTGTGCGCGAATTCCGCCCGGGCGACTCGCGCCGCCACGTCCACTGGCGCTCGACGGCCCGCGCAGGGCAGCTCATCGTCAAGGAATTCGCCGAGGAGACGCAGCCCGGCCTGACGATTGCGCTTGACCTGCGCGCCTCCTCCAACATCGGCGCGGGCGACGACACTTCGCTTGAGTTGGCGATCAAAGCCGCCGCCACCCTCGCGCGCTATGCCGAGCGGCGCGGCCTGCCCGTCGCCTTAGCCAGCAACAGCCGCCAGTGGCCTGCGCCGCCCGGTCCGCTCACGTGGTGGGGCCAGATGAACTACCTCGCCCGCGTGCAAGGGGAGGGCGAAGAGTCATTTGCCGAGTGTCTCCGCGCCGTGCGCTCGACGACGTTCGTCGCCGCCCTGCTCACCGCGCCCGACGAGGCCGCCGTCGAGCCGCTCGTCGAGCTGCACCGCTTCGGCCTGGGCGTGCTGGCCGTGGTCGTTGATCCGGCGCGGTTCCTGCCGGGCGAGGCGGGTGGGGCCAGTGGCACAGCGCAATCCATCGCCGCAACCCTCACGGCTGCGGGTGTAACTGTGCAGGTTATCGGCGCTGAGCCGGATTGGGAAAGAACTTTGCAAGCTTAACCGCGAAGACGCGTAGGTCTCATGTTCACCCGTACTGCTACCTCTCCCGAGCGTTCGCTAATTCTGCGACGCTGGGTGTTCCTGGCCTCCATCCCCTCCCTGCTCGCTTTGGCGTGGGTTGGGCAGTTGTGGATTCCGGCCTTGCTCACCGTCCTCGTCCTGGCAGGCGGGCACTACTACAGTTGGCGCGCGGCGCAGCAGGACAGGCGGAACCCTTTCGTCCGCCTGGGCGTCTTCATCGCGCTGCACCTGGCGCTGTGCTACATGTGCGCCGGCTTCACGGCGGGCATCCTCCTTCCCCAGGCGCAGTTCGCCATGTACGCGCAGGCGATCATCTCGTTCGACCTCCGCCGCCGCACGAACCTGTACTCCTACCTCGGCTTCAGCCTGCTCACCCTCTACGTCGCCGCTGCCCTCAGCCGCGATTACTCGTTCCTGATCTTCATCCTGGCCTTCCTCGCCCTCGTCCTCGTCGTGTTCTACCACGCCGAAGTCGAAGACGGGACTCAGGGCGCAAGGCTCAAGGCGCAGCCCTTACACACCCACACACCCACACACCCGCACACGCTCCCCTCCTTTGGGATTTGGAGTTTGGGATTTGGTCTCTTCTCCTTCCTCGTCTTCGCCTTCACGCCGCAATTCGCTTCGCGCCCCGTCATCCCGCCGTTCTCCATCAACCTGCCCATCCCGCGCGGGCCGACCTCCCAGGTCATCAACCCGGCGGTGCCGCTCGTGCAGTTCAACGGCGTCTACGCGCCGGACGAGGAAGGCGATTACTACTATGGCTTCGACACGCAGCTCGACCTGCGCTATCGCGGCGGCTTGAGCAGCGCCATCGTCATGTACGTCCGCTCGCCCGCGTGGAGCTACTGGCGCAGCCACGCTTACGACGACTACGACGGTCATGCGTGGTCACAATCTACTAAAACGCAGACACAGATTGCCCGGCGAGGCCGGTACGGCTCGTTTGAAATCCCGGCTGACGAGCAGGCCCTCGGCGGCGAAATTGTCCAGTCCTTCTACGTGGTCCGCGACCAGCCCAACCTCCTCTTCGCCGCTTATCGCCCGACCGAGGTCTACATCGAGTCGCGCGAAATCGCGGTGGACGCAGAGGACGGCCTGAGGGTCGGCGCGCCGCTCGAAGCCGGGACCGTCTACACCGTCATCTCGCACCGCCCCGATTTCTCCGCGGAGCAGCTGCGCGCGGCCTCCGCCGATTACCCCGGTGCAATCACCGCGCGCTACCTGCAACTGCCCGGCAGCATCTCTCAGCGCGTGCGTGACCTCGCGCGCCAACTCACGGCCAGCGCGCCTACACCCTACGACCAGGCCTCCGCCCTGCGCGATTACCTCCTCACTATCCCTTACGACTACTTCCCGCCGCCGCAGCCCATCGGCTCTGAAACCGTTGACAACTTCCTCTTCGTGGACAAGCGCGGCGTATGCGAGCAATACGCCACCGCGCACGTCGTCATGCTCCGCTCGCTCGGCATCCCGGCGCGGCTCGTCGCGGGCTACAACGCGGGCGAATACAACCAACTCTCCGGCTACTACACCGTCCGCGCGAGCGACGCGCACGCCTGGGTCGAGGTCTACTTCCCCGGCTATGGCTGGGTTCCCTTCGACCCGACGCCCGGCTTCACGCCTTCGCCCTACACCGCGCCGGTCCAGCAGTGGATTTTCTCCGGGGTATTCAAAGAGTTGCCAGCCATCCCATGGGGGACGATGTTCGCGGCCGGAGCGGCCCTCGTCGGCGCGGCGCTCGGCCCGCTCGCGATAGTTCTACTCATCTCGCTTTTTCTTTTTCTCTTTCTCTTTCTTTTCTCCCGCCTCCGCGCCGCGCTCCGCTCCCGCGCCCCCCGGTTCTCGGCTATTGACCATGACCCGAACCGCAAGCGCATCCTCGCCGCCTACCGTCAGGGTCAAAGGCTGCTCCGCCGCTATCGCCCTCCGGCCCAGACCCCGCGCGAGTTTGCCGGACGCCTTGCCCTGGCCGAGTGGAACGAGCTTACCCTCGCCGTCGAGCACGCCGCCTACGACCCCCTGCCTCCATCGCCCTCGCTGGCCCAGCGCGCCGCCGATTTGCTTGGCCGCCTCCCTCGCCAGCCTCTGGGCGTCGTGGTCGCGGATAACCTGAGCCATCGGACTGAGGCGACCGGCGCGGCTGCGGACCGGCTCACCCGCTCCCTGCCGCGTTTGGCTCTGCCCATCTGGCTTTTGCCCAAACTCTCTCCGGAAATGGTTGCCGCCCAGCGCAAGTATCTCGTCCACGCCGGGAGCATCATCGGCTGCCTCAGCTACCTCATCGCCATCCTGGTATCCATGC
>DATDRS010000470.1:0-4076 GCA_035291605.1 Anaerolineales bacterium | reverse complement strand
GGCCTGTTCCTTTGCGCTCGAACCGCGCCGGCTTATAATCCCTCCTTTGAGCGATAGACCTTGGGAAATATCATTGCATGGAATATAAGTCGAGCACTGTTGTCCTATGCCTGGCGGCGCTGGTCGGCGCGATCGTATTAGTCGCGACGCTGTTCCAGTGGCCCGCCGCGTTCGAGCTGGCCATGGACGATGCGTATATTTACTTCACCTACGCACGAAACCTCGTTGACCACGGGCAGTTGATGTTCAACGCGGCCGGCGAACCCGGCGTGGGCGCGACCAGCCCGCTATGGGTCTTTGTCCTGGCGGCCGGATACTGGAGCGGAATTCCACTGCAATACGTGGCGAAGGCCGGTGGGTTGGTCGCTCTGGCGCTCACGGCCGTGAGCGTCTACTTTCTTCTGGCGCCAGTCATGCGCCCAGCCCTGGCGCTGACCGCCGCCGCGCTGGTCAGCCTGTCCGGCAACATGCTATGGTTTGCCCTGAGCGGCATGGAGACGACCTGGTTCGTCGCCCTGGGATTATTGGCCCTGCTCCTCTATCGAAGCGAGCGCTGGACCTCGCTTGCCCTGGCGCTGGGGTTGCTGCCCTTGCTTCGTCCCGAGGGGATCCTACTATGGGCGTTGATCGCGGTGAGTGAGCTGGCCCGGCGGCGGAAGCTCACGCGGGAAGTGATCGGGTTGGGCCTGTTGCCCCTGGTGGTCGCCGGGCCGTGGTTTGGGTATCTATTCCTGCGCAGTGGATATCCTTTGCCGACCAGCGGCCTCGGCAAGATGCTGACCGCCCGAATTGGCATCCAACTGGCGCTTGGCGACTCCGCTAGCCTGGCCTCCTGGCCCCTCTTCACCGCCGTGTTCTACGTTGTGACGTGGGTCGGGTACTTGCTTGAGTTCGGCCTGGGTGGGATGGCGCTGCCCGCGCCCATGATCAGGTTGCCGGTGCGCGGGTTGGCCGAGGACGGCAGCTATGCGTTTTCGATGTGGGCCGTGCCCGCGGTGGCCCTGGTGATAGCGCCCCTGGTCTGGAGCGGATTGCGTCCCTTGTTGAAGATGGCCGAGTGGCGACGTCTGTTCTCGGACCCGGCCCGGCGTCCCCTGGCGCTCCTGCTGGGATGGTTCGTGCTCCACAATCTGTTCTACGGGTTCCTCCTGCCGGTGCCCGGGACGGCTGGCCGTTATGGCGCCCTTAACTTCGTCGTGGTCTGGGTGGCGCTGGTAGCCGGTCTAAAAAACATCGGTCACACCCGGTGGGTTAAGGGCCTGCTTGTCGGCGGGGTGACGATCATCGCCGCCTGCAACACCCTCTACTGGAATACGGTGTACGACGCCAATGTGGAGCATATGGAACGGGTGCGCATTGCCGCCGCCCGGTACGTGCGCGAGGCGCTGCCCCAGCACAGGTGCGCCGCGTTTGACATTGGCGCGCTGCGTTTTTACTCTCAGCGTCCGGTGGTTGACCTGGGAGGGCTGATTGATCCGGAGTTGGGCCAGGCCTTTCGCGACGCAGCTCTGGACGAATACCTGGTGAAAAATCACGTGGATTGCCTTGTCCTGCCCACGGATGGCTGGTTTGATCTGGCGGCGATTGCGGGCCTGCGGGATTCGCCGCGTTTTGCCATGCAGCCGCTGGCCCGGTTCACGCTCCCCCACGAGCGCTGGCTGATCGGATTCCTTCCGACCGGCCATTACCAGCCCAGTGTGACCATCTATGCGCTGAGACCGCCGTGAACCGTCCAGATCTGTTCCCGGCGCGACATGCGGGCGCCAGTTTTTGCTTGGCGACAGCATGAATTTGTGCTAAAAACAGGAGAGCCGGACTGACCGCAAGCATGCGCCTCGCGTTCCGCCTGGCCCGCTCGCCGCTCGGGCGGCTGGGCCTCGGCTGGATTTTCGCCCACATGAGTTTTGCCCTAGTAGAGATTAGGGATTGAAGATTGGAGGCGGCCATGCCCGACGTCGTCAAGGACCTTGAAATTGATGCGCCGATCGAGCGCGTGTGGGCGGCGCTGACCGACCCGAAGACCATCAAGGGGTGGATGGGGGCGGACAGCGCCGTCGAGGTGGATTTGCGCGTTGGCGGTAAGTACTGCCTGTTTGGCGGCGACACTACCGGCAAATTCACCCTCGTCAAAGGCCCCAACACCCTCGAATGCACCTGGCGGCAGGGCGAGTGGCCTAAAGCGTGGAAGGACTCGCTCGTGCGTTGGGAACTCACCGCGCGGGGCAGGAAGACGCGGGTGCATCTGGCGCACAGCCGGTTCCCGAACAAGAAGGAACGTGGCGCGCACGACGAGGGCTGGGACGACTACTTCCTCGGGCCAATGAAAAAGTGGCTGGAGGCAGGTGATCGTTGAGCTTCTGCCTCTTGCAAAAAAAAAGATTTGGCCTAATATGGTCAGCAATCAGGTTTCGGCGCTTCGAAAGCGGTTCGCGTTCCCTACAAACAAAGATAATGCTGCTTGCCAGTTGACGTCCATAGGTTCTGAGCGGAAGGTGGAGGTATCCCTCCCTACCTTTCCGTCGGAGTGTTCTATGGACGGCAGTGGCTAGTTGCCATTAGACATAAAAGCCGGCTCACGTTGGCCTACAGGTGGTGTAGGGCGAGTTTCACCTGTGCCTGCGGCCCAGGTGCAGGCAAACTCGCCCTACGGCTGTTTGCACCGCTGAACCGACATGAGTGTAAAAGCCATATTTTGGCCTCGGTATCTGACTCGGAGGGCGTAACTTTTACCAATCTATAACGGTCTATTTTGTGGCGGCATCTTCCTGATAACCATCCCGCCATGGTCCTTACGTCAAGTCTTCTGCATTTGCGGTTGTTGCGGTTGTGATGAAGAGCGCCCTGGGTGGGAATAAGAACTCCATTGTTTGGCAACTGCATAATTGAGCGTGTCACGATACCATCGTCGCTTCCATATCGAGTTCTGGACTGGATAATGACTGCATAAGGAGGTCTCTAGCCATGATGCGTGGAATCGTTCGATCAAGCTTGAACTTTCGATACCTGGTGGTTGTCCTCGCCGCGGTGCTGATGGTCGTCGGCGTCAGCCAAATTGGCGCCATGCCAGTGGACGTCTTGCCCGAGCTCTCGCCGCCGTACGTGGAGATCCAGACCGAGGCCCTCGGGCTTTCCGCGGAGGAAGTGGAACAGATGATTACTGTTCCGATGGAGCAGGACCTGCTCGCCGGGGTGGCCTGGGCTGACGTCATTCGCTCCGAGTCCGTTCCCGGGCTGTCGTCGGTCCTCGTCGTCTTCGAGCCAGGGACCGACCTCTTCCGTGCACGACAGATGGTGGCAGAGCGCATTGCCCAGTCGGCGGTCGGGTTGCCGCACGTGTCGAAACCGCCGACGATGATCCAGCCCCTGTCGTCGGCCAGCCGGTTCATGATCGTCGGGCTTTCCTCGAAGGAGCTGTCCCTGATCGAGATGTCGGTGCTCGCCCGTTGGACGATCGCTCCTCGCTTGATGGGCGTGCCCGGCGTAGCCCACGTGGCCATCTGGGGCAACCGGGACCGGCAACTGCAGGTGCAGGTCAATCCAGAAGATTTGCGCACTCAGGGTGTTACGCTGGAGCAAGTCGTCGAAACCACCGGGAACGCATTGTGGGTGTCGTCATTAACCTTTTTGGAGGCCTCGTCGCCCGGCGCCGGAGGGTTCATTGATACCCCCAATCAACGGCTCGGGGTCTGGCACGTCTTGCCCATCAAATCTCCGGAAGACCTGGCGCAGGTGCCTATCAAGGGCACGGCCTGGCGCCTGGGTGACGTGGCTTCGGTGGTAGAAGACCATCAGCCGCTGATCGGGGATGCGCTCGTTAACGACAATCCTAACCTCCTGCTCGTCGTCGAAAAACTGCCCGGGACCAACACCCTGGATGTGACGCGGGGTGTGGAAGAGGCGCTCGCCGCGTTGCGGCCCGGTTTTTCCAGTATCGAGTTTGACGCCACGCTCTTCCGGCCGGCGACCTTCATCGAGATGGCGATCGCCAATCTCACCCGGACGCTGGTCATCGGCGCGGTGCTCGCCGTTCTGGTTCTGGGCGCCTTTCTTTACGGGTGGCGCACCGCGTTGATCAG
>DATDRS010000469.1:0-2927 GCA_035291605.1 Anaerolineales bacterium | reverse complement strand
TCGAAGAAGTTGTAGAACCCGGAAGGCGCCAGCCGGCCGCGGCGCATGAACCGGCCCACGCTGAAGAGCGCGATGAGGATCAACACCCCGTCGGCGATCAGGGTGCTCAGCAGGGTGTTGGTGATCGGCGCGCCGGGCCAGACCGGCTCGCCCGGCAGGACGACCGCCGGGGCGACCGGCTTGAAGATGCCTCCCAGCCCGAAGGCCAGATACCCGCCCAGGATAATGAGACCGATCACGATCCAGCGTTTGAAGCCGAATCTACGCTGTTGCGTCGTCGTCACTCTTTTCCTCCTTTATCCGCGACGGCCTGTCCGCCGCCGGTTGAATTTTTGCGACCGCGTTCAGTGCGATGCGGTAGATGATGTAGTACGAGACTGGGAAACTCGCCACGATCAAGAGAATGGTGAACAATGGCCGAGTGGAAAGCGCTTTGTCCAGCAGCAGTCCGGCGACGAGCGCGACGACGATCACGCCCAAGGTGAGCGCCCCAATCTGCGCTAAAACGGAAAACGCCAATTGCAGGGAAGCGCGGGCGTTTTTCACCTGGTCAGATTGCGGCTCCCTTTCGGGCATAGTGCGTGAATTGTATCACGGACGAAAAAGACTCGTCAACGAAAAATGTAGGGCAAGATGGAATCTTGCCCCACGAGATTCAGAACAAATTCCCCGCCGCCGCCGTCGCCCAGCCGATCCACGGCGTAGACCAGGTGCCCAGGAGGAGGATGCCGATGACGCAGGCCCACAGGGCCACCCTGTACGCGCGCGGGACGTCCACTTTCGTCTCCGCCCTGGGCGGGTACAGGTAAACGACCTTGAGCACGGTCAGATAGTAGTACAGCCCGACGATGGCGTTGATCACGCCGACGAAGACCAGCCCGATCAGCCAGTTGTTGCCCAGCGCCACGCCCTGCTGGATGGCGGCGGCGAAGACGAAGAACTTGCCGAAGAAACCGCCGAGGGGCGGCATCCCGCCGAGCGATAGGAAGGCCACGAGAAACACGAGGGCGAGGCCCGGCGCGCGGCGCGACATCCCCGCGTAGTCGGCGATCTCGTCCGACCCGGTCGCCCGGTAAACCAGCACGATGCCGCCGAAGGCGGCCAGGTTGGTGGGAATGTACGCCGCCAGGTAGTAGATCGTCGCGGCGATGCCCGCCGGCGAGGCGGCCGCCAGCCCGATGAGCGCGTAGCCCGCCTGCGCGATGGACGAATAGGCCAGCAGGCGCTTGATGTTCTTCTGCGACAGGGCGATGGTGTTGCCCAGCGTCATCGTCACCGCCGCAATCGCGACCATGAGCGAAACCCAGTAGGTCTCGATGCTGGGGAAGACCGCGAGCGTGACGCGCGCGAGCACGGCGAACCCGGCGGCCTTGGAGGCGGTGGAGATGAAGCCGGTGACCGGCGAGGGCGCGCCCTCGTACACGTCCGGCGCCCAGAAGTGGAACGGGACCGCCGACACCTTGAAGCCGAAGCCGGCCAGCAGGAGCAAGATCACCGCCAGGAGCGCGGGGATGGGGACCGCGCCCGCGGCCAGCGCCCCGGCCAGCTCGTACAGGTTCGTCTTGCCCGTGAACCCGTAGAGCAGGCTGAAGCCGTAGAGCATGATCGCCGAGGTGAAGGCGCCGAACAGAAAGTATTTGAGGCCGGACTCGGCGCTCTTGTCGTCGTCGCGCAGGTAACCGGCGAGCAGGTAGAGCGCGATGGAGGTCGTCTCGATGGACAGGTAGAGCATGATGAGGTCCGCCGAGGCGGCCATGAAGTTCATGCCCAGCACCGCGCCGACGAGGATGGCGTAGTACTCGCCTTTGCGTCCCACGCCCGGCGAGTCCAGCGAGATGAGGGAGACGATGAGGCCGGAGAGCAGGAACAGCATGCGGAAGAAGAACGACACGAAGTCGTCGCGGATCATCCCGCCGAGGATGAGGGCGTTGCCGCCTTTGGGGAGCGAGAAGGCGAGCGCCGCCATGGCGATCACGCCGAAGCCGGTCGCCGCGGTCAGGCCCAGGGCGCGCTTGCGGCTCTCCGGCCACAGCAGGTCCAGCAGCATCACCAGCCCGGCCAGGACCACCAGCAGGAACTCGGGCAGGATGGCGAGCAAGGTCGAAGTGTTGAACGGGTCGAAGGTCATTTACGCTACTCCGAGCAGCTTCAGAATCGGGGTCACGCCCGTATCAACCAGCGTCGCCATGACGGCCGGATAAACGCCGATTCCGATCATGAACGCGCACAAGATCGCCAGCGCCACTTTGTCGAGCACGGTCACGTCCCCGACGTGGTGATCGTGGTCATGGGAGATTTCGCCGAAGAACACGCGCTGCACCGCGCGCAGGACGTAGGCGGCCGTCACCACAATAGCAATCGCAGAGACCACGGCGATCGTCGGGAAATACCAGGGCGTTTGCGCCATCGCCGCGACCCACTGCAGCCAGGCCGGATATTCGCGGACGACGTCAGCCGCCCTGGCGTTCCACACCCCCAGGAAGATCGGCAGCTCGGCGGCGAAGCCGGAGAGGCCGGGCATGCCCATGGAAGTGAAGCCGCCGATGATGAAGGCCACGGCCACAAATGGCATTTTCTTGGACATGCCGCCGAGTTCGGGCATCAGGCGGGTGTGCGCGCGGTCGTAGATCATCCCAACGCAGGCAAAGAAGAGGGCCGTCATCACGCCGTGCGAGAACATCTGCATCCCGGCGCCGACGTAGCCGACGCGATTAAGCGTCGTGAAGGCCATCGCCACCAGCCCCATGTGCGAGACGGACGAGAAGCCGATCATGTACTTCATATCCTTCTGCACCATGGCGATGAACGAGCCGTAGACCACGTTGACCACCGTGAGCAGGACGATCCACGGCATGTGGAAGCGCGCTCCCTCGGGCAGGAGCATAATCCCGACGCGCAGGGACGCGAACGCGCCCAATTTCATCAGC
>DATDRS010000468.1:0-13849 GCA_035291605.1 Anaerolineales bacterium | reverse complement strand
TGGCTCACGTCATCATCCGCGCCGGGTTGATCGATTCGGACTTTACCCTCAACTACGCTTTCGGCTTCAACGATTTTGCAGACGAGGACGGCAAACTGCGCCAGGGCTTCAAATCGTTTGTGCTGGAGAACTACGAGCCATCGCGCGTCGAGCAAATCACCGGCGTGCCGGCCACGACGATCTCGCGGTTGGCCGGTGAATTCGCCGGAAACAAACCGGCGATTGCCATCCTGCCCGGCAAGGGCGGACTCCTCAATGGCTCGATCGGAGGCGTGTACGCAGCGATGTCCGTCCATATCCTCAACGCGCTGGTGGGCAGCATTGACAAACCCGGCGGCGTGATGACTCAGCGCTACACCGCCTCCCCCGACTGGCCCGACCTGCCCCCCGACCCCATCGCCGAACGGGGCCGCAACGTGGAACGCGCCGACGGCGCGGGCACGCTCTTCCCTCTCGCGCGGCATGCCTATCAGGCCGTGGCCGACCGCGTTCTCGCGGGTTACCCGGTGGAGGCGCTCTTCCTGTACGACGCGAACCCGGTGTACGAAGCGCCCGGTGGCGCGCGGTTTGTGGAAGCCTTCCAAAAGGTGCCCTTCATCGTTTCCTTCTCGTCGTTCATGGACGAAAGCGCACAATACGCCGACCTCGTCTTGCCCGAACCAACTTTCCTCGAGCGCTACCAGGACGATCACGTTGAAGGCCTCGGCTATCCGGGCATTGCCCTCCGCCAACCGGTGATCGCGCCCCGGCACGACACACTCAACGTGGGCGATTTCTTCCTGCAAGTCACGGCGGCGATGGGCGATCCTGTCGCGCAAGCCTTTCCGTGGAGGACGTACGAAGACGTGTTGCAGTATCGGCTGAGGGACGTAGGCACGGACTGGGAGACGCTGAAAGAACTCGGGGTGTGGATGACGCCCGGCTATCGTTTCGCCCGGCGGGGCAGTGAGCGGTGGGTGAACGAAGTGGTCGGCAGCGACCGGCTGACCGCGCCGCGCGATGGCCGCTTCGATTTTTACAGCCGCGAGTTGAACAACCTCCTCGGCGGGCTGAGCCGGGATCAATTGGCCGCGCTGGGAATCTCGCAAACCGGCGATGCCGTCAGCCTCCCGCACTACGAGCCGACGCTTTTCGCGGGCGATGAGGCCAAGTTCCCTTTTATGCTCAACGTGATTACGCTCATGAGCCTCGGCCCCATGAGCGCGGCGGCCAACATGCCCACGCTGCAGGAGATCAGCGGCATGACAGTGGGGGAGACCTGGGACAGTTGGCTGGAGATGAATCCGGAGGCCGCACACGAACTCGGCCTGCACGACAAGGATGAAGTCTGGGTCGAAAGCCCGTTTGGGAAGGCGAAGACCAAAGTACGTTTTGTGAAAGCCGTCCGCCCGGATGTCGTCAACCTTCCTTACAACCAGGGTCACACCGCGGTGGGCCGGTGGGCCAAAGACCGCGGCGTGAATGGGCTGGCGCTGCTCAATCCGGCCAGCGAACCCGCCGCCGGGCTGGCTTCGTTTACAAACACAAGGGTGACGGTGTATCGAGCGTAGCGCCAAGTGCCGTGTGACGGGTGTCGAGGGACACGAACCACGCTGCTCGACACTTGCCACGCGACACCCCGAGGAGAGATATGTCTCATTGGTCAATGGTCATTGATCTCGATAAATGTATTGCCTGCCAGGGATGCAGCATCGCGTGCCGGTTCGAGAACAACACGCCGGCCGTCAAGCCCAGCGAAGCCATCCGGGGCCGCGCGGTGCGTTGGAACGACGTCTTCCCCATGCCGGTCAACCCGACGGAGGAGACCGGCGAATACCCGAACGTGCAGACCCGCTATATGACGCGACCGTGCATGCAGTGTGAAAACCCGCCCTGCACCAAAGTCTGCCCTGTCCAGGCGACTTTCAAAGATGAGGAGGGTCTGGTGCGCCAGAACTATGCCCGCTGCATCGGTTGCCGCTTTTGTACCGTGGCCTGCCCTTACGGCGTGCGTTACTTCAACTGGTATGCGCCGGAGTGGGAAGGCTCCCTGGCCGAATACCATAACCCGGACCGGATTGAGGGAGAAGGCGACCTCGAAGGCCCCGCCGTGCGCCCCCTGGGCGTGGTCGAAAAATGCACTTACTGCATCCACCGCCTGCAAAAGGCGCGGGCGCGGGCCGAGGCCGAGGGCCGTCCCTTCCGCCCCGATGAGTACGTCCCGGCCTGCGTGCAGACCTGCACCGGCAAGGCGCGCTTCTTTGGCGATCTGGACGATCCCAATAGCACCGTCTCCCTGTTGATTAAAAGCCCGCGCGCCTTCCGGCTACAGGAAGACGTGGGCACTATGCCAAAGACAGTTTATTTGCGGGAGGGGTAGGCCGTGCTCAAAGCGGATCCCCACGACAAAGAGAAGCTGATCGACCCCTTGTTCGCTCCCCCTGGGCGGCGCTTTTGGGGAGCGCTGCTGGCGTTGTCAGCGATTATCGGCTGGGGCGCCGCGATGTATGTCCGGCAAGTGACCCTGGGCCTGGGCGAGACAGGCATGAATCGTCCGGTGTACTGGGGCCTCTACATGGTCAACTTTATTTTCCTGATCGGCGTGAGCATGGCCGGCACGTTGATCTCGGCGGCGCTGCAGCTCACCGGAGCCGAGTGGCGCCGCCCGATCACGCGGATCGCGGAAACGCTGACCGTGTTCGGGCTGCTCGTGGCCGCACTGCAAATCCTGTTCGACATGGGGCGGCCCGAGCGGGCGGCCTTTGTGCTGCAATATGGGCGGCTGCAATCCCCGCTGTTGTGGGACGCGACTTCGCTGACCATCTATATCCTGACCAGCATGCTGGCGCTGTATCTGCAGCTGCTCCCAGACATTGCCCTGCTCCGCGATAACTTCCCACCGAAAGGCCCCGCCTGGCGGCGGCAGTTGTACAGCCTGTTGGCCTTCGGCTGGCGCGGCAACCGCGAGCAGTGGTCCCGGCTCGACAAGACCATCACCGTCATCTCCGTCCTGATCATCCCCATCGGCGTTTCTCTGCACACCGTCACGTCGTGGATTTTTTCGACCACCGTTCAGCCGGGATGGAAATCCACCATTCTCGGGCCGTACTTCGTGGTGGGTGCCATCTTTTCCGGCATCGGCCTGTTGTTTATTGTGATGACAATGGTCCGGCGCTTGCTAAGGGTCGAGGACTACATTCAGATGCGCCAGTACACCAACTTGGGCTGGCTCTTCATCGTGATGAGTGTGGTGTGGTTCTACTTCACCTACACCGAGCATCTGACTCTGGCGGCTGAGCAGGAGACACAGGAGTTTCCAGTCCTGGCCGCCAAACTGTGGGGTGAATTTGCCCCGGCCTTCTGGGGAATGGTGGCGCTGATGATCGTGGCCTTTGGGACGCTGGTGATCCCCAAACTGATGCCGGCCGCTGCGGCACGCGTGCCCGTGTTCCGGCCCCGTTACGCCCTCGCCTCAGGCGGTGTGGCGGGCGTCCTCCTGTTCGCGCTCCTCACGCCGCAGTCCACGCCCGTCAGCGCGGCCCTCGCCAATGTGAACACCCGCACCGTGGTGTGGATTCTACAGCTCGCATTTGCAGTCGGCACCGGGCTGGGCCTCAGCCTATGGCTCAAGCGTGAACTCGTGGCCGCTTCAGTCATCGCCGGAGCGTGTGTGGTGGTGGCCATGTGGCTAGAACGCTGGCTCATTATCATCCCCGTCCTGACACATCCGCGCCTCGTGTCCTACTCCACTTACCTCCCTACCCTGACCGAGATTGCTCTCACGGCGGCCTCCTTCGCACTCCTGGCCCTGTTGAGCATGGTTTTCTTCAAGCTCTTCCCGGCGGTCTCGATCTGGGAAGTGGCTGAGGGCCGGGCGAAGGAAGAAGCCGCGCAGGGGAAAGCCCCGATCGTGAAGCCCACCCCGTTCCCGCGATCCACACTGCGCCGGAGGCTGGGTCCGTGATGAGTTCGCTCACATGATTCATGAGTGATGCCAGGCTATGCTCCGCATAAATTCCCGTGATCACGAGAAATTGATTGACCCCCTGTTCGCGGCCCCCGGCCCGCGCTATTGGCTGGCGGTGGCGGCATTGCTGGTGGTCATTAGCTGGGGCGCGTTCACCTATGGGCGGCAGTTCATTCTGGGCCTGGGCGAGACGGGCATGGATCGCCCGACGTATTGGGGCGTCTACATGGTGAACTTCATTTTCTTTATCGGCATCAGCCATGCCGGGACGCTCATCTCCGCCATTCTGCGCGTCACCGGGGCGGAGTGGCGGCGGCCCATCACGCGGGTGGCCGAGGCCATTACGGCGTTTGCCCTCACCGTCGGCTCGCTTCAAATTATCATTGATATGGGCCGTCCTGATCGGCTGCCGTTTGTCATCCTGTATGGCCGTCTGCAATCGCCCATCCTGTGGGACGTGGTTTCGGTGACGATGTACTTCCTCGGCTCGGTCACCTACTTATACCTGCCCCTCATCCCGGACGCGGCCATTTTGCGCGACAACTGCCCGGCCAACGCGCCGACCTGGCAGCGCAGACTCTACACCCTGCTGGCCCTCGGCTGGCGCGGCAACCGCGAGCAATGGGTGCGGTTGGAAAAGGCCATCGCCGTGATGGCGGTCTTCATCATCCCGGTGGCCGTTTCGGTGCATACCATTATTTCGTGGATCCTGGCGACCACGGTGCAGCCCGGCTGGCATTCCGCCATCTTCGGTCCATACTTCGTCGTCGGCGCAATTTTCTCCGGCATCGGCGCGCTCTTCATCGCCATGACCACCATTCGGCGGGTGTTGGGGTTGCAGGGCTACATCGGCGAGCGGCAGTATCGCAACCTCGGCCTGCTCTTCATCGCCATGAACGCCATCTGGTTCTACTTCACCTACGCCGAACACCTCACCATCGCGGCGGGGCAGCTGGCTGACGAGTTTCCAGTGCTGGCGAGCAAACTGTGGGGCGAGTCCGCGCCTGGCTTCTGGGCAATGATGCTGCTGATGGCGGTGGCCTTCTGGGTGCTGGTCGTTCCGAAACTGCTCCCGGCCTTCGCCGCGAGAATCCCGGCCTTGCGCCCCCGCGTTTCCCTCGCCTCGGCCGGCGCGGCGGCGCTGATCGTGTTTGTGCTTGAGCAGCCAACGCCTTTGAGCGCGTCTCTCACCACGCCCGACACCCGCACACTGGCTTGGACACTGGCGGTTCTGTTCCTCGTCGGCGCGGGCTTGGGAGTCGGCCCGTGGCTCAAAGCCCGTCCGGTGACGGCCTCGGTGATCGCGGCCGCGTGTGTGGTCGTGGGCATGTGGCAGGAGCGGTGGGACATCATCGTGCCGACGATGACTCACGCCCGGCTCATTCCTTACGCCACCTATCAGCCCACCCTCACGGAGTGGTCGCTCACGGCCGCCTCGCTGGCGCTGTTCGGGCTCATGTTTCTTGTCTTCTTCAAATTGTTCCCGGCCGTCTCGATTTGGGAAGTGACCGAGGGGCGCGTGATTGAAGAAGCGCGATCGAAAATCGTCATCCCCCCGCCGGAGCCGGCGGAAACGAAGCGGCTGCGGCGCTGGGGAACAAAGCCCTGAGGA
The DNA here is from genome assembly GCA_035291605.1 of Anaerolineales bacterium. Lineage (GTDB taxonomy): Bacteria > Chloroflexota > Anaerolineae > Anaerolineales > UBA6663 > DATDRS01. The sequence continues at coordinate 8,291 of DATDRS010000468.1, read as the reverse complement.
CTGTGGCTTGCCGATTGAAGCATCCATCGGAAATCGGCGATCCACAATCAAGAATCACAAGGAGTCTGCTATGCCCATTCAATACTATCTCACCGGTCTGGCCTTAGTCGTCTTGCTCCTGCTGGTTGTTCCAGCGGTCAAGATCGTCCAGCAGTATCAGCGGGGTGTGGTGTTCCGCTTCGGCAAGCTCGTCGGCGAGCGCGGGCCGGGGCTGAACTTCATCATTCCGTACGTTGACCGGATGGTCAAAGTGGATATGCGCGTCGAGACGCTGGTCGTCGAGCCGCAGGAGGTCATCACGCACGACAACGTCACGGTGCAGGTGGACGCGGTGGTGTACTTCCAACCCGTCAACGCCACCGACACCATCATCCGGGTGCAAAACTACGCCAACGCCACCAGCCAGATCGCGCAGACCACGCTGCGGAGTGTGTTGGGCCAGTCGGACCTGGACGAACTGCTGGCGCACCGTGACAAGATCAACGAGCGCCTGCGGGAGATCATTGACGCGCAGACCGAGCCGTGGGGCGTGAAAGCCAATATCGTCGAAATTAAAGACGTGCTGCTGCCCGAGGCACTCCAGCGAGTAATGTCGCGGCAGGCCGAGGCTGAGCGCGAGAAGCGCGCCAAGATCATCCACGCCGACGGCGAGCGCATCGCTTCCGAAGCGCTGGCTCAAGCCGGAGAGAAACTGGCCACCGCGCCGGCCAGCCTGCAGTTGCGCTACCTGCAAACACTGGTCGAGATGGCCGGCGAGAAGAACGCCACCATCCTGCCCATCCCGCTGGACATCATCCGCCAGTTCGCTGGCGCTTTCAATGGAAAGTGATTCCCCGAGGGCGCTCCGCGCCGATGTGTATTATGCCCTCGCCGAAGCCTTCGCCCCGGACGGGCCGCCGGAGTGGCTCGTCCGACCGGGGCGTGAGTGGCCGCTCTTTGCAGCCGCCGCGCGCCTCGGGCAGCATTCGGAGGCGGCGCGGCGGGCCGTCGAGGTCATCGCCGAGATCGGCGCGGAATCCCTCGCCGCACGGCGCGCGCGGCACGCGGCGCTGTTCGCGGGCGTGGGGCGTCCCCGATTCTGGTTGTACGAGTCGGCCCACCGCAGCGGGCGGCTGCTTGGCCCCGAGGCCTTCGTCGTCGAGCGCTTCTATCGAATGGCCGGGCTGGAAATTGTCGGCGCAGAATTGCCCGATCACGCCTCACTCGAGTTGGCATTTGGGGCCTTCCTCGCTGAGCGGCAAGCCGACGACGTGGAGCGGGCCAACCAGTGGCAACGCGTTGAGCGGCGCTTCATCGCGAATCACGCCGGACGCTGGCTCCCCGACTTGGGCCGCGCCCTGGCTCGCTCCGAGGATGTCGTATACGCCCCCATCGGTCAGTTGCTGGCCGACTGGTTGGCCGAGTCTGCCCGCCCCCGCCGCGCAGCAACCCCCAGTTTCCGCTCGCCCGCCATCCCGCGAGCGGAAGCCTGCACGTTGTGCGGCTTCTGCGTCCAAGTGTGCCCGACCCGTGCGCTCGCCATCTGTGAGAGCCTGACAGAATCCGTGCTCGTGTTGTCGGCCAGTGCTTGTGTGGGGTGCGCCAAATGTGAACGCGTCTGTGGGCCAGGGGCGTTGAAGATGAGCCAACTGCCCCTGGGCCGAGTGTCTGCGGGAGGTCGGCACGTGCTGCGCCAATCGCCCCGCGCCCGCTGCCCCGGCTGCCGCCAGCCCACGGTCAGCGAAGCCGAGTTGGCCTACGTGGCCACGCAAATCGGGCATCCAGCGTGGCTGGACTATTGCCCGGAATGTCGTTTCTCATTGTAGGAGAAGCACCGATGAACTTCCCGATGGAGCAGCCTATCTTTCAATTTTTCTACTGGCTGTTGAACACCCCAGGGGTGGGCGGGGTGATTGTGGCCTTGGTGGGCGGCGGCTCACTACTGACCTATGCGCTGACACTGCGCTGGATTCATACGGGCAGCCGGGCCAAAGAGTCGGACACTTACGCCTATCCAACCCCCGCACTGCACGAACACCCGACCGAGTAACCCTCGACGTCCGCTCTCTGCCAGCCGCAAGCCTCACGATCATATCACCTGGCGCTTGATCGCGGTCGAACACAGCCGCCGACGGATCGCCGGCCAGGATGATGTATACTACTTCCACCGGTAATACCTTCTGTATGGGGAATCAGTTCGCAATTGCCCCTTGTCGGAGTGTAGACTGATTGTCACATAAAGTGGATGATGTCCATCACTACCCACCTGGGGGATGGTAGGTAACATCTGACTCAATACCTGTCAGGTGAGGCCAGGAAGCTCGCACGCCCATGTGCGAACTCGGCCTCTGGGGATGCCCCGCTTCTCGCTAACTGAAAGGTATTGACATATGACTCGTCAAGAGACTCGTATTTGTCCAAGATATCACTATGAAACAACTCCGTGTTTGGCTCCGCAGCTTCTTCTTCCCTGCGCCGAGCGCCCCTCGATATATCCGGCTGCTGCCATATACCGTGCTGGGCATGATGACGCTGGCGCTGATGGTCTCCGGCGCTTATGCCTGGGATTACACCAATTCACCTCCGTTCTGCGGGGAAGCCTGCCACACGATGCCGCCCGAATACACGGCTTATCAGGTCTCGCCGCATGCCCGGGTCGCCTGCGTGGAGTGCCACATCGGTCGCGAATTTGTGGGCAACCAGATCGTCCGCAAAGCCGGAGACATCAAGCATATCGTTTCTCTGGCTTCCAAGCGCTATGAGTTTCCGATCACGGCCGACGAAATGCGCCCCGCCCGTGAAACTTGCGAACGCTGTCACTTCCCGGAAAAGTTTTCCGATGACAGCTTTCGCCAGATCAGGCACTATGGCGACGACCAAGACAATACGCCGACTTCCATCTATCTGTTCCTCAAGACCGGCGGCGGCAGCAAGCGCCAGGGGTTGGGTCGCGGCATCCACTGGCACGTTGAAAATCGTGTTCTCTATTATCCAACCGACAAACACGAACAGACCATCCCTTACATTCGCGTCTACAATGACGACGGCACGGTCACGGAGTACACGGATATCACAGCCAATTTCGACGCACAGAGCGTCTCCGAGTCCGGACTCAAGGAGATGGACTGCATCACGTGCCACAACCGGATCACGCACCGCGTCAACACGCCTGAGGCCTCGATGGACAAAGCCCTCGAGCGGAAGGTGATCGCCCCCGATATTCCGGATATCCACCGCAAGGGTGTAGAAGTTCTGTATGCAAACTATACCACTCAGGAGCAAGGGTTGAACGGCATCGCGGGGCTGGTTGACTACTACCGTGTGTATTACCCAGACTACTTTGCCAACAACCAGCAGACCGTTCTAGATGCCGTCGCCGCGATTCAGGACATCTATCGCCAGACGGTTTTTCTGGAGCAGAAATCCGACTGGAACTCGCACTCCAACAACGTGGGCCACAAGGATTTCCCTGGTTGCTTCCGGTGTCATGATGGAAAGCACCTGGATAACCAACAGCAGGCCATCCGCCTGGAATGCAACCTGTGCCATTCTATCCCGGTTGTGGCCGGCCCGCAGGATTTCGTGACGAAGATCGAGATCAGCCGGGGGCCGGAGCCGGAGAGCCACCTGAACTCCAACTGGATCGCCGGCCACCGCACGCACCTCGACCAGAGCTGCGCGCTGTGCCACACCACGAGCAATCCCGGCGGCACCGACAACACCTCCTTCTGCTCGAATTCAGCCTGCCACGGCGCCAGTTGGCGCTACGCCGGGCTGGACGCGCCCAAGCTGGCGGAGGTGGTGGCGGCTCAACTGCCCACCCCCACCCCGGCGCCGACACCGGCGCCCGTGGTCGGCGTCCCGACTTACCTTGCCAACATCCAACCGATCTTTGAGTCAACCTGCGTCGCCTGCCATGGCGAGAGCAGAGCGGGCGGGTTGAGCCTGATGACGTACGCCGACGCGCTGGCCGGGTCATCCACAGGCCCGGTCATCACCCCCGGCGACGTCGAAAACAGCGCGTTGATTGAAGTGCAGACGGGCGATCACTTTGGCAAACTGACAGGCAATGAACTCGAACTCGTGAAGCAGTGGATTGCTGGAGGCGCTCCGGAGAAATGAACGGCATCCTGGCCAGACCCTGGCACACTGAATTGGTCATTTACAGGCGGCGTCTGACGAGCCAACTGCGGCGCAACCTCCGCGCCCGCGTGGCGCTGGGGATCGGCCTGCCGATTCTGCTGGCGCTGGCGCTGCTCTCCCTGGTGCACTACTGGCGCGAGCGGCATCTGCTGGAAGAGCAGGCCCGGCTGACGGCCGCCCAGTTCGGGCAGGTGATCAAGGGCGGCCTGTGGCACACCATGCTCGTCAACGACACGGATATGATTGTGGTCGCCCTGCGCAACATCCGCGAACGGGAGACGATTGAGCGCGCGCAGATCGTCAATCTTTCCGGCGCGGTGCTGGCGGACAGCGCCACGGGCGAGGAGGCCGGGCAGATTCAGCACGTCGTCGAGCCGGGATGCATGGAGTGCCACCGCCTCGCGCCGCAGGCGCGCCCGACGGCCGCGGTTCTTTCCACCGCCTCCGGGGCGCTGCGCGTGGCCGTGCCGCTCGACAACGAGCCGGAATGCTCCGCCTGCCATTCGCCGGAGGCGGTGCATTTGGGCATCTTGCTGGTAGACGTGCCGCTGCGGATCCTCTGGCCGCACGTGCTCCAGAACCTCCAGGTTGACCTCGCCATCTCGGCGGCGATCACCCTGCTGATGACGGCCGCCGTTTACTGGCTGGTGCACCGGCTGGTGGTCCGGCGCGTCGAAACTTTCCGGAGGCCGCTGGCCGAGTATGCGCAGGGCAATTTCGGCGTGCGCCTGCCCGCCAGCGCGAGCGCGGACGAGATCGGGGAGCTCGCCCTCGCGTTTAACCGCATGGCCGACCAGCTCGAGCGACATATCCGGGCGGAACAGGAACGCAGCGCCGTCCGCCAGCGCGCCATCGTGGAGGAGCGCGAACGCATTGCCCGCGAACTGCACGACGGCCTGGCGCAGGTGCTGGGCTACGTCAACACGAAAGCCACGGCCATCCGCTTCCTGCTCAAGAAAGGGCAGCCGGAAGCCGCCGAAAAGCACCTGGCGCAGCTCGAAGAAGCGGCGCGCGGGTTGTTTGTGGACGTGCGCGAGGCCATCCTGGGCCTGAAGATGACGAGCGCCAGCGACGTGCACTTGCCCGCCATGCTCACTGAGTACGTTCACCACTTCAGCCAGCTCTGCGACCTGCCGGTCGAGGTCGAGATCGCGCCGAGCATTGCCAAACTGTCGCTCGCCGCCGAGACCGAACTGCAGCTGCTCCGCATCGTGCAGGAGGCGCTCAGCAACGTCCGCAAGCACGCCGCGGCCTCGCGGGCGTGCGTGCGTGTGACGAATGGCGGCCCGACGCTGGAGTTGACGGTGAGCGACGACGGGACCGGTTTCGATTCAGAGCACGCGCGGCAGGCCGGACGCCCGCATTTCGGGCTGAGCACGATGCGCGAACGGGCCGAGGCCATCGGCGCGGAGTTCAGCCTGGACTCGCAGCCCGGCGCGGGGACGCAAATCACCGTCCGGATGAAGACGCAGGAGAATGCACTCGATGCGCATCCTGGTCGCCGATGATCATTCGCTGTTTCGCGATGGACTGGTGAGCCTGCTCGAGGCGGCCGGGTTTGAAGTCGTGGGCCAGGTGGGCGACGGGGCCTCGGCGGTAGAGGCCGCCCTGCGCCTGCGCCCCGACGCGATCCTGCTGGACATCACGATGCCGGGCGTGAAGGGCCTGGAGGCGCTGCGCCAGATCCGGGCCGCCTGGCCGGAGGCGCAGGTGGTGATACTCACCGCCTCCGACGACGAAGCCAATCTGTTTGAGGCCGTCGAAGCAGGCGCGCGCGGCTATCTCCTCAAGAACCTGAACGCCGACGAGTTTGTGGACATGCTCAACGGGCTGGCGCGCGGCGAGGCCGCCATGACGCGGCAGACGACCGCCCGGCTGATGGCCCGTTTCACGCAGCACGGACAGTCCCACCCGGTGTCGCCCGACGACCTGACGCAGCGGGAAACCACCCTGCTCGAGCTGATGGTGCAGGGTCGGTCGAACAAAGAGATCGCCCAGACGCTGTCGCTCAGCGAGAACACCGTCAAATACCACGTCAAGCACATCCTCCAAAAACTGGGCGTGCAGAACCGCACCGAAGCGGCGGTTCAGGCGCTGCGCATCGGATTGCTCAAATCCGACCCGCCAACCTAAAGCACCCATTCGGAAGCGTCTCAGAACTGAACCAAACTGGAGCTTAGAAACCCGGTTTCTTGGAGAAACCGGGTTTCTATTACCCATCCGGGTAGCGCGAGCCTCACCCCTCTTAGTCTGTAGATTTACGCGGGTTAGTGTTTCCCCCAAAGCCGCTTTGCTTTATTCTTCACAAAGTGGAAGCACTAGAAGAAGGTGGAAATGGCTGATCCACGCGTTGTGATTCTGTCGAGCCGCTCTCTATTTGTCGAAGGTGTAGCTAAGCGTCTAAAGCAGCATCTGCCTGAAAATGATGTTCAATTGGTTGACGCGCGGCAGGCGAATGCGCTGGAGCAGGTCATTGCAGCTCAACCGACCAGCGTCATCCTGGATGCCACCGACGCCGATGTTTACCGAAATTGCCCGTTGAGCAAGTTGTTGAATGTATTGCCTTTAATCAAAGTCATCCGCCTGGATCCGCAGCAGGACAAAATCCAGATTGTAATCAGCGAACAGCGATCCGTTGACCAGGTGAGTGATCTTATCGAAGTCATCCAATCGGCTGGAACTGATCAACCAACATCTGAAAGCTCCCACACGGAGGAAAGAGGAGGAGAAAAGAGATAAGGAAGAAACAACCGTTTTCTATCGCCTAAGGCTCGAACCAGCCTGTTTAGCGGAAAGAGGTAATCAACTATGTCGAGAAAAATTCTAGTTTTGGGCGCAGTGCTGCTGGGAGGCATTTTGATCCTGGCGGCCTGCGCCACGCCCACCCCAGTAATCCAGACGGTGGAAGTCACGCGCGAGGTGCCGGTCGAGGTCACGCGCGTGGTCGAGGTCAAGCCTAACGGCGGCATCCCGTACGAGGAGCTGTGGAAGGGCTCCGCACACAACGCCGTGGATACTGAACCCTTCCGCCACTGGGACGGCGACACCCCGGCTGAAGTTCCCACCACCTGCGCCCGGTGCCACACCACCGCCGGCTACCGGGACTACCTGGGCGCCGACGGCAGCGAGGCTTTGAAGGTTGACAAGGCCGTGCCCGCCGCCGAGGCGCAGGGCATTCAGTGCGTGGGCTGCCACAACCCCGTCACCACCTTCCAACTGACGAGCGTGGCCTTCCCCGGCAAGGATGACGAGGGCAACACCATCGTCATCGGCGGCCTGGGCGACGCCGCGCGCTGCATGGTCTGCCACCAGGGCCGCGAGTCCAAGGCCTCGGTGGACGCCCAGATCGAACAGTTCAAGGTGACCGACGTGGACGCCGTGGTCGCCCCGATCAAGAATGACCAGGGCAACGACGTCCGCTTCGGCTTCCGCAACATCCACTACTTCGCCGCGGCCGCCACGCTGTACGGCACCTACGTCAAGGGCGGCTACGAGTACGAAGGCAAGCTGTACGACGCCAAGCACGACCACGTCGCCGGCTATGACACCTGCATCGGCTGCCACGATCAGCACACGCTGAAGATCAAAGTGGATCAGTGCGCCGAGTGCCACGGCGAAGGGGTCAAGGAAGAGGGCGGCCTGCAGAACATCCGCATCGCGCAGGCCTCCGCCTGGGACTACGACGGCGACGGGGACGTGGAAGAGGGCATGTACTACGAGATCCAGGGCCTGCAGGAAAGCCTGCTCGCGGCGATCCAGGCCTACGCCACGGACACGGCGGGCGCCGGCATCGTGTACGATCCGGCTGCCTACCCGTACTTCTTGCTGGACGCGGACGGCGACGGCCAGCCCGACAAGAACGACCAGGGCGCGAACATTGGGTACAACGCCTGGACCGCCCGCCTGCTCAAGGCCGCCTACAACTACCAGGTGTCCGTCAAGGATCCGGGCGCGTTCGCGCACGGCAACAAGTACATCGTCCAGTTGCTCTACGACTCGATCGAGGACCTGGGCGGCGACGTGAGCACGCTGGCCCGCAATGACGCCGGGCACTTCGCCGGCAACACCCTGCCATTCCGCGACTGGGATGAGACCGGCACGGTGCCCTTCCGCTGCGTGAAGTGCCATACTGCCACTGGCCTGCCCGAGTTCATCCAGAATGGCGGCAC
>DATDRS010000467.1:0-13940 GCA_035291605.1 Anaerolineales bacterium | reverse complement strand
AGTATCTTAATGTCTGGAAGAGTTCGGCTCGTCTTCAAAGAAAAGGCAACGCCATGTCTGAAGAATTGAGTTTTATCAAGGCGCTCTAGACCGATGTTAAACTGCATTTCCTTTCGCCCACCCAGATGAAAAGCCCATTTTTCATGAATCGTTTGATTTGTGAAAATCTTATGAGAGGAAACTCTTGATAACCCCTTTAGTTCTTTGCGCAGAGACTGGAAACGTCCCATACGATAATCAGCAGCTTTAATATTGATCCTCTCAGCTATCTCGCGCAATTTCATGGAGAAACCTCCTGTCTGATAGGAACGTACAAGCATGCTAACCGCTAACTGTCACTGCGCCGCACGCTGCTGCTACTATTTAAACCTCTCCATCCCCCCTGTTAGTGATTTCGCGAGCAGAGGATGTCTTTCTGCGGGCCTGGCTGGCACGGTAATCGCTACTCCTCCGCCAGCACAATAATCCGATCCCACTCCGTGAAAGTGACCTCTCTCGACTTATCCGGATTCACGACCACGCCGTAGGCTTTCTCGGGGTCGTTGGCGTGGGCGCGGAGTTTGTAGCCGAAGGCGACTTCGCCCTTGCGCCGCGCGGCTTCCACGAGGGTGTAGAAATTCACCGGCTCGCCCGTCTTCACGTAGTTCGAGGCCAGCTTCAGATAAATCTCCGCGCCCTCGGGGTCGAAGATGTCGGCGAAGACGGCGTTGAGCTCCTTGTTCTCGGAGACCTGCGCGAGCATGAGGCTCACGAGCTTGTCGCTGACGATGAAGTCGTCGGCCTTGGTCACTTCGGCGAGCGCGCGGTTGCGCACGTCGAGCATCTCGCTGACGATGGAGAAGGGGTGGTCGTGCGTTTCGGCGACGTCGCGCAGGTGCAGGAGCGTGATGAGCGTGCGCGCGTCGGCCCGCTGGTTATCCAGGCCGTCGTAGGCCAGCACGATCACGTGCTTGTACGCCTCGACCCCCAGGCCGTCAATCGTCCGCCGGTCGGTCGTGTCGCCCATCTGCACCGCGATCTTCTGGTTCTTCGCGCCCGCGCACAATTGAGCGATCTCTTCCTCGGCGTTTTCGGCGTCGGCCACCACCGTCACTTCCGAGCCGGGGGCCACGTAGTGGTCCAGTTCGTTGATGATCGCGGGCGCGCGCCAGTTGTAGCCTAAGATGAGTGTGCGCTCTGGCGCGGGCGCGGCGGGGTCGCGCAGTTGAATCGCGCTCTCGTTGACGCCCGCTCCACCTGAGCCTGACAGGTTAATCTTGTCGTCATCCTCCGCCACCACGATCACCTGATCCCCCTCGCGGAGGCGCGCCTCCATCGGCGGGTCCAGTTGGGGCGCGCCGCCCTTCGGGCGCAGGCCGATCACCGCGCAATGCTCATAGGCCAGGAGGGCCTCGCCGAACGTCTTGCCCACGAGGCCGGGTTCGGCCTTGAAGTAAATCTCGTCGCCGCCGAAGTCCAGCAGTTCGGTGTAGACCACCGAGAGGCCCGACTGGCGGCAGGTCTGCGCGATGATACGCGAGACCAGGTTGCCCACGAGCACGAGCTCGGCCTCGTTCTCCCCGACCAGTTTCGCCACCTCGATATTCTTCGAGTCGCTGATCTCGGCGACGATGTGGTACGGCTCCAGGCGGCGTTTGGGGTTGTTGGTGAGCGCGAGGATGGTCTTGATGACGCTCGAGTCGGGGTCGTCGCCTTCCGGCGCGAGGAGGATGATGGACCGCGCGGTGTGTGGGCTGGGGATTTCGAGGTCCACCAGGTCAATCGGGCTGCCCGTGCGGCACACGATGCGCGTCTTGCCGGTCGGGCCGACGCGGTCACGGATTTCGTCCTCCATCTCCACTTTGTCTTTCTCGCCCAGCACCACGATGCACGCGCCCTTGCGGCTTTCGTTGGCGATGACCAGCTCGGAGATGACCGAGAAGATCTGCTCTGACCAGCCGAGGATGACGGTGTGGTCGGCCTCGATCACGCGCGAGCGGCCCTTGCGCAGTTCCTCCAGCTTGTCCTCCAACCCGTTGTTGAGGATGCCGATGAGCGTGCTGACGGTGAACACGCCGCCGAGCGTGACGACGAGCATCATGAACAGGAAGAAGGGGCTGCCGGCGTCGCCGCCCATCGTGCCGGTGTCGAGCGTGCGCAGCAGGCCCATCCACGCCACTTCCAGGAAGCCTGGGCGGACGCCGTCGCCAAGATCAGGCGCGTTGCCGGTGACCACGACGAGCGCCGCGACGAGGAGGACTAAGATGGCCGAGGCGACGAACAGGCCGCCGAGCAGGGCGATGGGGCCTTTGGCCATGAGGTTGTCGAAGGCGTACCGCAGGCGGTCGGCCAGAGTGACTTTCATGGGGACCTCCACAGTGAGGCAGTAATGATTAGCACAATGCGCTTAATGTAGCACGAGCGCGGTTTTTACGCGACAGGTTTTTCTGTCCATCTCAAACGAATCTACAACTCGTCCAGGGCTTCTCCATTCCCCCTCGGTACAGCAGATAAAACTGCACCCGCTGCGCGGAACTGCACGAAGCTCACCTGCGTCGGCTTAAACCAGTCCGCGCAGGTCGAAGATGCCCTTCAGGGTACGGACTTTGTGCCTTTTGTTGCTGCGACTTCCAGTCGCCGGGCGACTTTGGAAAACCCCTGCGCGCCGGTTGGCAGGCCCTGCCTCTCGCGGTACAATGCCGCGCAGCGGCGGGCAGCGGCCCGCTGCTTTTTTACCACAGCGCACGGAATACGCAATACGACGTATTGCGTATTCCGTCGTCTGCTGACACTCATGACCGAGTCACTCATCGCCGAACCCCCGCTCGCCGAGGAAACGCGCGGCCTGGCGCGCAGCGCTTCGATCATCGCGCTGGGCAACGTCGCCTCGCGCGTGCTGGGGCTGGTGCGCGACACGGTGAAGAGCCACTACTTCGGCGCGACCGGGGCCGTCAGCGCCTACGAATTGGCCGTCATCGTCCCTGTGACCGTGTACGACCTGCTCGTAGGCGGGATGGTGAGCAGCGCGCTCGTGCCGGTATTCAGCGAGTACCTGGCCCGCGAGAAACGCGAGGACTTGTGGCGGCTGGCGGGCGCGCTGCTCACGCTCATCACCGTCGTCATGGCAGCGTTCGTCCTGCTGATCCAGGTCACCGCCCCGGCCATTGCCGCGTTCATGGCCCCCAAGTACTCGCCCGAACTGCGCGCGCTCTTCGTGCAGCTCTTGCGTGTGCTGGTCTTCAGCCTGTTTTTCCTCAGCCTCTCGGCGGTGCTCACAGGCTTGCTGTACGCGCTCAAGCGTTTTACCCTGCCCACCTTCACCGCGGCGCTGTTCAACCTGGGCATCGTCCTCGGCGCGCTGGCGCTGCACAAGGCGCTGGGCGTGGTCAGCCTGGCGATCGGGTTGCTCATTGGGTCGGCGCTGCAAGTCGCCGTGCAGTTGCCCGGCCTGCGCGGCGTGCGACTGCGGCTGCGCTTCGACTGGCGGCAGGCGGGGCTGAGGCGGATTGGCCGCCTCTATCTCCCGATTATCCTCGGACTGGTCATCAGTAATCTGGCGGTGCTCATCAGCGCCAAGCTCATCGCGGCTACAGGCGAACAGAGTGTGGCGTGGAACGACTACGCCACCAGCCTGATGCAGTTTCCGCTGGGGCTGGTCGTCACGGCCGTTTCGGTCGCCATCCTCCCCACGCTCTCTCAAAAAGCCGTCACCTCGGAAGTCGAATTCAAGGCCACGCTGGCGCAGGGGCTGAAACTGGTGATGGCGCTCATCATCCCGGCGGTGGCCGGGATGATCCTGCTCGCTCACCCCATCAACGCGCTGCTGTACGAGCACGGCACGTTCACCGCGCGCGACACCGAGATGGTGAGCCTCGTCTTGCGCGTGCAGATGATCGGCGTGTTCTTCGCGGCGATTGACCAGCCGCTGATCTTCGCGTTCTACGCCCGCAAGGACACGCTGACCCCGGCGCTGGTCGGCATGGCGGGCGTGGGCGTCTACCTGCTCATCGCCTTTGTGGTTTCCCGGCTGCGCCCACTCACTCTGTTTGATCTGGTGTTCGCCAACGACGCGCAGCTCGCGGCGCACGCGCTGGTGATGCTGGCCCTCTTCCGGCGGCGGATGGGGGGCTTTGGCGACGCAAGCGTGTGGGCGACGTTTGCCCGCGCGGGGTTGGCCTCCCTCGTGATGGCCACGCTCGCGTGGGGGGCATCCGCCGGAGTACAGGTGATCAATCTGCCGGCCGAGCTGGTCGGTCGCCTGTTAGCCGTCGTCCTGCCGGGCACGGTTGGCGTCGTCGCCTACTTCTGGCTCGCCGCGCGGTTGAACATCGGCGAAGTCCGCCTGGCCGTTGACCTGATTCGCAGAAGGCTTGGTTTATAATGGAGATTAGCGATTAGAAATGACAAGCCTCCAATCTCTAATCTCTAATCGCCTCTTATGACCGACCGCCCCTCACTGCCTCCCGACCTCTACACCGAAGAATACTTCCTCCACGCCTGCGAGGGCTACGAGGAATTTGCAGAGACACAGGGCGAGCGGCTTTCGCGCCGGTTGAGCGCGGCGCTGGCGCTGGCTGTCGTGACGCCGGGGATGAAGGTGCTCGACGTAGGCTGCGGGCGGGGCGAGATCCTGCGGCACTGCGCGCGGCTGGGCGCGGATGCCTACGGCATTGATTACGCGCCCGTGGCGATTGACCTGGCGAGCAAAGCGGTGGCCGGCGAGCGCACGGCCCCCGGCAAAACGGGGGTGGCGCAGGCCGATGCGAAGCATCTGCCGTTTCCAGATGACTACTTTGACCGCGTCCTCATCTTTGACGTGGTCGAGCATCTCTACCCCTGGGAACTCGACAACTGTCTCACGGACATCCGGCGCGTGTTGAGGCCCGGCGGCGCCCTCATCGTGCACACCGCGCCGAACATATGGTACGACCACTATGCCTACCCGGTGGTGCGCTTCGTGCGCACGCTGATGGGAGAGGGGGCGAAGTACCCCCGGGACCCGCGCGCGTTCAACGTCGCCGCCAACGTGGAGGTGCACGTCAACGAGCAGAGCCAGTGGAGCCTGTGGAGGACGTTGCGCCGCCTCGGTTTCCGGGACGTGAAGGCCTGGCTGGATTCGCCCCCGCAAAATCGCCGGGAGAACGCGGCCTTCGCCGTGATCCGTTTTGCGCTGTTTGAGCTTCCGCCGTTCCGCTATTTCTTTGAGCGCGAGGTGTTCGCCATCGGACAGAAGTAGGGGTCGGCAGCTGCCGACCCCTGGCCCGGCAAGGAGTGAGCCTATGTTATACCGCTACCTGGGCAGCACCGGCCTGCAAGTCTCAGAAATCTGCCTCGGCTCGATGCAGTTCAAATGGACGACGGACGAGGCCACTTCCTACAAGATCCTCGACGCCTTTTACGAAGCGGGCGGCAACTTCATTGACACGGCCGACATCTATTCGCGCTGGGCCGAGGGGTTGAAGGGCGGCGAGGCCGAGACGATCATCGGCGCGTGGGTGAAGCGCAAGGGCAACCGCAAGAGCATCGTGCTGGCGACCAAAGTGCGCGGGCGCATGTGGGACGGGCCGAACGGCGAGGGGCTGAGCCGCGCTCACCTCATGCAGGCCGTCGAGGACTCGCTCCGCCGCCTGCAGACGGAGTACATTGACCTGTACCAGTCTCACTGGCCGGACGACAACACGCCGGTTGAAGAAACCATGCGCGCGCTCGACGACCTGGTGCGGCAGGGCAAGGTGCGCTACGTCGGCTGCTCGAACTACAACAACTGGCAATTGATGGAGGCGGCGCTGGTTGCGCGGCACGCCGGGTTGAGCGAGTACATTTCCGTTCAGCCCCACTGGTCGCTGGTCGAGCGCGAAGAATTCGAAAAGAACGTGCTGCCCGTGGCGACGAAGCTCGGCATCGGCATCCTCCCTTACAGCCCGTTAGGCCGGGGGTTTCTCACGGGTAAATACCGGCGCGGCCAGCCACTGCCCGAAAGCAAACGCCTGGGCAGCGTGCAGAAACTGTTGAGCGACCGGAACTTTGATCTGCTCGACAAGCTGGAGGAGCTAGGCCGGCTGCGCGGCAAGTCCGCTGCCCAAATGGCGCTCGGCTGGCTGTTGACCAAAGACCTGGTCGCCGCCCCAATCATCGGCGTGAGCACGGTTGAGCACCTGACCGACGGCCTCGGCGCGGTGGGTTTGCGTTTGAGCGAGTCGGAAATGCGGACGCTGGACGCGCTGACGGCATGGGAGAAGGCATGAGACTGTTGATCCTGGGCGGCCCCAAATTCCTGGGGCGACATCTGATCGAGGCCGCGCTCGCCCGCGGGCACGCGGTCACCCTCTTCAACCGTGGGCAGACTAATCCCGAACTGTTTCCCGAAGTTGAGAAGCTGCGCGGGGACCGGAACGGCAATCTGGCGGCCTTGCGCGGGCGGCGCTGGGACGCGGTGATTGACACCTGCGGCTACGCGCCGCGCATCGTGCGCGCCGCCGCCGAGTTGCTCGCCGACGCCGTGGAGCACTACACGTTCATCTCCTCGCTCTCGGTTTACTCCGAAACCCGCCGGCCGGGCATTGACGAAAGCGGGCCGCTGGGCAGGTTGGAGGACGAAACCGTCGAGCAAATTACCGGCGAGACGTATGGCCCGCTGAAAGTCCTATGCGAGCAAGCCGTCGAGCAGGTGATGCCGGGCCGGGCGCTCCACATCCGCGCCGGGTTGATCGTCGGCCCGCACGACCCCACCGATCGCTTCACCTATTGGCCGCACCGCCTCGCACGGGGCGGGGAGGCCCTGGCCCCGGGCCGCCCCGATTACCGCGTACAGTTCGTGGATGTGCGCGACCTGGCCGATTGGATCGTGCGCCTGAGCGAACAGCGGCGGGTTGGCGCCTACAATGCCACCGGGCCGGATTACCCGCTGACCATGGCGCAGTTGTTTGAGACCTGCCGGATAGTGAGCGGGAGCGATGCGCGTCCCGTCTGGGTCGCCGAGGGGTTTTTGCTCGAAGCCAAAGTTGCGCCGTGGAACGAGTTACCGCTCTGGATTCCTGACACCGATCCCGACTCGGCTGGCTTCTCCACTTTCAACTGCGACAAAGCGATCTCGGCCGGGTTGGCCTTCCGCCCGCTGGCCGACACCGTGCGAGACACGCTGGCCTGGGAGGCGACTCGCCCTGCCGACCACGAATGGTGCGCGGGACTCAAGCCTGAGCGCGAGGCTGAGCTATTGCAAGCGTGGCGTAAGTAGATTTGAGGAACATGACATCCCTGATTGTGAAACGCACTAATTCTATGAAAGGCATAAACTCCCGTGGATTTCCCCCAATCCCCTCTCTCCCTTTGGCTGGCCGAATACGGCCCTTACGAACCCAACCCGCCGCTCAAGGGCGAGATCACGGTTGACGTAGCGATCATCGGCGGCGGGTTCACAGGCATGGCGACCGCGCACACGCTCAAGAAAGAACAGCCGGGCCTGCGCGTGGCGGTGCTGGAGCACGAAGTGGTGGGGTATGGCGCGAGCGGGCGCAACGGCTCGTTTGCGATGACGGTCGCCGGCCTGGGCTTCGGCGTGATGACGATGCTCAAAGGCAAGCAGTTCGTCAAAGACGCGCACACTTACATGGAGCGCGCTGTGGACGGATTGGAGACGCTCATCCAAGCCAATAACCTGCAATGCGAGTACATCCGCCCCGGTTTCCTGCGGATGGCGACGACGCCTGGCTATGTCAGGCGCATTCAACACGATATTGAATTGGCGCACAGCCTGGGCATCAAAGGTATCGAGTGGATTGACCGGGAGGCCGCGCGGGCGAAGGTGAACTCCGAGTTGTATCTCGGCGCATGGTGGGAGCCACGCCTCGGGCTGGTGAACCCGGCGAAGCTGGTGCGCGAAGAAAAGCGATTAGCTGTACAACGGGATGCAGAGGTGTACGAACACACTCCGGTAACGGAAATCAGCCGGGGAGCAAAGTTCACCCTGCGGACGCCGGGCGGGACGGTCACCGCCGAAAAACTGGTCTTCGCCGCTAACGCGTACGCGCATCTCTTTCCGGAGTTGAAACGCAAACAAGTCCCGGCGTGGACGTATATGATTGCCACCGAGCCGCTGGGCGAAAAGCACTTTGCCGAAATCCGCTGGCCCGAGCGCAATGGCGTCGAGGATGCGCGCAATCTGATTCACTACTACCGCATCGGCCCGGAGGATCGGCTGGTGATGGGCGGCGGGCCGGTAGGCCTGAGCTTTGGCTCCGACATGAATTTGGATTCGAGCGAGCCTGCATGGCAGCATCTGGAACATCACATGCATTTACTCTTTCCGGCGTTAAAGGAGGTGAAAATCACCCATCGCTGGGGTGGGCCGTTTTCGGTGACGCTCGACCTCACGCCCGCGCTCGGCTATCTGGGCGACAAGCGTGCAGTCTATAGTTTGGGGTGCATCGGCCACGGGGTTTCGACGACGCATCAGAATGCGCTCACCCTAACCGATTTGTTGCTCGAACGCCAAACGGAGAACACCGCCTGCCCGTTCGTGAATCGCACGGTCATCCCCTGGCCGCCGGAGCCCCTGCGCTCGGCGGCCGCCTATGCGATTCGCGCGTATTTGCAGGTCGAGGACTGGACGTATGAGCGAAGCCTGCCGAAACTGTAGACGCGCACCATGACCAGTCCCCCGAGACGCAATACTGACCACGGATGAAAGACCGCCGTTCCGTTGACGACCTCTCGATTAACGAACTTGAGCGCGTGCTGGCCGAGAAGAAGCGCGCGGCGCGTGAGGCGCGCTTAGCCAAATATCGGCAGACGGGCCGCGCCGTCCACGTGCCGGTTGGCGAATTGCCTGACGCCCGCCTGGAGGCGACCGGCCCCTCGGCCTCCGCGCCGCGCAGCCTCGCGCGTCGGTTTTTCGATGTCTTTCTGCTGCTCGTCGAAGTGGGAGCGGTCGTCGGCTTGATCTACGTCCTATACAATGGCTCGAACATCCTCAGCCAGTTGAATCAGGAGGTGGCGCAGGCGATTGCGCAAAGCGTGCCCACGCTCACGCCTACGCCGTTGATCACGGCCGTGGTGCTGCCCTCCGGCCACACGCCGCCGACCTCGCCCAACGGCCCCCAGCCCAACGAGGCCGAAATCCCGGCCAGCCTTAGGCCGCTGCTGCAATCGCTGCCTCCGCCGGTGATCCCCACGCAGGGGCCGATGCAGGCGCTCCGGGTCGTCATTCCGGCGATCAACGTGGATGCGCCGGTCGCGCAGGGCGACGGCTGGGAACAATTGAAAAAGGGCGTGGGGCAGCACCTCGGCACGCCCGACCCCGGCCAGACCGGCAATCTCGTCCTCTCGGCCCACAACGACATTTACGGCGAGATCTTCCGGCGTCTCGACCAGCTCCGGCCGGGCGATGAAGTGCAGTTGTATACCGCCGGTCAGGTCTTCACCTACATCATCACCGGCCAGCGCATCGTCGAACCGACCGAAGTGAGCGTGATGGATCCGACCCCCCACCCTTCCCTTACGCTAATTTCGTGTTATCCTTATCTGGTGGATACGCAGCGGATTGTGGTGTTCGCAGATTTGAAAACGCAATGATGCGGGGCGTAGCGCGTATTCCGCATTGCGTCGTTGATCCAACGCAATGGATGTTACCCAACCGCAAAACTCTTTGAAAGGAACTTGTACTCCATGAGCAAGGTCAAGAAAGCCAGGAAACTCCGCCGCCCGAACATCCCGATGGCGGTCGGGCCGATCACGGCGGCCGGCGGCGGCGAGGAAGCGGCGGCCACCACGGTGCGCCCCGTTCGGGCCGAAACGGTCAACTTCGACTACACCCACATCAAGAAGGACCTGACCCGCATTGGCATCCTCGCCGCCAGTTTCATCCTCCTCCTCGTCGGCCTGTCCTTCGCCATGCCCTACATCGTCAAGTAGCGGGCGTTAGGTATCGAGGCAGTGAACCCAGACCGGGGTACGTCTGGGCGGGTCTCAGGCCCGCTCCGACGGCCCCGGTTTTGCATGTATGGCAGGAGATCGTCGTGCATCAGTCTGAAGCATTGCGAGAACAATTTCTGCTGGATCCCAGCATCACTTTCCTGAACCACGGCTCCTTTGGCGCGTGTCCCAGACCAGTGTTTGCGGAATATCAGCGCTGGCAATTGGAACTGGAGCGCCAGCCGGTGGAGTTTTTAGGGCGGCGGTTTACCATGCTCATGCGGGCGGCGCGCGAAAGGCTGGCGGCTTATGTCCACACGAACGCCGATAATATCGTGTATGTCCCCAACGCTACGACAGGGATCAATATCGTGGCGCGCAGTCTGCGGTTGGGGCCGGATGACGAGGTTTTGACGACGGATCACGAGTATGGCGCGATTGACCGCACCTGGCGGTTCCTGTGTGAGAAGTCGGGAGCGGCGTATCGGAGTCTCCCTGTCCCCATCCCTTCCCCCGGGGCGGCCGAGTTTGTGGAGAGGTTCTGGGCCGGGGTCACGCCCCGAACGCGTGTCATCTTTCTGAGCCACATCACGGCGCCCACGGCGATCATCCTGCCGGTGCGCGAGCTTTGCCGCCGCGCGCGGGAGGCGGGTATTCTCACCGTAATTGACGGGGCGCACGCCGTGGGGCAGATCCCGCTCGACCTCGACGCCCTCGGCGCAGACTTTTACACGAGCAATTGCCACAAGTGGCTGTGCGCGCCGAAAGGCTCGGCGTTTTTGTACGCGCGGCCAGCCTGCCAGTCGCTGGTTGAGCCGCTGGTCGTGAGCTGGGGATGGCAGAGCGAAACGCCCGGCCCTTCGCGGTTCGTGGACGAGCAGGAGTGGAGAGGGACCTTTGACCCGGCAGCCTGCCTCGCCACACCGGCCGCGATAGATTTTTTTGCAGCGCGCCATTGGGATGAAGTCCGCGCGGCCTGCCATGCGCTGGCCGCGGAGGCGCGGCGACGGCTCGCCGCCCTCACCGGCCTCCCTCCGATCTGCGCCGACGAGGCCTTCGCGCAGATGTTTTCGGCGTTGCTGCCGCCGGGCGACGGCGACGCGCTCAAGCGCCGCCTGTATGACGAATCTCGCGTCGAAGTCCCACTGTGGAACTGGAACGGCCGGCCGATGCTCCGGGTCTCAATTCAAGGCTACAATACGCGCGCCGATGTTGACCGGCTGATCGGCGCTCTGGAAAGGCTATTGTCTGAGAAGCAGGTATGAGTCCGCACAAATCAAACGGCCTCCCTTTCGGGAGGCCGTTGAACTCAAGCGGTCTAGGGAGTCTGGGTGCAGACTAGATGTTGCCGACGATGTTGCTGAACACGTTGCCGATGGCCGGGCCGAGCAGCGCGAGGATCACGATGACGACCACGGCGACCAACACGAGGATCAGGGCGTATTCCACGAGGCCCTGGCCCTTGTTATCTTTGAAAGTAAGCATTGTTAGTAATATCCTTTCCTTATTCAGGGTATAGATCAGGTAATGTTCAGAAACGTAACCCGCTTGAGTGTCTGTATTATACACACTTTCTCACAAAACCAAAGAGGAAATGGGTAATAGATAGTTAGTGACTGTTGGCACGATCCCCCGCGGGTACTGGTGCTGCCTCGACCTCAGCCGGTGTGTTGCCCCGCATCAGCGTATTCAGGAAGCCCATCACCGCCGCCCTCATCACTCGCCCCTCGTGCAGAACGCGATCAGCCAACCCCAACTGCCGCTCCAGTCGCCGCTCGTGCTCCTGCGGCGTCAGTTCATAAAGTTCCACCAATACGCCGTGTGTGCTTTCGGGATGAATGAACGCGATTTTTTTGCCGCCCGTGCCGATGGTTGGAGCTTCGTTGATCAGGCGCGCGCCCCTGGCTTTCAACGCCGCCAGGGTGGCGTTGATGTCGTCCACCTCAAAACAGATGTGGTGCATCCCCGGCCCGCGCTTGGCGAGGTAGCGCGCGATGCCAGAGGTCTCGGAGGTCGGCTTGACCAGCTCGACTTCGCCCTCGCCGGTGGGCAGGAACGCGACCGCCGACCCCTGGTCTGGCACATCTTCTACATGCGTCAACTCTAACCCCAGCCCATCCCGCCAGAAGTGGAGGGCTTTGTCAATGTCTTCGACGACGATGGCGATATGGTCAATGCGCTTGATCATGATGTTTTTTTCTTTCAACGGATGAGAGGAAGCCGGGCGGCTCTTACGAGGCGGGACGATATTCCCCCCAGACGCTGCGCAACGTGCGGCAGATTTCCCCGACGGTGGCGTAGTTCTCAACGCAGGCGATGAAGAACGGCATCAGATTGTCGGCGCCTTTGGCGGCCGACTCCAGGCGGGACAACAAGGCTGCGACCTGAGCGGAGTCCCGCCTGGCCCGCAGCGCCGACAGCCGGGCGCGGGCTTGTTCTTCAATCGCGGGGTCAATCTTCAAGCGCTCGATCTCCGTCGGCGCGTCTACCGTAAACGCATTCACGCCGACGACGATTTGTTCCCGGCGCTCGACCGCCTGCTGGCAGCGATAGGCCGCCTCCTGTATCTCGCTTTGGACATAGCCGCGTTCAATGGCCTTGAGCGCGCCGCCCATGGCGTCAATCTTGCGGATGTAGTCAAAGGCGCGGCGCTCGATTTCATCGGTGAGGTGTTCGATGACGTAACTGCCGGCGAGGGGGTCTATCGTGTCGGCGACGCCGGATTCGTGCGCGATGATTTGCTGCGTGCGGAGGGCGATTTGCGCCGCGTGCGCGGTGGGGAGGGAGAGGGCCTCGTCCATGCTGTTGGTATGGAGCGATTGCGTCCCGCCGAGGACGGCGGCGAGCGCTTGCAGGGCCACGCGGACGATGTTGTTCTCGGGCTGCTGCGCGGTCAGAGTGGAGCCGCCGGTCTGCGTGTGGAAGCGGAGCATCCAACTGCGCGGGTCTTTGGCCTCGAAGCGCTCGCGCATGATTTTGGCCCACAGGCGGCGCGCGGCGCGGAATTTGGCGACTTCTTCCAGAAAGTGGTTGTGGGCGTTGAAGAAGAAGGAGAGCTGCGCGGCGAAGCCGTCCACGTTCAGGCCCGCCTCCAGCGCCGCCTGCACGTAGGCGATGCCGTTGGCGAGGGTGAAGGCGACTTCCTGGACGGCCGTGCTCCCGGCTTCGCGGATGTGATAACCGGAGATGGAGATGGAGTTCCATTGCGGCGCTTCGTCTTTGCAGTAGCGGAAGAGGTCGGTGATGAGGCGCATGGAAGGCGCGGGCGGGAAGATGTAGGTTCCGCGCGCGATGTATTCTTTGAGGATGTCATTTTGCACCGTGCCGCGCAGCTGCCTGGGACTGACGCCCTGCCGTCGGGCGACGGCGATGTAGAGCGCGAGCAAAATCGCGGCGGGCGCGTTGATCGTCATGCTGGTGCTGACCCGGTCGAGCGGGATGCCGTCGAAGAGCGTCGCCATATCTTCGATGGAAGAAATCGAGACGCCGACCTTGCCCACCTCGCCCAGCGCCATCGGATCGTCGGCGTCATAGCCGATTTGAGTGGGCAGGTCGAAGGCGACCGAGAGGCCGGTTTGCCCCTGGCTAAGGAGAAACTTGTAGCGCTGGTTGGAGGCCTCGGCGGTGGCGTAGCCAGCGTACTGGCGCATCGTCCAGAAGCGCCCGCGATACATCGTCGGCTGAATGCCGCGCGTGAACGGATATTCGCCGGGGAAGCCGAGTCGGTCGTTGTAGTCGGGGTCAGGGTCGGAGGGGAGAGCGAGATGGTCGAGGGGGATGCCGGAGGGCGTTTCAAACTTCTCGCGGCGCTCGGGGTTCTTGCGGAGGGCAGGGCCGAGCGTGCGCTCTTCCCACTGTTGTTTCGAGATATCGAGGTCGGTCATCGAGGGGATTATACAACAGCCAGGAGTTAGAACTTGAGTTGCGGCAGAAAATCCGCCACCCCGGCGTACTTTCCGGCGCGGCGGTCGGCGAGGATGGATTCGAGCGTCATCACCACCGTCGGCAGGTTCTTGAGGCCGCGCGTCTTCTTCTCCATCACCATGAACTGA
>DATDRS010000466.1:0-8963 GCA_035291605.1 Anaerolineales bacterium | reverse complement strand
TGTTCGCCAGGTGATGCCGGATGCGTCCGGATTCGCACATGCCCGAGGCGCTGATGATGATCAACGGCCCTTTTTCGTCGTTGAGGGCCTTGCTCTCCTCCACCGAGCGAATGTACTTCAGGCTGCTGAAGCCAAAGACCTCGTCGGCGTGGTTCTCAAGGGCTAAGGTCCGGGCTTCTTCGTCGAACAGCCCCACGTGGGCCCAGAAAACCGTGGCCGCCCGGTCGGCCAGCGGGCTGTCCACATACACTGGGATAGGCGGAATCTGTTTGGCGCCGATCAGCCGGCTCAGTTCGTAGACCAGTTCCTGCGCGCGGCCCACGGCGAACGAGGGGATGATGATTTTCCCACGCCGCGCAATGGTCTCCTTGACGAGTGCGGCGAACTCCGCCTGGGCCTCCTCGGGTGGGCGGTGATTCTTCGTGCCGTAGGTGGATTCCATAATGACGTAGTCAATGTCCCGGAGCAGGACCGGGTCGCGCAGGATGGGGAGGTTGAACCGGCCAATGTCCCCGGAGAAGGCCAAGCGGAACTTGCGCCCCTTATCCTCGACCTCCAGCACCACACTCGCGGAGCCAAGGATGTGCCCGGCCTCGTAAAACGTGGCGATCACACCCGGCGCCACTTCAAAGGGCTCGTCGTATGACCGATCGGTGAAATACTGGAGCGCCCTCTTGGCGTCCTCCTCAGTGTACAACGGCTCGAAGTTCTGCGGCTCGCCGCGCTTGGCCGCGCGCCGGTTGAGGAACTCGGCGTCGTTTTCCTGGATGCCCCCCGAGTCGCGCAGCAGGTAATCGCACAGGTCCACCGTGGCGTGCGTCGCGTAGATGGGGCCGCGGAACCCCTTCTTCACTAAGCTCGGGATGTTGCCCGAATGGTCAATATGCGCGTGCGAGAGGACCAGCGCGTGCAGCTTGTTTGGCTCGAACATAAAATGGCTGTTGCGGAAAATGGCCTCCTGCCGTTTGCCCTGATACAACCCGCAGTCGAGCAGAATTTTGTGGCCGTTGACGCCGAGCAAATGCTGAGAGCCGGTGACCGTCTGCGCTGCGCCGTGGAAGGTGATTTCCATAGTGGAGTATCCTTTCGATGAGGAGGCGGATTAGAGCAAAAGCCATTCGTGAATCAGGGCGCATTGCGTAGCGCGTATTCCGCTTGGTTCGTTCTTAGACGGAATACGTACGCGCTACGGAATACGTCACCGATTAACCTCGCCGCCGTTTTGCACACCTAACACCTTCAAAATCTCCGCTCCATACGTCTCCCGCCGCCAGGGGCCGAGGTGTTCGACCTGGAGCAGCTCATCCAGGGTGTGCGGGATGCGGCGAGCCAACTCCCACAACGCCTCGCGTGGGAGGATGACATCGGACTCGACGCCGCGCGCTTTGGCTTTCTGCTTGCGCCACTGGTGGAGGCGGTCATACCGCTCCCGCACTTCATCCGCCTCCCGCTCCAGGTCTGGCGGGCGCAGGTGCGCCGCCGCAAGGCCGCGCTGGACCGCCTTGAGCAGGCCGGGGGCGTGGCGGTTGACCTGGCCGGCGGTCATGCCTTTCAGCCCCTTCAAGCCCTCGGCCCGGCGGGGGCAGCGGCGCGCGATCTCCAGCAGCGTCTCGTCGCTCATAATCTTGAATGGCGGCCGGTCGGCGCGTTGGGCCTGCTGGTCGCGATAGGCGTAGAGCTCTTTCAGCACCGCCGCCTGCCTGGGCGCGAGCTCGCGCGCGCCGTTGATGCGCCAGAATCCCTGGGGGCCGTATCCGTTCGCGTCGCTCCTGGCCCCCAGCCGCGCCAGCCGGGAAAACTCCTCGCCGGCCTCTTCCATGCGATGCGCCGCCGCCAATTCGGCGGACAGGATGTCCCGCAGGGGGATGAGGTAGCGCGTGTCCAACCGGGCGTAGTCGAGCTGCTCGGGCGTGAGCGGCCGCTGCCCCCAGTTCGCCCGTTGAAACTTCTTGTTCATCTTCACGCCAAAGCGCCCTTCCAGTATCGCGGCCAGGCCCAGTTGCGGCCAGCCGAGCGTACGGGCGGCGATCATCGTGTCGAAGATAGCGGCGAACTCAAAGCCGTAGTCGCGTTTGAGGCAGAGAATATCGTACTCGGCGGCGTGAAAAACCTTCTGCTGGCGCGGATTGGCGAACAGGGGCGCGAGCGCGCTGAGGTCGGAGAAACCGAGCGGGTCAACCAGATAGTCGCCTGAGGCCGTGGAGAACTGAATCAGGCACACGCGCTCGCGGTACGCAAACAGGCTGTTGGACTCTGTATCCACCGCCACCACCCGCGCCCGGGCGAGGTCGTGCACAAGAGAAGTCAGCCCGGTCGGGTCGGCGATCAATGCGGGGAGAGACGGGGAGGAATCAGACATGGGTGGGGTGTATTATCGGCTCTCTGCGCAACATGTCAATTGCGCATTACCGCCCGAAAATTGTGGTTGACGATCTGGAGAGTCTTGTGATAAATTTTACACATTGGATCGAAAAAGGAAGAAACCCCCGCCAAATTTGAACCGATTACCGTTAGTGATATAATGTCCCCGCTCCACCGCAATTTATTTTTCAAGGAGGATGAATAAGAGTATGGCTGCTGAAGCCAGCGCAGGCGCCAAAGCTCCCGCCGTGCCGCCCATGACCCGGCGGGAGTTCCTATATTACATTTGGGCCGCCTCCATGGCCCTCCTCATGGCGGAAACAGGGGGCGCGACGTTGTGGTTCGCATATCCACGCTTTAAGGCCGGGACCTTCGGCGGCATCTTCGAGCTTGACATCGGCGAAGTGCCCGCGCCCGACAGCGATCCCCAGCCGTACGACGCCGGGCGTTTTTGGCTGGTTAACCTGGGCGACCAGAACGCCGGCGACGAGCGTCTGCAGCAGTACGTCTCCGGCGAACCGTATGCGAACCAGCCGAAGGGCGTGAAAGCGCTCTATAAGATCTGCGTGCACCTCGGCTGCATTTACAAGTGGGTGCCCACCAACGACCGCTTCGAATGCCCGTGCCACGGCTCCAAATATCTCCCGACCGGGGTGCGCATCGGCGGCCCCGCCCGCCGCAACCTGGACGTTTTCGTCATCGAAGCCGTGGACGTAAACGGCAACGTGATCACCAGGACCGAGGCGACGTTGAACGGGATGGAGGGGACGGCGATTGACATCACGGGCGCGGCCAAATTGCGCATCAACACCGGCAGGCGCATCTCTGGCGCGCCTAATTCTGTACCGGGCGTTAAGTAGCGCGAGGAGACTCCTCATGGCTGTCTTCAAACCTCACTTCCCATTCTTGAATGACATTAAGAACAAGGGCCTCATGCCCGCGGTGCTCTACAAGATCAATGAATCGGTCGAGCGCCTGACCGCCGGGCTGGACATCGAGGACATCCGCTCGGTGCTGCGCGGCGACCCGCCGCCCCGCCCCAACCCGCGCGTCAAGCCGCACGCCGACGGCTTCTGGTTCCACATGCGGCCCACGTACTACCACAACCTCACGGCCGGGTTGTATCCCTCCTTCCGGCTGGGCTGGCTGTCCACCTACTTCTTCGCCTTCGAAACCATCACGGGCCTGATCCTCATGCTGTTCTACACGCCCTCGCCGCTGGTGGCGTACGAGAACATGCTCAACCTGCTCGGCAACGTGCCCTTCGGACGGCTGATGCGCGACCTGCACAAGCTAGGCGCCGAGGTGATGGTCTGGGTCGTGTTCCTCCACATGATCCGCACCTTCATCACCGGCAACTACAAGAAGCCGCGCCAGTTCACCTGGTTCACCGGCGTCGTGCTCCTGCTGGTCACGCTCATCCTCTCGTTCTCCGGCTACCTGCTCCCGTGGGACCAGCTCTCCCTGTGGGCGGTGACCATCGGCGCTTCGATGGCCGAGGCCATCCAGCCGCAAGCCGTCGGCGACATCGCCAACCTGCTCCTGCGCGGCGGCCCGCAGTTCAACGAGTGGGGCCTGCTGCGCTGGTATCTCGGGCACGTGCTGCTGTTGCCGCTCGTAGGCTTCATCTTCCTCGGCGTGCACTACTACAAGGTCGTCATCCACGGCCACAGCCTCCCGCCGGAGTCCGAGCCGGTGGGCGAGGACACGGCCAAGCGGGTCCCGACCGACCAGCGCACGTACTTCATGCCGGACGTGCTCACGCGCGAACTGTTCTACGTGTCGGTGACCACCTTCCTGCTCGTGGCCTCGACCGTTTTCTGGTATCATGCGCCGCTCGAGCCGCACGCCGAGTATCTCATCACGCCCCTGCACACGACCGCGCCGTGGTACTTCCTGTGGCTGCAAGGCATGTTGAAGGTCGGCGACAAGTTCTTGTGGGGCGTCATCCTGCCGGGCGCGATCTTCAACGGGCTGATGATCCTCCCCTATCTGGAAGTCGGCCCCAGCCGCCGCTACGGCGACCGCCGCGTCGGCCTGACTGTCGGCGCGCTCGTGCTCATCGTGCTGGCAATCCTCTCTTACATGGGCACGCCGCACTACGCGGTGTCCTCCTCCCCCGACCAGGAAGTGGTGGCCGAACTTCTGCCGCAGACCGAACCCGGCCCTCTGCGCACTGCGAACTGGGCCGAGCTGACCCCCGGTACCTACACGGCCGCAGAGTGGGAATCCGCGCCGACCGAGACGCTCAAGAAGCTGCTGCACACCTACGAAGAAGAGATGGTGCGGGCGGCGGACAATCCCACCTGCCGCGCGGCCGGCAACTGCCTGGTGGATGGCGAAGGTTTAATGATCGTCGAGGACTGGCAGGAAGGCCTCAAGAAGATCACTTTCCGCGTGACCTGGGGCGAAGCGCCGGAGGACTTTTGCTTGCCCGGCGCCCAGAATGAGTTCTGCCAGACGGCGTACTTCCATCGCGATTCCAACTACGGGCAGGGAGAATAATCCATGACCTGGCGTGTTATTTTGGGCACGGTCAGCCTGGTGCTGACGACGATCCTGCTCGGTTTTGTGGCGGTGACCGAGCCATCCCGCATGGAAGGCTTCACGCGCGCCTACGAGACACGGCAAATCGAAGTGGGCGCGACGCTGTTCGAGGGGCGGTGCATCACGTGCCACGGCGTTCAAGGCCAGGGCATCGAAGGCGTCGCCCCGGCGCTCAACGCCGCCGACCTGCTGGTTGGCTCACCCCTTCCGCCCCGGCTGCAGGAAATCGGCTGGGCTGGCTCGACGGAAGACTACATCCGGTCGGCGATTGCAGGCGGACGCCCGCGCCCCTCGGCCGCCTTTGCCACTTACCCTCAGCGTATGCCCACCTGGGGTGAGGAATATGGCGGTCCGCTGCGCAAGGATCAAGTGGACTCGCTGGTCGCCTTCATCATGAACTGGGCCCCGCAATACGGCGGCGCCGGGGCCGCGCCGACCCCAGCGATTGAGGGCGTCGGCACGGACATCACCATTGAGCTCCCGGCCGGGGACGCCGCAACCGGCAAAGCGCTGGCCGAGGGCAAGGGTTGCACGGCCTGCCACGTCACCGCCGCCGTTGGCCCGGCCTGGCTGGCGAGCGCCGACCCGAACGGCGAAGGCGTCGGCGCGCGCGCCGAGAAGCGCTTCACAGGCGCGGACTACACGGGCAAGGCTGCGAGCGCCCAGCAATATCTATTCGAGTCCATCGTCCTGCCCGGCGCCTACCTGGTGCCCGGCGCCAGTTACGTGAACGCCACCAACGGCCAGTCGCTCATGCCCGCCATCTATGGCGGCTCGCTCACCAAGCAGGAAGTGGCAGACCTCATCGCGTACTTGGAATCGCTCAAGTGACGTCTCACGCCTGACGTGACTGCGAAACAAAAGTCCCTGCGCCGCGCGGCGCAGGGACTTTTTTGTTCCTATCCCCTCATCCGTTCCATCCACTGAAAAAAACTACGGCGTCGCCGTCGGCACGCGCCAGTCCACGCCGAGGATGATCTTCACGTCCACCGGGCTGTTGGGGTCGTCGCCGCTGACGATGTTGGCGACGCCGAAGGTCTTTTGCAGCCACACGGTCGTGTAGGGCTTGCCCGTGTACACCACCATCACCGAGTTCGCGTAATCCGGGCGGTCGGCGGTATCATACGCGACCACGTTCACCCCCTGCCCCTGCAGCCACTCGGCGGTGGATTGCGCCAGCCCCTGCACGCCCGCGCCGTTCAGGACGACGACTTTCGCGCCCTCGGCGGCGATCAGGGCTTTGGCGTCTCCTGAGGCCGGCTGGGGCAGCGCCGCGGCCGTCGTGAACAGGCCGTCGCGCAGCTCGCGGATTTTGTCGCGCAGCGGGATGAGCACTTGTTGGTTGTCGGAGGTCGTGCCTTCCGTCAGGTACTGATAATCAATCACCACTGACTGGATGTTTTCTCTGGGGATATCCTGCCCCAGCAAGGCCAGCGCGATGATCTGATCCAGCGTCAGGTTGGTCGTGACGTTCTCGTTGAGCGCCTGGTACATCGCCGGCGACTTGGCGATCAGCGTCGGCAGCATGTTCAGGCTGAGGACCTTGTCGCGCACGGCCATGATGACCTGCTGCTGGCGCTTCGCGCGGTCAATGTCGCCCTGTTCAGTATGCCGGGTGCGCGCATAGCGCAAAGCGTCGTGGCCATTGAGGTGCTGGCGGCCGGCCGGGAGGTAAAACGGCTCGTAGCCATTCGCGCCATCCGGGTATTCCGGGTCGTCAATCGCCTCCGGCACGTCCATGTCAACCCCGCCGAGAGTGTCAATGAACGTCTCGAAGGCGATGAAGTCGAGCCGGACGTAGTAGTCTACGTTGATGCCCAGGTTGTACTTGATCGTCTTCACCGCGAGAGCCGGGCCCCCGCCGGGGTAGTCGAAGGAATCGCCGGTGAAGTTCGCGGTGTTGATCTTATTCACGCCGTAGCCCGGTATCTCTACCCACAGGTCGCGCGGGATGGAGAGCATCACCGCCGTCTTGGCGACCGGGTCTACTGAGATGAGCATCATGGTGTCGGTGCGGTACGCCCGGTCCACGTCAATCTTGCGGCGGTCAATGCCCATCACCAGCAGCGTGACCCGATCGGCGCCGGACCATTTGGCGGGGATGATCCCGCCTGAGTTGCCGCTATTGCCCGACGGGCCGTCGTTGCCGCCGCCGCCCGTCGCGCCGACCGGCGTGGGGTTGACGTTCGTCACGCGCCAGTCGGCCACAAAATCGCGGACGCTGGCGAAGACCAGATAGCCGGACAGCGCCGTGGCGATCAGGAACACGCCGACGAGCGCGCCCATCATCCAGCTGGGCATCACCGGCCCGCGTGGTGAGCGTTGAAAACGCAGCGGATTATTGGGAGCAGAGGCCATAAATATGGGGCGAATAGGAGCAGAAAAATTCCCCCGCGCCTCAGAAGCGCGGGTGAGGAAATTATAGCAGAAATGCGTTTTCAAAAAAGCGGCATACTCACATAATTCGGCCAGGAGGATCGGCCAATCCTGCGCCCGCGCCTGAACATGCCGAACAGACCAGTTGAGGTTTCTTTTTCTGCGTATCCTGGCCGCCATGGCACAGAGCCTCTATCCGGCGAGGGCCGCCCAGACCTCCATTCTGGCCGACAACTCGGCCTCGACTTGCGCGTACGCCTCGCCCAGCGCTTTTACCCGTGCAACATCCGCGCCAGCGCTCTCCAAATCCTGGCTCAGCTCCGCCAGCCGTTTTTCCAGGGCCGCAATCGTGCTCTCCAGCTCCGACAACCGCGCCGCCCGCTTCCGCTCCTGTGATTTCTGATTTTTGACCGCTGATTGTTGATTGGCAAATGATGACCCAGCGCTGGCATTCCGGGGTTTGGAGATTGGGATTTGGGATTTTTCCTTCTCTTCCCGCCACGCCACATACTCGCTCCAGCCCCCTTCAAACACTTCCAGTGAGCCGCCCTCTACCGACCAGACCTGCGTCGCCAGCGCGTCAATCAAGTAGCGGTCGTGCGAGACCAGCAGGATTGTCCCCGGAAAATCGGCGAGCACGGCCTCGAGGATTTCCTGCGACGGGATGTCCAGGTGGTTCGTCGGCTCGTCGAGCAGGAGCAGGTTCGCGCCCTCCAGCGCAAGTTTCGCCAGCGCCAGCCGCCCGCGCTCCCCGCCCGAAAGCACCGAGACCGGCTTGAACACGTCGTCGCCCGTGAACAGGAACTTCGCCAGGTAGTCGCGCGCCTTGCCTATGGGCATGTCTTGGGCCGCGCGGACCTCGTCGAGCACGGTGTTGTCCGCGTTCAGCCCCTCGCGCGAAGCGGCCTGGGCAAAGTAGCCCACCTTCAGGCTGCTCCCCAGCTTCAGGTTGCCTTCAAGCGGCGGGATTTCGCCCAGCAGCGTCTTCAGGAAGGTCGTCTTCCCCGCCCCATTCGGTCCGACGAGCGCGGCGCACTCCTCGCGCCATAACAGCACGTCGGGCGCGCGGAATAGAACCTTCCGGTCACCGGAACGCCCTTCAGGGTCCGGATAACCAACGGCCAGGTCTTTCGTCTCGATCACCCGGTCGCCGGAGCGCAGGTCCGTCTCCATCTTGAGCTTGATCGTCTGCGCCGTCTGCGGCTTGAAGGCGCGCCGCTCTTCGGGATGCTGGGCGGTCGGCTCGCGCAGCATGCGCTCCAGCCGTCGCCGCCGCCCCTGCGCCTGCTTCGTGTTTTGCCCCGCGATGTTGCGGCGGATGTATTCCTGCTCTTTGACGATGAAGGCCTGCTGCGCCTCGTGCTCGGCCAGCCGCTGGGCGTGCCGTTCCGCGCGCTGGGTGAGGTAGGCCGAGTAGTTCCCGCGATACGCTTCGAGCTGCCCGAACTGCATCTCCCACACGGCGTTCACCGTCTGGTCCAGGAAATAGCGATCGTGCGATACGATGAGGGCTGCCCCGTTCCATTCGTTGATCCAGTTCTCCAGCCACTCCACCGCGGAGATGTCCAGGTGATTCGTCGGCTCGTCCAGGATCAACAGGTCGGGGTTTTCGAGCAGCAGCCGAGCGAGCAAGGCGCGCGTCTTCTGCCCGCCGGAGAGGATCGCTGTCGGCTTGTGGT
>DATDRS010000465.1:0-3238 GCA_035291605.1 Anaerolineales bacterium | reverse complement strand
CCTTATTTACTGGCCTCCCGCTACCTGTAACCGGCACCACGCATACAGCGCGTCGTACACCTCAAACTGGTGCGCGAGATTCTCCTCGTCGTCCGGGGAGCGCAGGCTGTAGCCGGTGGCGATGGCTTCGAGGCCGCGCGCCAGCGGGTCAGTGTCAATGTCCTTGGCCACGTCGGCGGCATGGACGATCTTCGCCAATCGTTGGAGGGCCGGATCGGTCAGGCCGTATTTGTGCAGGATGCTCTCAAACGAGCAGCGTCCCTCGTGGTGGCCGAGCTCCACGCCCGGCGCGTCGAACGGGATCGCGCCCGTTTCGACGGCCACCTTGTCCACCTGGCTCTTGGGGACGAAGAGGAACTCGGCCTCATTGTCAATGAACCGCGTAATCAGCCACGGGCAGGCGACGCGGTCAACGTGGACGTGGGAACGGGTGACCCATTTCATGGAGATCTCCTTTCCTCACCCCCGTCCCCCTCTCCCGACCGCAAGTCAGGAGAGGGGGAATGAGGGGGTAAGGCGCTATCAAAACTCTTTTCCTCTGGCGGCTTGAGCGCCACGAAACTTCGATACAATGCCAAATCGTAAATGATCTTCAGCCCGCCCGCGACGAAGAAGGGCGCGCTCCATAAGGCCGGGAGGCCGAGCATCGGCCCGGCAAATAGCGGCGAGAGCGAGGCCCCGATGGTGCGCGCGATGCCGGTGACGCCCGCCGCCGCCGAGCGCTCGTCCGGGGTCACGACCGCCAGTGTGTACGACTGGCGCGTAGGCACGTCCATCTGCGAGAGGCTGAAGCGTAGGAGTAACACGGCAACCGCCAGCGGCAGGGTGGGCATGAGCGGGACGAGCACCAGCAGAACATTCGAGGGGAGGTGCGTAAAGACCATCGTGTTAATCAGGCCAATCCGCCTGGCCAGCCAGGCCGCGCTCAACGCAGAAATACCGGCGAGAAGGTTCGCGCCGAAGAAGATGCCGCCGAGCGCCGCCGGTTGAACGCCGTAACGGACGTGAAACCAGTAGGCGACGATGCTCTGCACCACGAACCCGCCGCCGAAGGCGTCGAGGGCGAAGAGGCTGGAGAGTCGAAGGACGACGTGACGGGAGCGGTGCAGGCCAAGTGACGTGTGACGGGCGGCGGGCGATGAGACGAGCGTTTCGACCGCCGATGAGAGTTGCCTGAACAGGATCGCCAACAGCAGCCCGATGACCGCATAACCCATCACAATGGCGCGATAGCTGTCGAGCGGCGTCAACCCGGCGCTCCGCAAATTCTGCGCGAGCGCGCCGCCGCACAGCGCACCCACGGCGGTCGCAAACGAGCCGACCAGGTTGTACCACGCAAAGACCGGCGTGCGCCGTTCGTCCGGGATGAGTTGGGAGAGCGCCGCCTGCTCGATGGACAGGAACGGGCCGACTTCGTTTCCGCTGGGGCTGATGACGCCGATGGTCGCCGCCAGCACCAGCAGCCGGAAGTCCTGCGTCAGCGCAAACAGCGCGCCCGCTAAGACCATCAGCCCCGCGCCGAATAACAGCATCCGTTTCCGGCCCAGGCGGTCGGCGCGCGTCGTCATCCACAGCGAGATGAGCGTGTCGCCGATCAACGTGAGCGTGAGCAGGAGGCCAATCTGCGCCTCGGTCAGGCCAACCTCGGCAAGATACAGTACCAGGACGACGGACAAGAACCCGTACGCAAATAGACGCGCAAGGCGTGTGGCGAAGAGCAGGCGGCCATCGGGGGTGAGCACCCGCAAGTGTCGGGTTAGACGGAAATCGGTCAGCGCGGCGGGCATGATTCAACCGAACTCGGCTGATAGTTCGGCGTATAACGCCTCGTAAATCAACACGCCGCGCTCCAGCGCTGTTTGATCGTCGGGGCTGGCGCGGCGCAAGCCCCGGCAGATGAAATCCAGGCCTGGCGCCACCGGCTCCACGGTCACTTCCTGCACCACGTCGGCCTCGTCCACAATTCGCGCGAGGCGCTGAAGAATGGCGTCCTTCAACGCATACTCCTTCAGCAGCGTATAAAAGGTGCAATGTCCGCGCCGGTGCGAGAGGCGTGCGCCGGGAATATCGAACGCCTCCGCGCCTTTGGGCATTACCTTTTCGCCCGCGGGCACAAACAAGAACTCGGCCTTCGGGTCGATGAAGCGCCGGATGAGCCAGGCGCACGCCATGCGGTCCACCGCCACGTTCTCCCAGGTCACCCATTTCATTCGTCCCTGCCTCCTCGCGCCGATACGAGCGCCTGGCGCGCTTGCTCACCCAGCGGCGAGTGAAAGTAGTCCTCTAGTTTGGCCTGCTGATATTGC
Organism: Anaerolineales bacterium; assembly: GCA_035291605.1. GTDB lineage: Bacteria > Chloroflexota > Anaerolineae > Anaerolineales > UBA6663 > DATDRS01. The sequence continues at coordinate 932 of DATDRS010000465.1, read as the reverse complement.
TGCGACAACACGGCCAAATTGGGATCGTCCTTTTCCAATTCCTTGAGAATGGCGTGATAGGCTGCGTCGGCCTGTTCGACAAATTGCTGGATGAGCGTTTCTTCCGGCCCGTTGAGCACCAGACGCGACTCCCACAGCAGCGCTTCGCCCCCCATTTCGCCGATCTCGGCGGCCAGCCATTGGAACTGCTCGCGCGTGCGCGCCGTGTCGGGTAACACCCACGCGGCGTCGTGCAGCAGGATCGCGCCCAAACGCTTCAACTTACGCCAGATATACACACGGCGCGAGGTCGGCTCAGGCGAAATTTTGTACAGCAGGAGCAGCCAAGCGGAGGCCATCTGAAATGTAACCACGGTTACATTATAATGCACTTGGGCAGAAGAGCAAGCCCCAAGCAGCCGCAATGGGAGATCAGAGCCGCCCGGTTGTGGCGACGTCATGCCCGGGCGTGACTGTGACTATAATGCGGAGTGCGGCCCCTCGAGGCTGGACCATTAAGGAGGTCAGAATGATCCGCACTGGCGAAATTTCACTCCAAACCAAAGGCCACGCCGATATGCACGACGTCACCAATGCCGTCGCCGACGAGGTGCGCCGGTCCGGCCTGTCCGATGGCATCGTCACCGTGTTCTGCCCGTCTTCAACCTCGGCCCTGACGACGATTGAGTTCGAGGAGGGCGCGCTGGCCGACCTGCGGCGCGCGCTCGACGAAATCGCGCCGCCCGACAGGGATTATAAGCACAACTTGCGCTGGGGGGATGGGAACGGACACGCGCATCTGCGGGCCGCGCTGCTCGGCCCCTCGCTCACCATCCCCTTCACCAAAGGGGAACTGCGTTTAGGCACGTGGCAGCAGATCGTCTACATTGACTTCGACAACCGCCCGCGCCGCCGGGCGCTGGTGGTGCAGGTGATCGGGGAATGACACCCTC
>DATDRS010000464.1:0-2752 GCA_035291605.1 Anaerolineales bacterium | reverse complement strand
CTCGTCCTCAGCAACACCTACCACCTCTACCTGCGCCCCGGCGACGAGCTCATCCGCGACCTGGGCGGCCTGCACCGGTTCATGCAGTGGGACGGCCCGCTGCTCACCGACTCGGGCGGCTTCCAGGTGTTCTCCCTCTCGGCCACGCGCAAGATTGACGCCGACGGCGTGACGTTCAAGAGCCACGTGGACGGGACGATGCACCGCTTCACGCCGGAGAAGTCCGTCGCCATCCAGGAGAACCTCGGCGCGGACATCATCATGGCCTTTGACGAGTGCCCGCCGCCGCTCGACCGCGATTACAACCGTGAGGCGCTCGACCGCACGCACGCCTGGGCGACGCGCTGCCTGGCCGCGAAAAAGCGCGGCGACCAGGCCCTGTTCGGCATCGTGCAGGGCGGCGTCTTCCCCGACCTGCGCGAAGAGTCGGCGCGCTACCTGACGGACCTCGGTTTTCCGGGCTACGCCATCGGCGGGCTGGCGGTGGGCGAGACCAAAGAGCAGATGCACGCGATGATCGAACGGGTGAACGACATCCTCCCCGCCGACAGGCCGCGCTATCTGATGGGCGTCGGCTCACCCGAGGATTTAGTCAACGGCGTCCGGCGAGGGGTGGACATCTTTGACTGCGTCCTGCCCACCCGCGTGGCGCGCAACGGCGCGGCGCTCACACGCACCGGGCGGATGAACATGAAAAACGCGCCCTACGCCCGCGACCCGCGCCCCATCGAAGAGGGCTGTACCTGTTACTGCTGCACCCGCTTCACCCGCGCCTACGTGCGCCACCTCGTCGTCTCCGGCGAAATCCTCGGCGCGACGCTGCTCACCATGCACAACGTCCACCTGCTGCTCACCCTCGCCCGCGAAATGCGGCAGGCGACATGCGACGGGAGGTTTGAACAGTACGCGGAGCAATTTCTGGCCAACTACCGCGGTAATCAGTCGCCAGTCGTCAGTCGGCAATAGACAGACTTTGGCGTTGGCTTTTACTTTGACGCCCCTTAGCCGAGTGGGTATACTCGGCAGCGCAATGAAGAAAAAGAAAGCCTCTCGTCCATCCAAAAAATTGAAGGCTACACCGGCTGCCCTAAAAGAACCGACAGCGGGTTATGCGCGGAACACGGCGTTGCCCACCTTCTTCGGCCAACCGATGCTCAAAGGCCAGCGTCTGCCGGTTGACCCTGCCCGGCTCGACCCGGCTGTTCCCACACGCGTTTATGCGCACCCCAATGGCGAAATTTGGGTTGGCGATGCGTTGACGTGGTTGCGCTCCCTCGAAGCCGAGAGCGCCAACCTGATTTTTGCCGATCCCCCCTACAACATCAAAAAAGCTGAGTGGGATAGCTTCGAGTCGCAGGAAGAATACGTTCGCTGGTCACTACAATGGATCGAGCAAGCGGCGCGTGTGCTCAAGCCTACGGGGACGCTGTACATCTGCGGTTTCTCCGAAATCCTGGCTGATCTCAAACTTCCCGCCTCGCGCTTTTTCAGAGGCTGCCGCTGGCTGGTATGGCACTACAAAAATAAGGCTAACCTGGGCTCTGATTGGGGGCGCTCGCACGAGAGCTTCTTGCATTTTCGCAAGAGCCGTGAGTTCACCTCCAACGTGGATGACGTGCGCATTCCCTACGGGAATCACACCCTCAAATATCCCGAACACCCTCAGGCTGAGACCAGCCAGTATGGGAACGGGAAGCGGAGTCAGAGGCGGCTTTGGCAGCCTAACCCGCGCGGCGCGAAACCGCGTGACGTAATCGAGACTCCGACGACATGCAACGGGATGCACGAGAAAACCCCGCACCCCACCCAGAAGCCGGAGGAACTGTTGCGGAAATTGTTGCTGGCGTCATCCAACCCCGGCGACCTGGTGCTCGATCCCTTCCTCGGTTCGGGTACAACAGCGGTGGTGGCTGAACAACTCAAGCGCCAATGGAAAGGATGCGACATTTCCGCCGAGTATAGCGAGTGGGCCATCCGGAGAATCGAACTGGTCGAAGACTGGCCGATTGAGAAATGGATTCAATACGATTTTGAAAATACGGAACGGCGGAAATCCATTCGATGAAAAATATTGCCCTGGCGGACTTGCAGGCCAGCGTTCAGGATAAATCAGCCTTCGGTCGAATGGACGATTATGCTGCCCTTTCCTCGGCTATTCCGTTGCGCTCAATCGCCTCGACGGCGTGTACTACGTTGACCCTCTCCCCGAAATGCGAACCGACGTCCGCCTGCGCGACCAGGTTTCCGACTTTCAGCAATTCCTCGTCCGTGACCTGTGGACATTGAGCGCTGAGTAATCATCCTCACGCTCCCACACTTCCATACCTCCACACGTATACACCCACACACCATGTCTCTCTTCCAATCCATAATCCTCGGCATCACCCAGGGCCTGACCGAGTTTATTCCCGTTTCCTCTACGGCGCATCTCATCCTCGTCCCGTGGCTGTTCGGGTGGGCGTTTGACGAGAACGCCCGTTTCGTCTTCGACGTGCTGCTCCAACTCGGCACGCTCCTGGCCGTCATCGCCTACTTCTGGAAAGACTTGTGGTCCATCGCCCGCGCGATGGCGACGGATGCGCTGAAGCGCAGGCCCTTTGACTCCGCCGATGCGCGGCTGGGCTGGCTCGTCGGCGTGGCGACTGCTCCGGCGCTCGTCATCGGCCTGTTGTTCAAAAGGTTCTTCGAGAGCCTGCACCACAATCCTGGCGTTGTGGCCGGTATCCTGCTCGGCGCGGCGGCGCTCCTCTTC
>DATDRS010000463.1:0-2903 GCA_035291605.1 Anaerolineales bacterium | reverse complement strand
ACACACGCCTCGTCGTCGACAATATAGACCGTGGCTAGCCCACTCAACGGTCTCCAATCTGGCTCGAGCATGAAATTGCCGTAGGTTGCGAATCACGCAGAAAGTCTTATAGCATAGCATAGGTTGCTTACCATCCCTCATAAATTCCACTGTCGGTAGCAGATGATATGTCCGGGTTAGGTAGCACACGAGTTGTCCGGTTTCCTGTCCCCGCGAGGAGGCGGGGCGATGAACCGGACGACGTGGCTACAGGATCGCAGGATGCAGAAGTTCAGGGACGTTTTGAGCCGCTGGGAGGGCAAGGAGCTTTCGGCGCTGGAGGCGGGCGAACTGCTGGGGTGCTCGGAACGGCAGTTCCGGCGCTATCGGGCGCGCTATGAGGAGGACGGCCTTGCGGGGCTGTTCGACCGCCGGCTGGGGAGGGCTTCGGAGCGACGGGTGCCGGTGGATCGGATCGCATGGATGCTGGAGGAGTACCGGACCCGGCATGTGGGCTGGACGGTGAAGCACTTCCACGAGCATCTCCAGGCCCACCACGGCTTCGCCTGGGGCTACAGCTGGACCAAGGCCCAGCTGCACACGGCCGGGCTGGTGGAACGGGCCAGGCGGCGCGGGGCGCATCGGCGCAAGCGGCCGAGGAAGCCGTGCGAGGGCATGATGCTGCATCAGGACGGCTCGACCCACGCCTGGCTTGCGGGGCAGGCGCCGCTTGACCTGATCGTCACCATGGACGACGCCACCAGCACCATCTACTCGGCCTTGCTGGTGGAACAGGAGGGCACGGCATCGAGCTTCAAGGGGCTGCTGGAGACCTTCACGGCCCAGGGCCTGCCGGCGAGCCTCTACACCGACCGCGGCAGCCACTATTTCTTTACTCCGCAGGCCGGCGGAAAGGTGGACAAGACCCGGCCGACCCAGGTGGGCCGGGCGCTCGATCGCCTCGGCATCGAGCACATCCCGGCCTATTCGCCCGAGGCGCGTGGGCGCTCGGAGCGCATGTTCGCCACCCTCCAGGATCGGCTGGCGAAGGAACTGAAGCTGGCCGGGATCACCGAGGTCGAGGCCGCCAACCGGTTCATCGCCGAGGTCTACCTGCCGGCCCACAACGCCCGCTTCGCCAAGCCGCCGGAGATCGCCGACAGCGCCTTCGTGACGGTGACCGACACCACAGGCCTGGCCGAGATCCTGTGCACCGAGGAGGAGCGCGTGGTGGGGCGCGACAACACCGTGGCTTACGCCGGCTTAGCACTGCAACTGCCGCCGAGCCCGGCGCGGGCCCACTACGTCAAGGCCCGCGTCAAGGTGCACGCCTATCCCGACGCCAGCTTCGCGGTGTTCCACGGGCCACGTCTGCTGGCCCGCTACGACCGAGACGGCGCCCTGACCGGGGGCCGCGACGTGAAGGCTGCCGCGTGATCCGCTTCGACGCGAACCGCCTTCAGGCCCTGTGGACTTGTGGACAGCCGCATTCCGCGCCTGCCCACAGGGTCCACAGGCCAACAGCAACAGCAAGCGGACAACTGATGTGCTACATAAACCGGACAACTCCGAGTGCTATCGACACCCTCATAAATTCCACCTTCCCCAGAGTTTCGGAAGCCTGACGGCCAAAGCGAAGTACCTTTTGAAGAACCGCAAGCCTCGTTTGAAGAGTGAGCAGAGGGAGCGGGCGTTTTTTTTGATGTTGGGTTCGGGTTCGATGCGGCTTCTTCCGCAAGCCCGCAGGAGACCGCCCAGTACATCGCTATCGCCATGATCAGAATCAGTTTTTCCAGCCGGTCCGGGCGTTGGATCTGGCTCTGCATTAGACCGAAGCCGCGTGACTTGTAATCCGAGAACATCGCCTCGATGCCCCAGCGCAGGCCATAGTCGAGACAGGTCACGCGTCCGGGCTTGGCCGCCATGGCGATGATCCACGGCTCGAGGTGTCCCGCCTCGTGCAAGGCGAAGATGTTGGTGGCCGCAGACCTGCCGCAGAGCCTGGCGCCGGTGAGGCCCTCGGGCGCAAGCCCCAGCACCTCGCCGGTGGCCATCTCGCCGCCTTCATGGGTGAGCGTCAGATTGGATTTGAGCCGGATGCGATAATCCCAGCCCGCCGCCACGCACCAGTCCACCAGCGCCGGCGTGCCGTAGAAGCGATCGGCCGAGAGCAGGATCGCGGCATCGCGCGGAAGCATCGCCTTCACCGCCGCGAGCAATTCCTCCTGCACCTCGAAGCCGATGCCGCCCTGGGTGGACTTCACCCGCCAGGCCACCGGCAGCGCCCGGCCGCGAAACCCCAGCGACACCATCAGCACCTCGTTCAAGTCATTGATATGACTCTGATCCATCATCACGATCAGCGTCTCACCCGCAGCCGAAAGCGCTCCGGCCACTTGCGCAGCAAAGCTCGCCATCACCTCGTCGCAATCGGTCTTCGCATTGCCGAGAACCCGCTCGACGAATTGGTAGCGTTTCTCCCAACTCGCGATCTCGCGCGGCAACACATTGCCCAGCTCCACCATGTTGGCGCTTCGCACCGTCAGCATCGCCGCAACCACCTGCGAAATCCCCCGCCGCCGGGCAACGTTCATCTCAGGCAAGCGCCGCGCCAGATCGTCTTCGACCGCAGCCGCTATTCCCGCAACTCCCTGCATCAAGGCCTCCCGAATCAATGGAGACTCCTTGAATCACACCGGATTCGATCAGCGCAACAAATTTATGAGGGATGGTGAGCGGCCCACCCCGCGATCCTGTACATTGGTTGGCAAATTCACTAAACTCGCACGTGGTCGCTGCGATGCCATTTCAGCCGATGCTTACCGTGAGCCAATTTGATGTGGCCTCATTGTCCTGATGGCACGAGGCAAGAATTATGACGTTGAGTAAGTTACGCTTCGCAAGCCTGCACGAACTGGGTTGCA
>DATDRS010000462.1:0-4543 GCA_035291605.1 Anaerolineales bacterium | reverse complement strand
GATCAACGTCGAAGTCGCCGCCGCTCGCCCGATCAAGGTCAAAATCCTTCCGCGCGCGGAGGCCTTCCAGATCCCCGACCTCATCCGCACGAAGATCAACCTGCTGCCCGAGGGCATCGCCGAGGTGCGGACGGTAGAGATTGAGGGCCTGGACTTGCAGGCCGATGGCGGGACGCACGTGGCGAACACGCGCGAGGTGGGGCGCATCAAGATCGTGGATTACAAGAGCAAGGGCAAGATCAACAAGCGGATCGAAGTGGCGCTGGAGTGACTGATGAACCGCCGCTTAACCACCCTGGCCCCCGCCTGGCTGGCGCGCCTCGTTCGCGATGTCGAGGGCGCACGCTGGGATTATCCCTACCCGATCTGGGCGGGGGTCGGCTTCGGCATCGGGCCGGTGGTCGCGGGCAAGTTGTTCGACGTCGGCCGGGGGCAGTGGATCTGGATCGGCTCGTTGATGATCGGCCCGGCCGTCGCCGCCGCCTACCGCGCCTTCGGGCCGTTGCTTCGAAACAGGCAGACCGCCGCATCGGGATGACCGCGGCGACAACCAACGCTTGATCTGAAAGGAAACCCATGTTCCAACCCGTTCCCGCCAACCCCAACTTCCCCGAGATGGAGCGCGAGACCTTGCAGTGGTGGAAGGAAACAGATGCCTTCAACCAATTGCGGAGGCTGCGCGCCAGGAGCAAGCGGACGTTCTCCTTCATGGATGGCCCGATCACAGCCAACAACCCCATGGGCGTGCACCACGCCTGGGGCCGCACCTACAAAGACCTGTTCCAGCGTTATAAAGCTATGCGCGGCTACCAGCAGCGTTGGCAAAACGGTTTCGATTGCCAGGGTCTGTGGGTGGAGGTCAACGTCGAGCGTGACCTCGGTTTCAAGACCAAGAAGGACATCGAAGACTATGGCCTCGCCCCGTTCGTCATCCTGTGCAAACAGCGCGTGCTGAATTATGCCGCCGTGCAGACCGAGCAATCCATCCGCCTGGGGATGTGGATGGACTGGAATGACCCGGAGACTCTGCGCTTCCTGCGCGAGCGGCTGGGCGAGGACCCCAACGCGACGATCACCGTGAAAGGGCCGCTGGGCAAAGTGACGGGCACGGTCGAGCAGATCGTGGGCCAGTTGGGCCTGCCGCAACTCGGCGGATCGTACTTCACCTTCAGCGACAAGAACAACTACGACATCTGGCGCTTCCTCAAGACCTGCCACGACCACGGCTGGGTCTACAAAGGCACGGACGTGATGCCGTGGTGCTGGCGCTGTGGCACGGGCATCAGCCAGCACGAGATCGTCACCGAAGGCTATATCGAGAAGGCCGACCCCGGCCTCACCGTGCGCTTCCCGCTCGTGGATCGCCCCGGAGAGTCGCTCCTCGTGTGGACGACTACTCCCTGGACGCTCACCTCCAACGTGGCCGCCGCCGTCGGGCCGGAACTCGTGTATGTGAAAGTGAAGCAGGGCGACGAATTCTTCTATCTTTCCAGGGGCGCGGCGAAAATACTGAAAGGCCCCTTTGAAGTCATCGGCGAGTTGACGGGTCAAGAGATGGAGGGCTGGAAGTACATCGGGCCGTTCGACGATCTGCCCGCCTCGCAGCACGCCGGCGGCTGGTCGGAGCCGGGACTCCGCCGGTTGTTCCAGCACATCCCGGAGAGCGCGGTTCAGGCGCATCGCGTGGTGTTGTGGGACACGGTGGGGGAGGCCGAGGGCACGGGCATCGTCCACATCGCCCCCGGCTGCGGCGCGGAAGACTATCAATTGCACAAGCAGTATGATCTGCCCGTGGTCGCGCCGCTCGACGAAAACGGCGTATACATTGATGGCTTCGGCTGGCTCACAGGGATGCATGTCTCGGAAGTCACCGATCCCCTCGTGGACAACTTGAAAGAGAAGGGCCACTTCTACCGGTTGGAGACGTACACGCACCGTTATCCGCAATGCTGGCGGTGCGCCACGCCCCTCGTCTTCCGTTTGGTAGATGAATGGTACATCAGCATGGAGGGTTTGCGCCAGCCGCTGATGGACATCACCGAGCAAATCCGCTGGATCCCCGACTTCGGCAAAGACCGCGAGTTGGACTGGCTCCGCAACATGCACAACTGGATGATCTCGAAGAAGCGCTACTGGGGTCTGGCCCTGCCGATCTGGGAGTGCAAGCGCTGCGGCCACTTCGACGTGATCGGCTCGCGCGAAGAACTGGAAGAGCGCGCGCTGGAGGGCTGGGAGGTTTTTGACGGCCACACCCCGCACCGCCCGCACATTGACGCGGTGCGGATCGCCTGCTCTCAATGCGGCTCCAAGACCGAGCGCATCAAAGACGTCGGCAACCCCTGGCTCGACGCCGGCATCGTCTCGTTCTCCACGTTGAGCTACGGCGAGGACATGGCACGCTGGCGCAAATGGTTCCCGGCGGACTTCATCACCGAATCGTTCCCCGGCCAGTTCCGCAACTGGTTCTATTCCCTGCTGACGATGGCTGCCGCGCTGGAGAACAAGCCCGCGACGCGAACCATCCTCGGTTTCGCCACGCTGCTCGGCGAGGATGGCCGCGCCATGCACAAGTCGTGGGGCAACGCCATCGAGTTCAACGAGGCCGCCGACAACATCGGCGCGGACGTGATGCGCTGGATGTTCTGCAACCAGCGGTACGAGACCGACATCCTCTTCGGCTATCACGGCGCGGATGACACCCGGCGGAGATTTCTCCTGCCCCTGTGGAATGTGTATGCATTCTTTGTGACGTATGCGAGGCTGGATGGATGGAAACCAGAAGTCAGAAGTCAGAAATCAGAAGTTAGAAGCGGACTGGATCGATGGATACTGGCGCGGCTACAGCAAGTGGCGGCCGAAGTGACCGAGGCGCTGGAGGAGTATCATGCCTACAGAGCCACCAAGCCCGTCGAAGAATTTCTGGACGACCTGAGCAACTGGTACGTGCGCCGCTCGCGCCGCCGCTTCTGGAAATCCGAGGCCGACGCCGACAAGCGGGCGGCCTACGCCACGCTGTACCAAGTGCTGGTCACGCTGACCAAACTGCTCGCGCCGCTTGTCCCGTTCGTGACCGAGCGCATGTACCAGAACCTCGTGAGAAGCGTTGATCGGAAGGCCCCGCGGAGCGTGCATCACTGCGACTGGCCCGTTGTGAATCCCGCGCTGTTGGACGAGGCGTTGCTGAAGGAGATGAGCGCAGCCCGCATGGTGGTGACGCTGGGCCATGCGGTGCGCGCGGCGGGCAATCTCAAAGTGCGCCAGCCGTTGGGCCGGGTGGTGGTGGTGGCCCCGCCGGAACAACATGAGCGTCTCCTCCGCAACGTGGCCCTCATCAGCGACGAGTTGAACGTCAAGCAGTTGGAGTTCGCCGCCAACGAGGCCGAACTGGTGACGTACCGACTCATGCCTGATAACCGCGCCCTCGGCCCACGGTTCGGCCCGCTGTTCCCCAAAGTGCGCGCGGCGCTGACCGTCGTTGATCCTCAGGCGGCGGTCGCGACTCTGCGCTCCGGCCGCCCCCTGACGTTGCACCTTGAAGACCAGGAGGTGAAGCTGCTCCCTGGCGACGTGATGGTCACACCCCAGCCCAAATCCGGCTTCGCCGTGAAGGCCGAAGGGGAGTATGTCGTCGCGCTTGATACCGCCATCACGCCCGAACTACGCGCCGAGGGTTGGGCGCGCGAGGTCGTCCGTCGCATCCAGGATTTGCGCAAGACCGCCGGCTTCGACATCGCCGACCGCATCGCCACGTACTACATGGCGAGCGAGAGGTTGGCCGAGGCGATGACGACTCACGCGGAGTACATCAAAGGTGAGACCCTAAGCACGGAATTAGTAAGTGGTAATTGGCCGGATGGCGCGGTAACGGCGGAAGACGAGTTCGACGGCGAGACGCTGAAGTTGGGGCTCATGGTGGTAAAGGACAAGCCGAGAGCGAAAGCGAAGACGGCGGCTAAAGCCAAGCAGGCGGTCAAGGCCAGGCCAAAGGCGAAAACGGGGAAGACAAAGGTCGAAACCAAACCAGCGCCGAAGGCGAGGAAAACCGCGAAGGCCAAGACCACGAAGGGCAGGAAATCAAAGTGAAACCAAGCGAAAGCCCCATGGGCCTTCGAACGAGGAGCAGTTTTTCCTCGGCCAGTATCCGCCGTATCCGCTCGATGTCCGCGATCTGTGCACCGAGGCCGAGCGTCTTGTCGAGCATGGTCAGGTTCTCGTTACTCTTTTCATGTTCGACGTTCCTGTTCCTTCGCCCCTCTCCCGCCTGACAACGGGAGAGAGGCAAAGGTATGGGCCTAGACCTTCTCCACTGGGAACTGGATCTCGGTCACGGTGTTTGGGTCGGTCTGGTTGCCGCTCTGCGCGGGCGGTTGCAGGTATACCTCGCAAGGACGCGGTTGAGCCGGGGCAGTTGGGCGAACGAGTAGTAGCGATAGCCGGTGAAGCGGTCCACCTCGACGGGCTTGAGCAATCCCATCTCGTCGTAGTAGCGCAGTGTCTTCACCGAGGCACGGCTGAGTTTTGAAAAGTCTCCGATTTTGATCAC
>DATDRS010000461.1:0-11655 GCA_035291605.1 Anaerolineales bacterium | reverse complement strand
CGCGACGACCTCCAGCGCGCGGCGCTGGGGGCTGTCGGGCGGGGCTTGGGCGAGCAGGCCTTCGACGCGCAGGCTGACCGTGCCGAGCGGGTTGTTGAGTTCGTGGGCGATGCTGGCCGCCAACTCGCCCATCGTCGCCAGTTTGGCCGTCTGCCACAACTGCTGCGTCATCGCCCGCAGTTCTTCGTTCTTCGCCGCCAGCGCCGCCTCCGCTCGTTTGCGCTCGGTGATATTATCAAAAACCGCAACAAAGTATCCCTTTTCCGTGCTATAGACCGAAATGGACAGCCACAGAGCCAATGGCTGGAAATCAATCTCAAATCTTTCGGGCCTGCCGGTCAACGCGACTCGACTGTAGATCTCAAACAACTCCGGGCTCGACTCTTTGATCCCCGGTATCAACTCGGTGACTCGTTTTCCCACCACATTTTCCAATCCCGTCAACCGTTCGAAGGCATCGTTGACATTGAGATAGACAAAGTCCAGCGGGCGATCCTGATCGTCAAACAGCATCTTGCAGTACGCGAACCCATCCAGCATGTTTTCAAAAAGTGAGCGATAACGCTGCTCTCCCGCGCGCAACGCCGTCTCGGCCCGTTCACGTTCCGCCATCTGCGCTTGTGACAGCCTGTTGGTTTGGGCCGCTGCGATAGCGCGCTCGGCGCGGCGCTTCAAGACGCCCACCATGAGCGCGATCGTCGGCAGGGCGAAGGCCCATACGATGACGCGACGAAGGTTATCTTGGGTGTATTGGAACAGGTGGCCGGGGTCGGAGAAAAAGTATGGCAGGTACAGCCAGGCCATAAAGGCGCCGACCAGGCCAGGGCCCAAGCCGCCATGAAAGGCGGAAAACACGATGGACAACACGAGGAAGGCGGGTGGATTGGGAATTCGAAACACCGTGCGGGACAGTATTTCAATGGCCGCTACCAACGCCAGGGTAATGAGTGGGCCAGCCCACCGTGCTCGGAGGTTGATCGCTGACGGATCAGGTTTGGCTGAGTTCATAGTCGCCGCCTTGCGTGCTGAATAACCTCCAGCGCCGTGTTAGTCTTCATGATGACTAAGCAGGGGGGACGCTTTTCAGAAGGGAGAAGTCGAGCCCCTACCCGATGAACAGCAGGCGCGATTCTATAGCAAGGGACGGGGCAAAGCAAAACGGGCCCATCAACCAGTCCCTCGACGAAATCGGCGATTATTCACTTCTCCGTTTGCTCTGCATCCGCGAAGACGCGGGCTTCGAGCGTTATGGGTAATCACCCCAGCGAAATGGTTGACAGAACTTCGCCGCTCGTGCTAAACTAGCCCTGTTCGCCAGCGCAGCTGATTGAAAGGATATCTTACTCCATGATGAGCAACAGCACAGTGATCAACAGCAGCAACACCCTCCGCTTCGGCGGGGCGGCTGTGCCTGCTCGGAGTGCGCCTGTGGACTGAGCGCTCGTCTTATCTGCTTAAGCGATCTCACGGCCACAGTCGTACTCCTGCCCTGTGGCCGTGATTTATTTGCGGCCCGCGCGCACAGCGTCTGTGGCCGTTTTGTTTTCCCAAGCACCGTTCTCACGCCGGAAACGGCCGGCGCCTATCGGTTCGCACACCGGGGAAGTCACACATGAGCACCTCGAGCACAACTCTATTTGATTTCAGACACACCCTCTCGCCAAACCGACTGGCGGGCCTGTGGGGGATGCTGGCCGGCTTCCGGCTGACCTACGCCGGCGCGGTGCTCAACCTCGCGTTGAGCACCTGCGCCAAAACGGCGACGTTCCTCCTCATCCGCTATCTGGTAGACGACGTGCTGCAGCAGCCCGACCGGCTAGGTCTGCTGCCCCTGATCGCGCTGGGCTTCATCAGCCTGGCGCTGATGGAAGGCGGCTTCACCTTCCTCAGCGGGCGGCTGGCCGCGCGCACGGCGGAGAACACCGCGCTGCGCTTGCGCAATTACCTGTTCGATCACATCCAGCGGCTGTCGTTCACCTATCACGACCGCACCCCCACCGGGGACCTCATCCAGCGCGTCACCTCGGACGTCGACGCCGTGCGCCGCTTCTTCTCCGAGCAGGCTATCGGCATCGGGCGCATTGCCTTACTGTTCACGGTCAACTGGGTCGCGCTGTTGAGTCTGAACGTGCCGCTGGCGCTGGCCTCGGTCGTCGTCGTGCCCATCATCCTGGTGATGTCGGTCTTCTTCTTCCGGCGCGTCTCTAAGGCGTACGAGCAGTATCAGGAGCAGGACGCGCGCCTCTCGACCGTCTTGCAGGAGAACTTGACCGGGGTGCGCGTGGTGAAGGCCTTTGCGCGGCAAGCCTACGAGCGCGAAAAGTTCGAGCGCGAGAATTGGGAGAAGTTCCGGCGCGGCAAGCGTTTCCTCCTCCTGCACACCGTGTTCTGGCCGGTCGCCGACCTGCTGTGCAGTTCGCAGATGCTGGCCGGCTTCACCTATGGCGCGCTGATGGTGATGAACGGCGCGCTCTCGCTGGGTGAGTATCTGGCGTATATGGGGTTGGTGGTGCTGTTGATCTGGCCGATGCGTGAACTGGGCCGGCTGATCGTCCAGGCCTCCACCGGACTGGTCTCGTACGGGCGGCTGATGGAGATCGTGCGCGAAGACCGCGAACCGATTGAAGAAGGCATCCATACGCTGTCCGCCGGGAGCCGCCTGCGCGGTATCCTGGAGTTCCATCACGTGGGTTTCGAGTACGAGGCCGAGAGCCGCGTGTTGAAGGACATCAGCTTCAGCGTGCGCCCGGGGCAGGTGGTCGCCCTGCTCGGCCCCACCGGATCAGGCAAGACCTCGCTGGTTAATCTCCTGCCGCGTTTTTACGAGTACACCCGCGGCAGTATCACACTCGATGGCATTGAGTTGAAGGACTACCCGCGGCAGTATCTCCGCCGCCAGATCGGCATCGTGGAACAGGAACCGTTCCTGTTCTCGCGCACCCTGCGCGAGAACATCACCTATGGCATGGGGCGCGACGTAACCGATGCCGAGGTGGAAGCGGCAGCACGCGCGGCGGCCATCCACGACGTGATCCTCTCGTTCCCCGAGGGATACAACACTTTGGTGGGCGAGAAGGGCATCACGCTCTCCGGCGGGCAGAAACAGCGCATGGCCATCGCACGCACCCTGCTCAAAGACCCGCGCCTCCTGATCCTGGACGACTCGACCTCGTCGGTGGACACCGAGACCGAAGCCGCCATCCGCGAGGCGCTGGAGCGGCTGATGGCTGGCCGCACCACCTTAGTCATCGCGCACCGCATCCAGAGCGTAATGAACGCCGACCTGATCCTGGTGCTGGAGGGCGGAGGCATCACGCAGCGCGGCACGCACGAACAACTGCTGGCCGAAAGGGACGGTCTCTACCGTCGCATCTACGACTTGCAGGCGCGCATCGAGGTCGAGGTGGAGAAGGAAGTGACCGCCTTCGACGCGCCGCCGCGGGAAGAAACGGAAGCGCCAGAGCGCGAGGCGGTTCTGGCATAGAGGAAACGCACCCATGCCCCATCAAGAATTCGAAGAAGAAGATTTCGAGGGCGCCCTCAGCGGGCGCATCCTGCGCCGGATGCTGGGCCTCACCCGGCCCCATTGGCCTTTGTTGGTCGGCTTTGTGGCGCTGATCGCGTTTGTGGCCGTGCAGGACGGGACGTTTAACTTCCTCAAGAAACAGATGATTGACCGGGGCGTCACCGCGCGCGACACGACCGCGTTGACGTGGGTGGTGGTGATCTACGCGGCGATGATGGTCTTGCAGTCCGCGGGCGTGTTCGGCTTCATCTACTGCGCCGGGCTGCTGGGCGAGCGGCTTCAGTACGACCTGCGGCAAAAGATGTTCAACCACCTGCAGGTACTATCGTTCTCGTATTTCAACCGCACGCCGGTCGGCTGGATCATGTCGCGCGTGACGTCGGACTCAGGCCGGATCGCGGAGCTGATCACCTGGGGCCTGCTGGACGTGACCTGGGGGGCGCTGAGCATCCTCACCGCCTCGGCGTTCATGTTCTACATCAACTGGCGGCTGGCGCTGATCGTCGTGCTCATCATCCCGGTGCTGGTGATCGTTGCAGCGCAGTTCCAAAAACGCATCATTGCCGAGTACCGGGCCGTGCGCAAGATGAACTCCAGGATTACGGGCGCATACAACGAGAACATCACCGGGGTGCGCGTGGTGAAAGCCCTCAACCGCGAGGCGGCCAATCTATCGGAGTTTGGCGAACTGACTGGCTATATGTACCGCGCCTCGTTCCGCGCGGCGTGGCTGTCGGCGCTGTTCCTGCCGGTCGTGCAGTTCATCAGCGCGCTGGCGCTCAGCAGTGTGGCCTGGTATGGAGGGCGGCAGGTCGGGCTGGGCGCGATGACCCTGGGCGACCTGCAAGCCTTCATCGGCTACATCACCTTCATGCTCTGGCCGGTCCAGGATCTGGCGCGCGTCTATGCCGAACTGCAACACGCGGTCGCCTCGGCGGAGCGCACCTTTTCGCTGCTCGATTCGCGACCGGAGATCGTGGATCGCCCCGGCGCGCTAGACCCTGGCACGATCCAGGGCGACATCGAGTTCGAGCATGTGGACTTCTATTATCAGGACGGCAAGCCAGTCCTGAGGGACTTCAATCTGAAAGTGAAGCAGGGTGAGACCATCGCGCTGGTCGGGCCGACGGGCGGGGGCAAGTCCACCATCGTCAACCTGCTCTGCCGCTTCTACGAGCCGAAGCGCGGCGCGATCCGGATCGGCGGGCGCGACTATACGGAGTTGACCCTGCATGCGATCCAGTCGCGCATCGGCATGGTGCTCCAGACGCCGCACCTGTTCTCCGGTACGGTGCGCGAGAACATCCGCTATGGGCGGCTGGACGCGACGGACGAGGCGATTGAAGCGGCCGCGCGCATCGCCGGCGCGCACGACTTCATCGTCACGCTCGACCAGGGCTATGACGCGGAGGTGGGCGAGGGCGGCAACATGCTCTCGACCGGGCAGAAGCAACTCATCAGCCTGGCGCGCGCGGTGCTGGCCCGGCCCGAACTCTTCATCATGGACGAGGCCACCAGTTCGGTGGACACGCTGACTGAGGCGCTGATCCAGCGCGGCATGGAGCGGCTGATGGCCGGCCGCACCAGCTTCGTCATCGCGCACCGGCTCTCCACGATCAAGCGCGCCGACCGGATTCTGGTGATCGAGAACGGCCACATCACGGAGATGGGCACACATGCCGAGTTGCTGCGGAAGCGCGGGCACTACTACGACCTGTACACACGGCAGTTCCGCCGCGCGCTGGAGCGTGAGTACGAACTGGGCAAGATGACGGGGCTGGCGCCGACCGGGGCGCTGTGAGCGCCGCGCGGGGAGGGAAATAAAAAAGCCCCAGGGCAGCGGGGCTTGGGTGGTGGGCAATATAGGATTTGAACCTATGACCTCCGCGATGTGAGCGCGGCGCTCTAACCAACTGAGCCAATTGCCCTGAAGCGTCGCGATTATAGCATGGCAGCCGAAGGGCGACAAGGCCTAGACGAATCGAAACTTTAAGTTTCTTCCAACTTTGACCGAAAGCCGTGCGCGTGATAAAATTCACGCATCTGTTTCCGGAGGACTCATCGTGGCTAAACGCACCATCGGCATTGTCCGCTGGTTTGACGGTTCCAAAGGGTACGGTTATATCACCGCCGAGGGGCAGGACATTTTCGTCCACTACTCGGCGATTAAAGGCAACGGGATCAAGAACCTGCTCGAAGGTGACAAGGTCGAGTTTGTGATCGAAGAATCACTCCGCGGCCCGCAAGCAGTTGAAGTGACCCGCCTGAACTAACCGCATCCCGGCGACCGTCCCACCCAACCATTTAATCTCGCGCCCCGTCCGGAACAGACCCGGCGGGGCTTTTTACGTAGCGTGGATTGCATGATCGGTCTCGACGGAGCACGCAATCCGCGCTACACTCAGAAAGGTAGTTCTGCAGTATGACTCACAAATTGCGCCTCATCCCCCTCGGGGGTCTGGGGGAAATCGGCAAGAACATGATGCTGTTCGAATACGGCAACCACTCGCTTGTGGTCGACGCCGGCCTCATGTTCCCCGAAAACGACATGCTCGGGATTGACTACATCATCCCGGACTTCCGCTATCTGCTCGACAAGAAGGATACCGTGCGGGGCGTCATCATCACGCACGGGCACGAGGACCACACGGGCGCGATCGCGCATGTGATGGAAGAGCTGGACGCGCCCATCTACGCCACGCCGCTCACGCGCGGCCTGGTCGAGGTCAAGTTGCGCGACGCCAAGATGCGCCACGCCGTCCCGCTCAATACCGTCCATGCCGGCGACCGCCTGCAGGTCGGCCCGTTCGGCGTCGAGTTCTTCCACGTCTGCCACTCGATCCCGGACGGCGTGGGGCTGGGGATCACCACCCCGGCCGGGTTGATCGTCCATTCGGGCGATTTCAAGTTCGACCACACCCCGGTGGACGGGTGGCCCACCGATTACGCCAAACTCGCCGAATTCTCCGGGCGCGGGGTGCTGGCCCTGCTCTCGGACTCAACCAACGCCGACAAAGCCGGGTGGACGCCGTCTGAAGCGGTCATTGACCCGGCTTTTGATCAGGTCTTCCGCGAAGCCCCGGGGCGGATCCTCGTCGCCACGTTTGCGTCGCTCATCTCGCGCATCCAGCAGGTCGCCAACGCGGCCATCCGGCACGGGCGTCGGATGGCGCTCGTCGGCACGAGTATGATCGAGAACGCGCGCATGGCGCAAAAGCTCGGCTATCTCGACGCGCCCGACGGCCTGATCGTCCCGCTGGACGAGGCGCTTAAGCTGCCGCCGAAGAAAGTGGTCCTCATGACGACCGGCACGCAGGGCGAACCCTCGTCTATCCTGGGCCGCCTCTCCGAAGGGCGCAACCGGCAATTTGACCTGATCGTCAACGACACCGTGGTCCTGTCTTCGCATCCCATCCCCGGCAATGAGGAGATGGTGCATCGCACGATCAACAAACTTTTCCAGCGCGGTGCGCACGTCATCTACGATCCGATTGCGCCCGTGCACGTGAGCGGCCACGCCAGCGCGGAGGAGATGAAACTGCTGATCCATCTGGTCAAGCCCAAGAACTTCGCGCCCATCCACGGCGAACTGCGCCACCTGCACCAGCACGCAGCCCTGGCGCGTGAAGTCGGCCTCCCCGACGAGAACATCGCCGTCGTCGAAAACGGCACGGTGCTGGAATTCGAGGACGGCCGGATGACGGTGGGCGAGCGCGTGCCCGGCGGCTACGTCTTCGTGGACGGCACCGGCGTAGGCGACATCGGCCCCGGCGTGATGCGCGAGCGCGAGGCGCTGGCCGAGAACGGTTTCGTCGTCGTCAACCTGCGCGTCAGGAACGGCCAACTGGCGAGCAAACCGGAGATCATCTCACGCGGGTTCGTCTTCGTGCGCGATTCCGTGGAGTTGTTCAATTCTGCGCAGGAGCACATTGCCAGAGTCGCGGCCAAAGCGAATGGCAGTCTGCGGGAAAAGGTAGAAAGCGCGCTCTCCGACTTCTTCTACGCCGAGACGAAGCGCCGGCCGATGATCTTCGCGCTGGTGAACGAGGTAGGCAACGGATAGATAGCGGATGAGACGCCCTATCCGTTATATCCGCTACAAAGTCCGCTGCCAGTTTGCGCCCCCTCGCCAGTTGTGTATAATCTCGGCTTCATAGCGGTGTCTGGTCGTGAGAAGCGCCCGGTTGAAACAGAGACTGGCCGGCTGGCTGTTGGTCTGCGCGAGTGGGATAGTGGCGTGTGGTAGTCGCCCTCCGGCGCCCACCCTGCCCACCGTCACCCCGGTGACGAGTGCGGCGACGGCGACGCCACTTCCGCCATCCCCGACGCCCACACCTGAACCGCTGGCCGCGCTGGTGAACGGAGAACCGATCACCCTCGCAGCTTATGATCAGGAAATTGAGCGCTGCCGGACAGGCAAACAAAACGCCGGCCTCGATTCGGCTGACTGCCCGGCCGTGGTTTTGCAAAGCCAGATCGAAAACCTCGCGGTCGAGCAGGCTGCCCGCGCCGCCGGGATCGTCATCTCGGATAGTGATCTCGAGGCCGAACTCAGGCGCATCCAGGCCAGCCTCGGGCGGGTGGAGGCTTACCAGGCCTGGCTCGCCGCCAACCTTTACAGCGACGACGAATTTCGCACGGCCCTGCGCCGTGATCTCCTGCGCTCGCGGATGGGCGCGCAGGTCACGACCAGCGTCGGCGAGGCCGCCGAGCAGGTCCACGCGCGTGGACTGCTGGTCGCCGACGAAGCGACGGCTCAGGACTTGCTCGCGCAGATCAAGGCGGGCGCGGACTTTGCGCAGCTGGCCGCCGCCTATTCGCTGGACTTAAGCAGCCGTCCGGCAGGCGGCGACCTGGGCTGGTTCCCGCGTGGCTTATTGACCACGCCGGAGGTCGAGCAGGCCGCGTTTGCCCTACAACCCGGCCAGACGAGCGAAGTCATCCACAGCGCGCTTGGCTATCACATCATCCAAACGTTGGAGCGCGACCCGGCGCGGCCGCTCAGCCTGGCTGCCGGGCAGGCCTTGCGTGAAAGAGCCTTGCAAGCCTGGCTGGAAGGTGTCATCACTAAAGCGGTGGTTCAAAAATTCGTCAACCCTTAGACGTAGTGCGGGTGTATTTCAAATGAAGCGCGCCCGCGCAAGATTAGCCAACAGGCTGACATCAGGGAGTGAGATATCATGGAAGATCTGTCCATGGAGACGATGGAGGCCGAGCCTCAACCCGCGCGGCCCCGCGCCTCTTTCAACCTCTTCAACCTCCTCGCCGTTCTGTTCCTCGCGCTCAGCTGCCTCAGCGCGTTGTGCATCGGGACGGCCCTCGTGGTTCCGGGCGTTGTGCCGGAGGCCTTCCGGCCTCCTACCGTGCCGGCCATCGCGCTCATCCCCACCCTCCCGTCCAAGCCAACGTCAACCAACACTGCCATCGCTCCTACGCTGCCGCCGGAGTGGACGGCGACGAACACGCCCACGATCACCAATACGCCTCCGCCGAGCGGGACGCCGACGGAAACGCCGACGCCGACGCCGCCTACCCCCATCAACACGATTCCGCACACCCCCACCCACACGTCCACGCCGACGCGGACGCGCGTGCCGACGGCCACCGGCCCGACGCCCACGCCGACCCGAACGCGCTCGCCGTTCGCCTACACGCCGCAGAGCGGCAGCCCGACCTTCCTCGCCAACTTCGCTAATACTGCGGGGTGCAAATGGCAGGGCATTGCCGGGCAAGTCTTCGACCTCAGCGGCCGGCCGCAAATTGGCTTGTTGGCTCACCTCGAAGGCGGCGGCCTCACTCTTGATGCGCTCACCGGCAGCAAACCGGAATACGGACAAAGCGGTTACGAGTTCTTCCTCACCGACACACCCAGAGACACCACGAACGAATTCCGGGTCCAACTGCGCAATACCGCTGGCGCTCCACTCTCAGACGTGATTACCGTCCCGACTTTCGCCAGCTGTGTTAGAAACCTCACGCTCTTAAACTTCGTGCAGAACCACTAACCCTACCCCTCACCTTCCCCATCGGCAAAGCGCCGATGGGGAGGGAGTATAATGCCCGCGTGGGCACGCTCTACCTCGTCGCCACCCCCATCGGCAACCTCGAAGACATGTCCGCCCGCGCCCTGCGCATTTTACGCGAGGTGCGCCTCATCGCCGCCGAAGACACGCGCCGCACCACGCAACTCCTCGCTCATTTCGACATTCACACGCCCCGCACCAGCTACTTCGAGCACAACAAGCTCGCCAAATTGAATGGAATTCTGGCCGCGCTCGACGGGGGGGACGTGGCGCTCGTCTCCGACGCCGGCACACCCGGCCTCTCCGACCCCGGCTACGAGCTCGTCCGCGCGGCTCTGGACGCCGGCCACACCGTCACCCCGGTCCCAGGCGCGTCGGCCCTGCTGGCGGCGCTCGTCGCCTCCGGCCTCCCCACGGATGCTTTTGTCTACCTGGGGTTCCTGCCCCGCAAGGACTCCGACCGCCAGCGGCTCCTCGCCTCTGTCTCCCGCGATCCGCGCACCCTCGTATTTTTCGAGACGCCGCACCGCCTGCTCGCCTCCCTCGCCGACATCGAGCATATCCTCGGCGACCGTCCGCTGGCCGTCGCCCGCGAGCTGACCAAACTGCACGAAGAAATCTATCGCGGCCAGATCAGTGAAGCCCGCGCGCACTTCAGCCAGAAAGAAGTGCTGGGCGAGATCACCCTCGTCATCGGCGGGGCAGCGCCAGCGGCAGAAGCAAAATGGGACGAGGCTCACGTCCGCGCCGAGCTCAAAAAGCTCCTCGCCGGGGGCCTGAAGAAGAAAGACGCCGCGCGCCTGGCGGCGGAACTGTCCGGCTGGCCGCAGCGCGAGGTGTACAAAATGGCAATTGAATAAACTATGAACCTCGACAACCTCGGCGACTTCAACTCCCTCGACTCCCAGAACCTGCTCCACGAAATCAATTCCTTCCCCGATCACGTCGCCTCCGCCTGGGCGCTCGGCCAGTCGCTGACACTGCCTGAGGATTTCCAATCCGTACGGAACATCGTCATCGCCGGGATGGGCAGTTCCGGCATGGGCGGCGAACTGGCGCAGACCCTCGCCGCGCCCGAATGCCCGGCGCCGGTCAGCCTCTGGTCGAACTATGCCCTCCCCGCCTTTGTCGGGCGGGACACGCTCGTCATCGGCCTGTCCCATTCAGGCGACACCGAAGAGACGGTCAGCGCCTGTGAGGCGGCCCTGGCGCGCGGGGCCAGGCTGCTAGCCATCGCCGCTGGCGGCAAACTGGCCGCGCTGGCGGCAAAGCACAACGCTCCAGTCTGGGGCTTCGGGGATCAAGCCTCCCGCTTGACGATCAGTCACGCCTTCATGCTGACCCTGGCGGCGCTGGCGAAGCTGGGCCTGGTGGCCGACAAATCGGCGGACGTCGGGGAAGCGGTCGCCGCCCTGCGCGCCCAGCGCACGTCGCTGCACGCCGAAAGTCCCGTGATCCACAACCCGGCTAAACGCATGGCCGGTCAATTGATGGACCGCCTCGGCGTCATCTTCGCCTCGGACTATCTCGCGCCGGTAGCGCGGCGCTGGAAGGCGCAGATCAACTGGCTCGCCAAGGCCTGGGCTGTTTTTGACGTGTGGCCGGAAATGGATCACAACTCCATCGCCGGGACCCTATATCCCGAAGCGCTGGTGAGCAAATATATGGTGCTCTTCCTGCGCTCGGCGCACGAGCCGCCGCGCAATCGCGCCCGCGCCGACGTGACGCGCGAAATTTATTTGACCGCGGGCTTCAACACCGACGCGATCGAAGCCGCGGGGCAATCGCCGCTGGCGCACATGCTCACCACCCTGCATTACGGCGATTACGCGGCCTACTATCTCGCGATGTGCTATGGGGTTGATCCGGGGCCAGCGCCGCAGATTGACTATCTGAGGGAAGAACTGGGGAAGAAAGCGTGACGCGCGTCGCGGGTCACTTTTCCCTGAACACCAACTGCCACGCGCCAGGGTAGGTTTTCCCAGAGTTGTCG
This sequence comes from Anaerolineales bacterium, assembly GCA_035291605.1. Classification (GTDB taxonomy): domain Bacteria; phylum Chloroflexota; class Anaerolineae; order Anaerolineales; family UBA6663; genus DATDRS01. The sequence continues at coordinate 113 of DATDRS010000461.1, read as the reverse complement.
GCGCAGTTTTCCACGGCGAGGCCGGTGACGACGGCCGAGGGATCGGCGGCGAGGCGGACGTTGTAAATCAGGCCGGGCGTCATGGCAAAGTCGCCGTAGCCGGCGCCCAGCTC
>DATDRS010000460.1:0-2736 GCA_035291605.1 Anaerolineales bacterium | reverse complement strand
TGGAAACATACGGCAGCCAGCCGGTCGCGCTGGGCGTGAGGCTGTGGCCGCAGTCCGTGCCGTATGCGTGGACGAGTTTCTGGGGGCGCTTTGCGCGCGGCGATCTGCCCCTGCCCGATTGGATTTACGCTCTGCTGACCGTCCTCTCCGCCCTCGCCGTAGCCGGCGTCATCCTGCGCGTCGTCGTGCGGCGCGAGCCATCCGACCGCACACCCGTCCTGTTCCTGGCCATCGCCAGCCTGACCGAAATAGCGGGGCTGATGACCGTGCTCACGCTGACCCCCAGCGGCTACTTTGGCCGGTACGTCTTCCCGGCGCTCTCCGCATTGATGAGCCTGTTCGTCTTCGGCTTGCAGTTCTATGCCGGGGGCCGGGCGCGCACGGCGGTCACTTTCGCTGCCCCCGCCGGCCTGTTCACGCTTTCCAGCCTGACTCTGGTCTTCTACCTCTATCCCGCGTTCAACCCGCCTCCCGCCGTAGCGCAGCTGCCGCCCGGCGCGGCGCCGCTGGAGGCGCCGCTCGGCGATGTGGCCCTGGTGAAAGGTTACGAAGTCAACACAAATCGCGCCCGGCCGGGCGACGAGGTGTACCTCACGGTGTACTGGCGCCCCCTCAACCGCACGGAACTGCCCTACTCGGTCTTCATTCATCTGCTGGACGACGAGGACACCGTCGTGGCTCAGCGCGACACGTATCCCGGCCTGGGGCGCAACGCGACGACGAGCTGGGAACCGGGACGAATGTTTGCCGACCGGTACAAAGTGGTCTTGCCCGACACCGCCTATGCTTCCAATAGCACGCATTGGGAGGTAGGCCTGTGGCAGGCCGATACCGGGGAGCGCGCGTTCCTCGTGGACGCCTCGGGCCAACCGGTCGCCTCGGGCGCGGCCATCCCCGGCCCGGCCATCGAGGCGCGGAAAGGCGGGACGGTCAACCCGGTTGATCTCAATTTTGGCGACGAGCTGCGCCTGCAAGGATACGCCTTGCCCACGCGTTTACTCACCCCCGGCAAGCCGTTCGACCTCACGCTGCACTGGGGCCAGCAGGGAAACCCGAGGCGGGCGCTCGAATTTTTCGTGCACGTCAGGGCCGCCGACGGTTCAACCTGGGCGGAGGGCGCCTTTCGCGTGCAGACGGGCGAGCAGGTCATCCAACCCCTGCTGGCCGCCGGCACCCCGCCGGGCGTGTATGATCTGATCGTCGGAGTGTATACTGAAGGGGACAATGGGCCTGAGCGGCTGAAATGGCTCGGCGTGGACGGCCACGAGATCGGCGATGAAGTCCGCCTGACGGGCTTGCGCGTGAAAAGTCCGTAAATCTTATAGAAGCATCCTGAGCGGAGCGCCGCGTTCCTCCATTGTGCTCCGCTCGCGCGAAGCATGCGCGGCGCGTAGTCGAAGGATGCACTTGTGAGCTGAGTATGGAGGAGATTCAGAATGCGTGAGCCTCTGCGGCTGATCCCGGAATATCGCGTTCGTGTGTGGGGCGGTCAACGCCTGCGCCCCGGCCCGGAGCCAATCGGCGAAGCCTGGATCGTCTACGAGCAGGACCGCGTGGCGGAGGGGCCGCTCGCCGGGCGCACGCTGGCCGAGGTCGCCGAGGCTGCCGGCGAGGCCCTCCTCGGCCGGCAGCCGGTGGGGAAGACCGGCCGGCGCTTTCCGTTGCTGATCAAGCTGCTCGACTGCGCGGAGTGGCTCTCACTCCAGGTACACCCCGACGACGCGCTGGCCGAACAGCTGGAGGGGCCGGGCCACTTCGGCAAGACCGAGGCCTGGCACATTCTCGAAGCCGCGCCAAACGCGCAGGTGATTTCCGGCCTGCGTCCCGGCGCAACGCCCGAAGCATTGGCGCAGGCCGTCCAGGAGGGCACGCTCCTCGATTTGGTTAAGTATCTTGCCGTGCGCGCTGGCGACACCATCTTCACGCCTGCCGGGACGATCCACGCGCTCGGCCCCGGCCTGCTCCTCTACGAAGTCCAGCAGACCTCGGACATCACGTACCGGGTGTACGATTGGGGACGCCCGCAGACCGAAGGACGCGCGCTGCACATTGCCAAGTCGCTGGCGGCGGCCAACCCGGCAGCCGTCGGCCAGGCCCGGCCTCTGCCGCCTCTGCCAGACGACGGCCGCAGCCTGCTGGTCACCTGTCCTTACTTCACCCTCGAGCTTATCGGCGCACAGACGCGCCGCGTGGACCTGGATACTTCCGGCGAGTCGTTCCACGCCCTGACCGTCGTCGCAGGCAAAGCGGAGATTGAGGGCAGCGGTTGGAATCGGGCTCTAAGCCGCTTTGAGACCCTCCTGATCCCGGCAGCGTGCGGCGCCTATCGCGTTCATCCCCGCGACAAGTGCCGCCTCCTCAAAGCCAGCGCCGAAGAGATGTTTGAACCCTGAAACTGTCTCAGGCAAATTCGGTTAAAACCACTGAGACACGGAGTCCACGGAGAGGAAAAGGAGATTTCCAATGGACGCCAAGAAAGGCTTGCCGCTTCTCGAAAAAGAGAGCACCGAGAAAATTATCGGAGCCGCGATTGAAGTCCACCGTGTGCTAGGCCCCGGGCTGCTGGAGTCCGTTTACCAGCCTTGTATGGCGCACGAGTTCTCGCTTCGAAATATGCTGTTTGGACAGCAAATCCCCCTGGCCGTCGAATACAAAGGCGTCCGTCTGGATTGCGGTTACAGGATTGACTTCGTTGTAGAGAACAAGGTCATCCTCGAGCTGAAAGCAGTTGAGATG
>DATDRS010000459.1:0-5391 GCA_035291605.1 Anaerolineales bacterium | reverse complement strand
GCACCCCATTTCGGCCAGCACGTCGAGAAAAGCCATGTCGCCCTGGCGCGCGCGGCGCGAGATATTCAGCACGCGCACCGCGCCGCCGCAAATCGCAGGCGCGGCGAAGAAGTACGACGCGGCGGAGGCGTCGCTTTCGATGGCATATGCACCGGGGGAGCGGTAACGCTGGCGCGCGATGTAAAAGCGCTCATAGCCGTTGCGCTCGACCACCACGCCGAAGTCGGCCATCGCGCCGAGGGTCAGGTCCACGTAGGGCTTCGAGTTCAGCCCGTGCTCGACGACGAGTTCGACGGGCGATTGGGCGTAGGGCGCGACCATCAGCAACGCGGAGAGAAACTGGCTGCTGGCGTCGCCCGCGACGCGCGCCCGGCCGCCGGGCAAGCCGGAGGCGAGGACGCGCACGGGAGGGGAGAGGGGTTGGTCATTAGTCATTGGGGCTTGGAGATTGAGGGGTTCAACTTTCGCGCCCAATTGGGTGAGGGCGTCCAGCAGATCGCCGATTGGGCGCTCGCGCATCCGGGCGTCGCCGTCGAGGGTGTACTCGCCCTGGCCGAGCGTCAGCAGCGCCGTGAGGAAGCGCGCCGCCGTACCTGCGTTCCCTACGAAAAGGTCGGCGCGGGAGGCAGGGATGTGGCCGCCGAGGCCATGAACAGTGATTAGAGATTGGAGATTAGAGATTTCAAGAGAGAAGCCCAGGCGCTTGAGAGAGTCGGCAAAGTATCGGGAATCGTCGGAGAAGAGCGCGTTGGTCAGCGTGGTCTTACCCTCGGCGAGAGCCGCCAGGAGGAGGGCGCGGTTGGTGAGGCTCTTCGAGCCGGGGACGCAGACGGAGGCGCGCAGCGGTCGAGACACAGGCGTGATGGCGCGCGAGGAAGCCGGGGAGCGCGTGAGGGTCATTTGAATAATTCTGCTCGCCCGGCCTGAGCCGGGGCGAGGGCAGCGCCGAGGGCCTCGGGATCGCCCGCGTCAATCAGCGCCATAAGTGCATCGAATTCAGCCCGGCAACGAGTCAACGCGTCGAGAATGGGCGCACGGTTAGTGAGGAGGATGTCAGTCATCATCGCAACGTCGCTGGCGGCGAGGCGGGAGGTGTCGCGGAAACCGGAAGCGGTCAGCGACCACAGTTCTTCGTCGTCCAGGGACTGCGCCGCCTTCATCAACGCGACAGCGGCCACGTAAGGCACATGGCTGCTCATCGCGGCCAGCGCATCGTGGCGCTCAGCCGAAAGCATGAGCGGGCGAGCGCCAATGGCCGCGACCAATCCGTGCGCCAGGGCCAGCGCAGACGGCGAGGTGCGGGCCAGCGGAGTCAGCACAAAGGTCTTGTCCCGGAACAGGCCGGCCTCGGCGTGAGCGATGCCGCTCGTCTCCTTGCCGCACATGGGATGCCCGCCGACGGGGTCAAAAGCCGGAGGCAGCCTTTCCATCGCCGAGATGATTTGAGACTTGGTGGAACCGAGGTCCAGGAGGATTGGCGATGGGTGATTGGTGATTGGGGATTGAGAAAGCGCCAGGAGTTGGGAAAGGATGGTGCGGACAGGGGTGGCGAGGATGAGCAGGTCACAGTCAAGCGCCGCGACGTCAAAGTCGGCGGCGCGGTCAATCACCCCGCGGGCGCGGGCAAAGTCGAGTACGGCGGGGTTGGTCTCCACTCCCACGATCTCGCGGCACGCCTGCGCGCCGCGCAAAGCCATCGCCAGCGAGCCGCCCATTAATCCCAGGCCGACGATGGCGACGCGAGAATTGGAGAGAGAAGTAAACCCCGGTTCATCCATAGCCAAGGGCGGATAGCCTATAGCCGATAGCCGGTAGCCGGCAAGCGCAATCCGCCATATGCCATCCGCTATCTGCCATTCGCTATCAACATCTTCCTACCGCTTCCGCCACCTTCCGCGCTTCCTGCACCAGTTGCGCGAACTTCTGCGGCCGGAGCGACTGCGCGCCGTCGGAGAGAGCCTCGTCGGGGTGCGGGTGGACCTCGACGATCAGTCCGTCGGCCCCGGCGGCGACGCCCGCGCGGGCGACGGCCAGCACATACTCCCACTTGCCGGTGCTGTGGCTCGGGTCGAGGATGACCGGCAGATGAGACATCTGCTTGATCACCGGGATGGCGTTGATGTCGGTCGTGTTGCGCGTGTAGCGCTCGAAGGTGCGGATGCCGCGCTCGCACAGGATCACCCGGCTGTTCCCCTGCGCCAAGATGTATTCGGCGGACATCAGCAATTCTTCAATCGTGGACATCATGCCGCGCTTGAGCAGGATGGTGCGCCCCGACTCGCCGGCGGTGTTGAGCAAAGCGTAGTTCTGCATGTTGCGTGCGCCGATCTGGATCACGTCGGCGTAGCGCGCGACGAGCGGGACCTGTTCGGGCGACATGGCCTCGGTGACGACGGGCAGGCCGGTCGCCTCGCGCGCCTCGGCCAGCAGTTCCAGCCCCTTCTCGCCCAAACCCTGAAAACTGTAGGGCGATGTGCGCGGCTTGAACGCCCCGCCCCGCAAGGCCAGCGCCCCGGCCTCCTTTACCGCGAACGCCGTTTCGAGGATCTGCTCGCGGCTCTCGACCGAGCACGGCCCGGCGATGATGGCGACCTGCGGGCCGCCGACCTTCACGCCGTCGAGCGGGACGAGCGTATCCAGCGGATGCATCTCGCGCGAGGCGAGCTTGAAGGGCTTGAGGATGGGGACGGTCTTCTCGACGCCGTCGAGCACCTCGAACTGCGTGCGGTCAATCGGACGGTCGTCGCCAATGACGCCGATGATCGTGCGTTCCTCGCCGCGCGAGATGTGGACGCGCAGGCCTTTCACTTCGACCCTGGCGACGACGTCGGCAATCTGCTTCGAGGTGGCGTCGTGGCGCATGACGATAATCATAGCGGCCTCCTCCTCAGGTGTGGGGTTGACCGGTTTGAACGGCGCGGTCAGGCCGGAGTCGAGCGGCAGCGTGGAGATAGACATGGTGAATGGCTTCCGGGTGAACGTCGGTGTTCCAATGAATCAAGACGCGAAGGCAGCGCGGCAGCCCGCCGGGCACGACCATCTCGCTCACGCACAGGAGGGCCGCCTCCGTCCAGCCCATGTCACGCGCGGCCCGGGCGGGCTGTTCCGCCGTCAAGTCGGGCGTCACGGTAAAGATGACGCTGGCGACGTCCGCCGGGTCCAGCCCGTTGGCGGCCATCATTTCAGCCAGCAGTTCGCGCGTCGCGTAGCGAATGGCCTCGGCTGTGTCGGCCTCAGTGGTCGTCGCCCCGCGAATGCCCCGTACTGGCATAGCCCATGTCCCTCCTTTCCCAAAATCGGTGGATCACGAAACCGCGCATCCTTCGACTACCGCTTCACCCTTCGACTTCGCTCAGGGTTGCTCAGCGTCCGCTCACGCGAAGCGCGCTTTCGTGACGCCGTGAAATAAAAAAACCGCGAAGCCGTTGCGCTTCGCGGTCTTTGAGTGTCGCTGAGTCTTTCCGGTGTCTACTCAAACGCAAGCAACGGCATTGCCATCGCGGAAGCCGTAAAAATAGTACGCGTAGAAGTAAAAGCCGGAATTGTACTGCATCGCCAGTGAAGATAGCACAAACTTCGGGATTTTGTCCCGGTAGTTTGCACAAAAGACCCAGGCAGTTTTTGTGTGTGGGCGCAGGTTGACGCCTCCTGATGCCCATGCTAAACTCACCGCGTGTTCACCAGCCGCCGTAACACTACCGACACGGATTGCATGCCCTGAAGGTGTGTCGGTTCGGCCCGCGTTGCGTGTTTTGCGGTAACATCAGCCCCGGCATACCACCGGGGCTTTTTATTTGCGGCCATGTAGAGGCAATTGAAAGCCCCTCCTTGAAAGGAGAAGCGATGATTTCACCCGACACGCCCGTGTACGCCCTCCCCGAGGAGAACCTGATCCCGGTGGGGGATTACCTCACCCGCCTGGCCCCTATCCCACCCTCGCGGATGTTCCTGATCAACAAGAGCCTCGCCGTTTACCGTCAATCCAACCCCAAGGGACAGACGTTCGACGCCTCGCAGGGCGACGGCGGCGCGAGCCTGCCCGGCGTCCCGAAGGAGGTGCTGGAGCGCGCGCACCAACTCCAACTGGAACACGGCACGGCCTACGACATGCCCTTCGGGACGGAGGCTTACCGCCGCGCGGTCGTGGAGCAGTACTGGAGGCTCGACGCGGCCAGCGGCCTCGCCCCTGCGAACGTGATCGGCACGCAGGGGGGGCGCGACGCGCTGGCGAAGGCTTACACCGCGATGCTCGCCCTCGGCCACAGGCGGGTGGGCGACCCGATCATCGTCTCGCGCGTCCCGTGGATTTCGTACACCTGGGGGCCGTACGGGGTGGGCGCCAACGTCCTACTCGCGCCTGGGCGCGCCAACGAAGGCTGGGCGTATTCCGAGGATTCGCTCGCGGCCTGCGTCGAGTTTGCGGCCCGCAGCGGGCGCAAGATCGCCGGCCTCATTATCACCTGCCCCGACAACCCGACCGGCCTGACCCTCTCGCCCGAAAGACAGGCCGCGCTTGCCAAAGCCGCCCTGCGCCTCGGCGCGGCCTTCGTGCTGTTCGACTGGATGTACCACTACGTCACCGACGAACAACCGATGAACCTCAACACCTTCATCCAGCCTTTCGACGCCAGCGAGCGCAGGCGGCTGATGTTCCTCGACGGCCTGACGAAATCGCTGGGCGGCTCGAACATCCGCAACTGCCACCTCATTGCCTCGGAGGAAGTCGTCAAGTTCATCACCGCCCGCGCCTCCCATACGGTCGTCCCCAGCTTCTACTCGCTCGCCGTGGCGATGGCGGCGTACGAGATAGGCTACGAGCAGGTCACACGCTCTATCGTCGAGCCGACGAACGAGAGCCGGAAGGCGCTCACGGATTTCCTGGTCGAGCACAACTTCCAGCACATCATCGGCAAGGGCTACTACGCCTTCATCCACGTGGGCAAGTGGCTCAAGGCCAAAGGCTGGAAGGACACCGAGCCGCTCGGCCAGTACCTCGCCGAACAGCACGGCCTAGCCGTCGTGCCGGGCGGCTTCTTCTCGGATTATGGCGGGGAGTGGATTCGCTTCTCGTACGCGACGCCGGTGGAGAGGACGCTTGGGGCGGCGCAGAGGCTCGTCGAGGGGCTGAGTGCGTTGGCGTGAACGTATTCCGTATTGCGTATTCCGTCTACGCACTACGCAATGACGGAATATGCAGTAGACAAGACACGATGAAGCACAAGGTCCTGGCCTACATCACCCGCCGCCGTAATGGCCGCACGCAGCTTCTTGTCTTCACGCACCGCGACTTCCCCGAAGCGGGCGTGCAGGTCCCGGCAGGCACGGTCGAGCCGGATGAGCCGGTCGAGGCCGCGCTCTTCCGCGAGGTCCACGAGGAATCCGGGTTGACCC
>DATDRS010000458.1:0-23976 GCA_035291605.1 Anaerolineales bacterium | reverse complement strand
CTCTCCTCGCCGGTGGGCCGCTCCGACGAGGTACCCGGCGACGAGGGCGGATGGACGTACAACTGGCCCGCCAATAAGCCCTGCCCGCCAGACATCAAAGTGCCTAACAACTTCTGGGGGCCGCTGCTGGCGCAGCTCACGGTGTTCCTGGACAACATCTATGCGTTTGCGCCCTACCACGAGCCAAGCTCGCTCACCGAGATCGTTAGAAATCTCATCGGTTCGCCCATCGCGGTGTACTTCGGCGTGGCCGCCACATTCTTCGATCTGCGCATCCCGCTGCTCGCGCTATCCATCGTGATCGTGCTCAACATTGGCCGGGTCGTGCGCGGGGTCTGGATCATCATCAAAGAGAGCATCCCGTTCCTATGAAATTCAGACACCGCATTTTCATGTTGCTCGGCCTCGGGCCGAAGTTCATCATGGCCGAGCCGGGCACGGACCCGCTCAACGAGCCGGAGTTATTCAAGACGCGCCGGCGGCGTGGTGTCAAATGGCTGCCGTTCGCGCTGGGCCTGCTGGCGACCGCGGCGGTGTGGGCCGGGTGGTGGCTCAACCAGGCGCGGTGATCGTTCGGGTCCGCAACATCAGAAACGGCGATGTCCGATCGGACATCGCCGTTTTCGTTGGTGGTGGCCAGCACCGCCATTTCTGGCGTATGGCGCCCGGGCGGCATACGTCATTTTCGACGATGGTGCACAGCTGGCAGCGCCACAAATGACGATAGCCGCGCCCATCGTCATTTGTGGCGAGTAAGGCCCTCATCGCCATCCGCGCCGATGGCGGCCGCTATCGCCGTTTCCGGCGTGCCTCGAGGCACGTCAGATGTGACGATGCCAACGTCGGCATCGCTGTCCTCGGCGGTACGGACCCAAAACTCCCCAATTGCCATCATGATCGCGTGGCGCTCCAGGCTATCCATGCGGTGGAGCCGGTTCAACCAGCGCAGTTTCTTGCGCTTGATGCGCTCGCGCTCGCGGAAGTTGCGGCCCAGGTAGCGGTAGTCGTGCAATTCAAGCGGCGGCGGGAAGTTCATCCATACCCACTCCTCGGCGATGTTGCCACCGCGCGTCGTCGTCGTGAATCTCGCCGCGCGCCAGCGGTTGAGCGCCGTCGCGTAAAGTTCAGAGTAGTAGCCTGAGATCATCACCATGCACGGCAAGCATTTGATGAGCCGCAGTAGTTCGATGTGTTGCTCCTCGGTGAACTCGTGCCGGTAGAGCGGACGCTGGCAGGAGCGAGTTTCGATCAGGTACGGCGGGTCGCAATACACCAGCTCGTCGCCGCGCCAGTCGTAGCCGCGCAGGAACGATATCGCATCGCCGTGAATGACGGTGCAGCATGCGGGGGCCTGGCCGAGCCAGTCGTTGACCACGTGCTCATCGCTATCCACGCCGATGCTGGCGATCGCCGGGCGCTTGAGCTTCAGGATGGAGCCGCCGCCCAGGAACGGCTCGACGTAGACGCGGTGTGGAGGCATCAGATTGATGATCGCCTGGTACACGCCTGCGCCGCCCTTGCCGCCTGGATAGGTCACGTGATCACCTCGCCGTTTCTGACGATCCTGCAGCTCGCCGACAATATCGCCAAAACTGGCGTTGCGGGATCCGGATCCCATCGCCGCTTGCAGCGATGTCTGCCGGCGCCCATCGCTCGAAATGGCGGGTTCGGCAGCCAGCATCGCCGGAAAAAACGATCATGCCGGCGTCTCGGCTTCCTCGACCACGACCAACTGCGCCGGGCGGTTCTGGCCGGGCGGCTCGACGCGATAGAGCACGCCCTTGATCATGATCTCCTTGCCGCTGTAGCGCTTGAGGATCTCGCCGACCTCATCCCGCGCGATCAACCGTTCCTGGGACTGGAAGTGCCGCCACAGTTCGCGCAGCGGCAGATCCCCGCCGAAGACCTCCAGCCCGACGCGGAAAATCTCATCCTCGCTCACGTCGTGCTTTTTGATCTCGACCTGCTCGTACTGGCCCTGCATGGCCTGCTCGATCACGCTGTTGATCACCTGATCCGGCATGTAGGGGGTCTGGACTTCGAGGATGCGCCCGCCCCATTGCAGCTTCGCGCGCCCGCGCGGGTTCAGGCCCACCGCGCTGCCGTCGCCGATGATCAACATGGACGAGTGCATGTCCGAGCACCCGAACGCGAGCCGCGCCGGGCAGTTCTGTTTGATGATGCCAGTGATCACGGTCTTATCGGGGCGCTGCGTAGACGGCATCACGTAGATGCCCGCCGCGCGAAACAGCCCGGCGATCTGCCCAAATAATTCCTTCGCTTTTTCCTCATCGCCTTTCGGCAAGCTCACCAACTGCGCCAGCTCGTCGAACACCACAATGATGTGCGATAGAGCGGTGCGGTAATGTTTCCAATTGTAAGTGCCGATGTCGCGGCACTTCGCGCGGCGCAGCAGCGCCAGCCGACGCCAGCCCTCCCAATATAACGCACGCAACAGCGGCATGACCTTGCGCGGCGAATCCACGAATGCGGCGCGCATCCCCTCCGCTTTGCTGTCCTCGGAGATCAGCGCGCCGGTCTCGGCGATCACCGTATCGGCGCGGTCTTTGTCTTCGACGCCCGTTTCCTCGCCGCCGCCCTCCGGGTCGTACTTCTCCTCGAGCGCCTTGTAGCGCAGCAGGTGCGGGATTTTTTCGTAGTTCGCCAGCTCCACGCCGTTCTTCAAATCGATCAGCACGAGCTTTAACATGCGCGGCGAGTTGAAACGGATCCACGTGCAGATCGCGACGTTCACGAAATTCGATTTGCCGGTTCCCGTCGCGCCGGCCACGAGCAGGGATGAGAACTGCGTGGGCGAGTACCAGATCGCGCGCTTGTTGCCGCCGATCCCGAACGGGATTGCCAGCCCATCGTAGGACGGTTTGCGCGTGGCCCAGATCTCGTCGAGGCGGACGTGGAAGGGAATGCCGCGCGTCCCGCTCGCCCGCTCGATGATGTACCAGAAGCCTTTCTCCGGGTCGTACTCGCAGCTCACGCGCTTCTCGCACGACATGCTCATGCTCATCAGCGTGTCGTCGCTGGATAGCGCGGAGATGCGCACGTTTTCGGGTGAATGGATGGTGTCCACCTTGAAATACAGCACCTCGGGCGTCATGACCACGTGCGTGAAGCCGATGGTGTTGATCTTGATCCCCTCTTCCTCGCGTTCGGACTTCGGGTATTTGTGCGAGAGCTCCGTGAAACGCCTGCTCACCCCGATCATGCGCCCCATGTATTTCCACGACTCGACGACCAGCTCGTGCTGCAACTTGCGGCGGCGCTCGCGCTCGGCCTTCTCCGACGCGCGCAGCAGTTTGTTTTCGGCGACGCGATCACGCTGCGCCGTCAGCCAGGCCTCCACTCGATCCACCGGGCGCGGGAACCTATCCGCCAACGTATCCAGCTGCATTTCAATCCGCTGCCAGCGCGCAGCCAGGCGGTCAATGATGTCGGGCTTTTTTGGTTCCGGCTCTTCGACCGGATGAACGATCAGCTTGTCGAGAGATGACACTCGTTGGTTAGCCCTTTCTGAAAATCTTATACTTCAACAGCCATTTGAGAAACCGTATTGCCATCTTCTTTTTTCCCGGCGACATCTTCCGAATTTTTGAAAGCATTCAATCCTCCAAGTCTCGATCCGAGCAGCACCGCCAGCACGATCATCACGGCGGGCCCTCACGATCATACTCATTAACAATTACCAGCCTGTGTTGATGGTGCTCGGCTGCAAAATCCAAAAGGTCGCTGAACCTTTCTGGGCACCAATATGCGCTGACTTCTATATCCAAAACCCCAAAGCCCCTAAGCGCATTCACAGCGCGCTGCAAATCAGACAGCGCATTGATTGCTTTCAATACATCGGGGATGGCATACGCGCCCAGGTTGTCAGGAACGATTGACTTGTTGCAGGTAAGGCATTTCAGTCCGTAATCTGTGCTCATGTGATAAACCTCCAAGTCTTGACCCAAGCAGCACCGCCAGCGTGATCATCACGGCGGGCGCGACGTTCAGACTGTCCACCAGACTGTGCGCGGCGAAGGCCATCACCGCGGCGAGCAGACCGACATCACGCCAGGCCACGCGCACCACGGCCAGCGCCATGACCGCCAGCGCGATCAATCCGACGATGCCCTGCTCGGCGGCGGTGTTGAAAATCATCGAGTGCGCGTGCATCGCCTGCCACGCCGGCGGTGGGTAGAGATGCAACCAGAAGAGATTGAACGTCCCCGGCCCGCTGCCTAAGAGCGGGCGGCGGAGAAAGATCGCCGTTGCCACGAGCCAGAAATTCCACCGGGCGCTATGGTCAATGCGTGTAATTTGCCAAATGACGGCAATGGCCCCAAGCGGAACCGCGAGCGGCCAAAATCTAATTCCCTGCCCCCAAAACGCGGCCAGCCTTGACCTGTAATAGGCGGCCAGCGCCATCAGGCCCGCCGCCAGGCCAAACCAGCCCCCACGGCTCGCCGTGACGAAGACGAGCGCGAGCGCGGCCACGATCCAGATCGCCAGCGCCCTCCGTGGCCGCTCGACGAATTCGACGAGCGACGGCAGCAGCAGCAGATTGAAAACGGCGGCGAGCACATTCGGAGAGGGCGGGCGTAGATCGCCGCCCGTCACCGCCCGAAAGAGCGTGATAAGTATAATGACGACAATGAGCAGCCAGCTTGCGTTTCGCATCGCGGCCAAGAAGATGTGCGGAGGCCAGACCATCGCAAGTTGCGCTGCGAGCACGAACATGATCACAGAGATCACCGGCAACAGAAATTCGTTCAACGAGTGATCGAGAGAAATTGAAAATAAAACCGTGATGACAAACGCCGTTCCATACAACACGAATGGGCGCGCCAATGGAACCGGCCCGGTCTTCCGCTTCCAGATGAGCAGCCAGGCCGCCACCACAATTGCGGCGATGAAGATCACCACAACAAAATCGAAGGGCATCCGCCACACGAGCATGTCTGTGAACAGATAGGCGAAGGATACAGTAAGCGCAATGGTCAACGAGTGACGAGCCATATGTTGGCCTCCACAAACTCGTCGCCCTGGATGGCGAACGCCAGCCGGTGCGCGTGCGTGGCGAGAAAGGCGTCCGCCATGTTCGCATCGCATTGCGTGATGGTCGGGAACACCAGATACACGAACCACGCGCGCCGCCAGTTCAACGTATCGGGATCGGCGTCCACCATGCCGAGCGCCTCGCGCGTCGCCTGGGCGATCCCGCCGAGGTTTCCAAGCGGGCAGGTACGCGGCAGCATCACCTGCGGCAGGTCCGCCCCGCGCAGGTGCCACTCGACCAGATAGCCCTCGTTGCTGTGAATGACCAGGTCGCCTGGCTGCCACTGCGCACGCAGCTCGTCGAGCACCTGTTGATCCTCGGCGCTCTTCTGATCCGGCGTCCACAGGTATTGACCGATGATGGCAGAGACGAAGAGCGGGACGATCAGGATCGCGGCGTACAACTGCCGGGCGCGCGGCAGTTGCGCGAACGCCCACCCGGCCAGCAGGAACAGCGCGGGCAGGCTGGGCGCGAGGCCGCGAAACAACAGGATGGGCCGCCAGACAATGGACACGATCACGGCCAGCAGCGCGGGCGCGAGCACGAGCCACAGGAGCAACAGCGCCTCAGGCGCGCGGGTCCGCAGCGTCAGGATCGTGAGCCAGGCGATCAGGCCCACGGCCACGATCACACCCATCGGCGCGAGCCAGGGCGGGATCGTGAAGGCGTACATGAGATTGGTCAGCGCAAACACCGCCGATCCGGGCGTCACCGGCATGATCCAGTAGCCGCCCGCCACAATGCGCATCTGCTGGTAGAGCACCCAGGCCCACGGCGACCACAACGCGAACGCCGCGCCGCTCACGATGGCGACGATCAGGCCCGTCTCGAAAACCGGCCAGCGCGGTTTTGTCTGCCATACGACCCACGCCAGCACACCGGAGTTGACGACCAAAAAGAATAAGCCATAGTTGTGCGTCCACAACGAGAGCGCGCTGAGGAGCGCGAAGCGCAGCAGTTGCTTGCGCAGCGCGGCGAGCGTTGCGCCGAGCACGAGCGCTTGCAAGAGCGCGTACATGCGCGCTTCCTGTGCGAAGTGCAATTGAAACGGCGAGAGCACCATCAGCCCGAGTGCAATCGTTTGCGCGGTCTGGCTCAGGTGAAGCTCGCGCGCGATCTGCCTCACGAGGTAGAGCGTGAGCAGCGCGAATAGCACCGAGGGCAGGCGCAGCGCGATGGGCGACCAGTTGTAGAGATGGCCGATGGGGGAGAGCAGCAGGTAATACAGCGGCGGGTGGGTGTCGCTGGCCGTGCCGATGATCATGTTCGCGAGCGGGACCTGAGCGAACCAGGCGGAGGCGGCCTCGTCATACCAGAGCGGCGCGGCCCCGATCCGAAAAAGATAAAGCGCATCGGCGACGAGTAGGAACGGCCACACATCGCCGAGGTCGTCCTCGCGGCTGCGCCACCAGTTGGTGAGCTTCGCGGTGATGGCGGTCACTGCGGGCACCTCCAATGCTTACCACCACACAGCTCATATTCAAGATGGCTCATCTTGTGTTTTTCATTCTCGCAGACATGGCAAATGAAACGGGGAGAGAACAAAGTCCAAAGCACTAATGATGTGCCGCCGATTATCAGCGAGATATAAAATATCACTTGGATCAAGACTAGAAGATCGTGTGTGCTCACGGCTGCGCCCCGAAATAGATCAATGCTGCGGTCCCGAAAAAGATCACCAGCACGCCGATCATGTAGAGCGGGCGCAGGCGCGCCGACCACGTCGGCGGCACGAAGCGCAGCAGCTCCCACGCGACGACGAGGCCAATGGCGAAGAGCGCGAGCTTTGCCAGCGTCGCGTCGCGGTTCGCCAGGTGCGCAAGCCAGGCGTGGAATTTTGGCGTCATTGTTCCTGCACCACAGCCCGGCGCTTTTCATATGCGCCGCGCAATCCCCATCCGACGAGCACGCCCACGAACGGCCAGACGCAACACACGATCAGCAGAGTGATTTCGCCGCTCATGCTTACCTCCGCAATCCGATCCGCTTTTTGCTCAGCGGCCAGAAGAGCGGCACGCCGCCCTCGGTGAGCATATCGGCGATGAGATGAGAGATGTAGCCGATCACGAACGCAATCACGTAGCCGCGCCAGTTCTGCGGCGTGAAATTCAACAGCGCCCAGGCCAGCAGCCCGCAGGCGAGCGCGGTGTGCGTGACGGCGCGATGTCCGCCGAGCACCGCGGCGAGGATGCCGCCGATCCATCCGAACACACCGAGCGGCCCCTGCCCGCGCGCCGTCCCGGTTCGCTGGCGGATGGTCGAATTATTTTGATCAATGTCCGGCAGCCACGCGCCGAGCACGGCGATGCCCGCGCCGAGGGCGAGGGGCGCGGGTGTGGAGGGGACGAAGCCTAAGAAGTAATTTACCCCCAGGTATATGCCCGCCCCAATGAGTGCGTGTTGTTTCCCATTCATCGCCCTACCCTTCCCTTCTCTCGTTTGAAAATAGTTTCTATCACGCTCAGCCTGCCCACCCGGCCCGACCCAACCCGGCTGCCCAACCCCCTCCGGCCTCCGATGGCCCGCGAAAAAGCGCAAATGTGCCAGAGCCACTATTCTCCATTCGGCCTATCTCCGTTTCCATTGCGGCCCAGGCTGGCTGTCAGGTCTACAATCTCTGGCGGCGTTGGAAGCGGCAGGAGTTTAGCAACGGTGAGTGTCCTATGCAGATCTGAAATCATTCTTGCAAACACTTCTGCGCGCGTCATCTTTGGATGAGACCGCTTTGCCAGGAACACAATCTCGTCGAGCTTCAGGCGGACGACCGGCGATAGCTCAAGTGAAATCTGGTTTGGCCGTTGACGTTTTTTCATGATGCTATCTCATCCTGCGGCCCGACTTGTTGCGCCGCCGTTTCTCTCGGCGACGCCTGCGACGGGAGGCCGCTGCTCGCCGCTCACAGTTTTCCGAATCGAATTTTTGATTGGGCGTGACGGGCACGAAATGCACACCACATCGCCGGCGCGCGCAGCGCCGAGACTTCGCCAGCACCACCGCGCCCTCGCGCACTTTGACGTGCGTCACGATCTCAACTTTGTGGACGCCGTTCAACGCTTCCATCCCGGCCCGGCGCAAGATCGCGTGATAGAGTTGTGGGTTGATGCCAAATTCCGGCCACTTGTCGGGATGCAATAACAAATACAGATACCCGCCAGTGAATGGCCTTGACCTACCCACCTCCAATTGCGCCCATCGCCCCAACTCGCTCAGTTGTGACCGTGTTGGTATGGATGTTCCCAAAATTGACACAAGGGCATTTATGAAGGTGTTCCGTTGCCTAGTGTCTGTGATGACCATATGCCTGATAGAAACCCTGATAGAAGTGCCGTAGATGGCATCCTAGTCCGCGTTGTGCGCCAGCCCGAAGGCATCCAGCGCCTCATCCACCGGGACGAGCGGCGCCCACCCGTCGCCGCCGCGATCTTCGATCAGACCGGCTCGCTGAAATTTCTGCATGATGGTGTCGTAGTAAGAGCGACCGATGCGGTTTCCAGTGCCGCTGAAATTTTTTCCGAGCCACCGGCTGCGCTGCAATCCCGTCACCCATCCGATCCTGATGATCTCCTCCAGGTCTTGCATCTCGCGTTGCGCTTTGGTCTGATTGCCGTTCTTCACGTACACGAGCCGCACGTTGTCGAACGTCGGCGCGGGGAGGGCCTTCGCGCCCTGCTGTATGCGCTCGGTCACGTTCGACATCGGTCCATCGCTGCGCGCCGCGATCCCGATCATCGTCGTGGAGGCCTGCGCCTGCGTGGCGAGTTGCAGAGCGCTCTCCTCGCTCGCGGGCAGCGGCATCTCGACGCCATCCGCGCCGATCAACATCACCGGCCCGAGCGCGCGGGACGTGTCCACGAGCAGCAGCGCCCCGCCCCGCCTCCGGTCGGCGATGATGGGCCACTGGCCGTTCGCGTTCGGGTAGATCGTGATCGCCCGCGTGGTCGCCAGGATCACGACCGCGAGCGCGATGCCCACCGTCGCGATCACCACGGCGATCCCGACCCCGAGCGCGGTCATGCGGATGCTGGCGACGATGGCGGGGAGCGCGGCGGCCTGCGCCTGAGCGTCAACCTGCGCGCGGTCGGCGGCGGCGCGAGCCACGTCCGCCTGCGCGTTGAGCTTCGCGGCCTTCGCGCGCTCCTGCGCGGCGATGGCGGCGATGACGGCCGGATCGCGCCGCGCGGCGAGGCCGGAGAACATCAGCCCGCCCACCGCCGCGGCGACGATTGCGAAGACGATCAATCCACCGTTGATCTTTGCCATGCTGCACTCACGCGCGTCTTGCGATCTTCCGTTGGCTCGACATCCACTTCGGGCAATGCCTCGTTACTGTTGATGTGGAATTTTGTCTTGCCCGGATGTTTGACGGACACCATCACCTGCTCGACGCCGGATTCGTCTATGACCTGCGCCCAGACGTAGCCGAGGAAGGTCGGATCAGTTTTCAAGGTCACCGGTTGATTGAATGCAAATGTTTTCACGATGTCTCTCTTTCGATGGCCCAGGGCTGGCCCTGTTGATTGCGCAATTTGCGCGCCCGGATCATTTTCTTCTTGCGCAGAGAAATGAATGCTTCGTAAGCCACGCTGTACGCCATCCCGCCCATCACGACGCCGACATTGAACACGCCAACCGCCAATCCGTTTTCTTCGCACTCGCGCTCGACCAGATCAAGGAATTCCTCCTCGACCGGCGTCAACGTCTCTGACGGCATTCGGCCTCCACCGCTAAACGCGATCCTCGACGATCAGCAGCGGCCTCGGCTCGCGCTCGGGCCACGAGGCGCGCACCACGCGGTAGCCGTGCTCTGCGAGATACTCGCCGATCAGTTCGATTTTCACCACGTCGCCGGGCGCGCTCAGGTCGCCGGGCATGCTCAGGTCGCGGCGCTCGAGGACGGAGATCATGCCCGGCTTGTGAGCCGCGAGGTAGTCGAGCAGTTTCTGCGCGCGGGACCGGTCCGCATCGTCGAGGTTGCCAAAGCATTCGGAGCCATCGCCAAGCCACACAGTTTCAGAATTCGCACGTCCCGCAGACCACTTGTAGCGCACGACCGCGCCGGTGAGCAGCGTGAACTCATACCCCATGCGCTCAAGCTCGCCGATAGCATCTCGCGGGGTCACAGGTAGCCCTCTTTCAGCGCCTCAGGTTCAGAAATTGCTGTTTTTTCGCTTTCAGACCCATCTGGAATAATGGTGTTGTTGGAGGAAATGGCGTTGTTGACACCATCAACACCATCAACACCATCAACACCATTACTTAGAGAGGCCGGGAGGGTTTCTTGTTGCAACAGACTTGGGAGGCGATTTGCGCTCAAAACCCTGTCCAAAACGCGCTTGGAGATCAACCATTGTCGGGGGCGTGCGGTCGGGTCTTTCTTCAAGCGCAGCTTGCCGATTTTCCTTCCAATGCTCCTCGCTCCAAGTCGGTCAGTTCCAAAATCAATCTCCTCGTCCTCGATCATGCGCTTGATAGTTTCCGCGATGGTGGATGAAGAAAATGACCATTGATTTCGTTCGGGCTGTGAGGCCGCGATCTCTCGGATGGCACGCGCAACCAGGCGGTTGAGATCGGCGACCTCCAGCTCCTGCCGTTCGGATTGGTAGCGGTTGAACGCGATGTCCGACATCTGCGCCCACAGACCGGCGACGCCGGCCGCATCGAGCCAGGCCGCCACAGCCAGCAGCCCGCGCCAGGGCTGGAGGTCGCGCCCGACGATCTGCGAGTTTTGACTGACCCATAGATCGTGCGTTGGCATTTCGCTCAGGCGCGCGAGCGCGAGCGCCCACAGGTCGTCCATCAACTTCTGCCGGTCGTGCGGCCACAGAGTGTGCTCCAACGGATCCGCGTTCGCCTTGCGCGTGTCGTCGCTCTTCGTGAGGGGGATGACGATGCAGCGGCTCGAAAGCGTGTCGTCCGGTTTTTGGATGGCCGTGAACACGCGCGGGCAGAAGCAATTGACCCGGCGCGTTTGCCAGTTCCCGTTCGGCAGCGCTTCCTTCACCGGCACGAACACGCCGCGCCGGTTGCCTGATAACACGATGGCGCGGATGTCCGGGTTTGTTTTCTCCGGGTTGGTCCAGCTCTCCGCGTCGTCGAGGCCCATACACGCGCCGTAGTCGGCGATGTCGCGCAGCGCGGCGAAGCTTCCGCTCGGGCTGAGCGCCTGCCCCAAATGCGCCAGCTCGCAGATGACGAGCATGAGCGTGGATTTGCCCGTCCCCCGCTCGCCGTTGACCCACAGGAACCCCGCGCTCCCGAACGCATCCAGCAGCCAGGTGTGGAGCACGTAGCACGCAATCAGCGCCGCCATCTGGTCCTGGTCGGCGAGCGAGAGATCGAAGTCCATGAACCGGCTGACGACTTCCTTGACGCGCTTGAACACGTCGGCGGGATCGGGACGGTAGCCGGTCATGTAGGCGCTGATGCCGCGCTTCGACCACAATTTTTCGGGAGGCGGCATGTCCGGCAGGTGCAGGGTCACCCCGAGCTTCGAGAGCGGCAGCACGTCGCGCGCCTGAATCTCGTCGTCGCCGAAGAGCGCGCCGTCGTCGCGCAGGATGAAGCGCCGCCGCTCCGAGGTGACTTGCGGAGCGATCCGCAGCACCTCGCCGTTTTTTTTGTCCTTGAATTCTGTGCGCCTCCGCTCTCCATAAATCCACGTCGCGGCGTAGGCCCGCCCGGCGATCAGCGCGAGCGGGCGCGAGATGGTCGGGGGCGCGTCGTCGAGCAGCGTGAACGAATCGGGTGCGGCCTGCGGGGCCGGGCGTGGCGCTTCGACCAGCGCGTTGAGCTCGTCGAGGCTGTGCCCCTCGGCCAGAAAATCATCCACGCCGATCTTGCCGTTCGGCCCGGAGGGCAGGTATACCGCATCAACCTTTGCCTCCTTCGATTGCAGCCGCTTGGTCAGCACGTCGAGCGCCGCGCGCACGTCCGGCTTGACCATCACGTCGCTGTCAAACACAATGCGGACGGAGCGCCCGTTGAGCGCGATGTCAGTCCAGTCGGATAACCAGACCTTGCCGCCGTGCTCATTCGTCCCGACGAAATTCCACACGCCGAGCATGGCGATGCTGCACAGGCCGGCACTCGCCAGCGCATCGGCTTTCTTCTGGCCCTCGGTGATCCAGAGCGGGATTTTGGGATCGCCGAGCATGGGCTTGCAGCGCGGCGGGCAATCGAGGCGCATCCGCGCGCCCTTCGGCATTTCGTATTTGATGATCTTGTTCGGGTGCTGGCCGTTTTCGTCGCGGTGCCGTTTGTCCTCGAACACGCGCGGATTATCGGGCCGGTAGATGTAGATCGGCGACTGCCCATCCGTGCTGTGCAGCGGGAGCAGCAGGCCGGGGACCTGTTTGGATTGATCCGGGCTGAAACCGAGCTTGCGCAGCTCGGCGGACTGCGTGACTGATCGGTAGCCGCGCTCGCGGATCACGTCATCCGAAATCGCGGAGGCGTGGAGCGCGGTGAGGTGATAATCGGAGAGGGGGTTCAACGATCAACCTCCCCACCCTGCCCGGCGCTTTCAGGGGAGGGAGTGTGGGCAGCGCCGGGCAGGGGTTGCGAGGAGGGAACAGCGGCTCCCGATCCAGTCGGGAGCCGCGAACCCACGAGGGGATGCGCGGCGATGGCGTTCATCGCCGCACGGAAATTGAGCCACTGGTCGTAATCGTATCGGCAGTTCAGAGATTGCCACGCGGCCGCGGCCATCAACATATTTGCGAGCAGCGACACGAGGCCGCTGCGCCTGCAATACGAGCGGACGAAGCGAAAGGCGATCTGCCGGTGCGCGTCGCAGCAGTAATCGCGCGGCCGGCCGCTGCCGTTTTCGGGAACAGGGATGTTGCAGCCGGGGAGGGCACAGATGGTCACGTCAGGCCTCCAGGAGCGCTATGGGCACGTTCGTATCTTCGATGCGCAGCGCGCCGGGCGGAGGGATGCGCACCTGCACGCCGTAGTTCCACTCACCATCGCAGACGTGTTTGGCCTCCCCCATCTCCGGGTCGGTGATTTCGATCTGGTCAAGGCGGAGCGTGTTGGGGAACTTGCTGAACCTCACCACGCCGCGATAGACGGTCTTCCACCAACCCTCGGCATCTGGCTCCGGTTCCAAACAGTAGGCGTTGTCAACGTAGAACGGCTCTTCGCCATCCTCGATCTCCGGTGTGCGCGCGACGAACGAGATTTTCCAGATAGTGAACGGAAACCACACCAGCGCGGCGCGTTCCTGCATGGCGCGATGGTGCTCGGCGTGTTCATGCTCTTCCTGTTCACGCTCTTCCGTTTCGCGCCGAACTTCGTTTTCGGCCTGGATGAATTCTGCCAGGCGCTTTTCGACGAGCGCTCGCCAGGCGACGCCTGGGTATTTGGCCTCCGCTTCGTCGGCGTACTGATTGGCATCGGCTATCGTGCTGGAGTAGCTGATGTTGTTTTGGTATCCTCGAATGTCCTGCTCGCGCTCGGCAGCTGCCTTGCGCTCGGCAGCTGCCTGATCTTCGACGATGCGCGCGCGCACTTCGGCGAACACGCGGCCCCATTCCTCGTCGGAGATCGGCACGGCTTTATCATGCTCCTGTTTGAGCTCGATCTTTTTCACGCCTTTGAATTTCAGGTTCGCGCGATCAAAGAAGCCGGAGATGGCAAAGAAGAGCTCGCCTTCAACCCCCTCGAACGTGACCGGAAGAAAGAAGCGCGGGCCATAGCTGTTATCGGTGGAGACTTTGATTGTCCCCGGTTGCAGCACGTCCCATAAGTCGCCGATCCAGACGCGGCACAACTCTAAGAATTCTCTTTCGGCAGCGTCTAATTCGGCCTGGGTCTGCGCCTGCCGTTTAGCCTCTGCATTCGCGTGCGTGGTGATGTACTGCTCGACAAGTTGATCTACGTTGGTTGGCATGATGTTTTCCCTCCGCAACCGGTTGAAAAGTTCGGCGTGCTGTGCCCCACGCCGAACCCAGCTAGCTTTCACAGGCCAGACCAAATAGCGCCGCAACATTCGCGCGGGCCAGGCACGTTCGCACCCGTCGCACCAGCACTTCGGACACATGAACTGCTGGCTAATACAAGGCTATGCCTTGTTGGTGCGCGGGCCGGATTTGAACCGGCGAATTCCAGGCGGCGCTCCGGGCGCGCAGCTCAACGGAGACGACCACCACCGCGCGTGTTATTGTTTGCTCGGGTCCGCGATCATCAGGTAGATCGCACAAGCGACGATGAGCATGGCGATCCAGACCATGATCACGTTGAGTGTTGCCTGGTCAATCACGGCGCGCCTGCCACGAAAAGCGGAACACCGCCTTCACGCGGCCCACCACGTAGCCCCACAGAAAACCCAGCCACCACCCGCGCCGCGGCCCGTCCACCTGCTCGACGAGCTGGCGGATGAACAGCGCCAGCGGCCAACCGTCAATCAGCCAGTAGCCGAAGTCGAAACCGCGGTCGTAGTTGAAAATTTCGTTGGGGGATGTTGGGTCGTCTTCCGAGCGCCAGATGGTGAGCTTGGAGATGCGCCCGCCGAGGAGGCCATGCTTGCTCGGCGTGAGGTATATTTTGGCCTGGGCATAGAAGCCGCCGCCGTCAATATGCTTCCAGCCGTCGCTCTGGTCGTCGTGCATGGGGGAGATGACGAGAGGGGTCATGTGCGCTTCGCTCCATTGTTGGGGAATACGATCCGCCCGAGGGTTTCCAACTGCGCGAACATCTCTGCGTAATCGTCTATCAGGCACAGCATCCAGAGTTGGAAGGCGAGGTTGCGCGCCCACTCCGGCGCGTGTTTATTGCTTGCTAGGATTTCGATGCGCTCAATGGGAAGATCGTGGACGCCCTTCTCGACTTGCTGAATGCGCTGCTTTGTGCAGTCAAACAATTCCCCGAGCTGCTCAAGCGTAGCGCCATGATCACTCCGGGCTTTGATGATCAGTTGCGATTGGTTCAGTGAACGAGAAGTAATCATGGATTGGATAATAAACGATGTTTGTAAAAAGTCAATAGTCAGTTTTACTAACGCTCTACATACCGTAAAATGTGGACATGGAAACGACAAAATTCGCTTCTTGGCTTGAAAACAAATTCCTTGATTGGCAAAAGCGGCAGGGAGGACGGAGGACGGCAGGTCAGTTTGCCGAGTGGTTGGGCTTTGAGAATATGACCGTGAACCAATGGCTGAATGGGAAACGGCGGCCATCTCACGGCAACGCCTATATCCTCTCGCTTAGGTTGGGGTTGGAGGTCTACGATGTGTTGGGATTTCCCCGGCCGGATGAGGGGCTATATCAGGTTGAAGCTCATTGGCACAAGCTAAAAGACGAGGAGCGGACGGCGATCAAGAAGGTCATCGAGCGCGCGAAAAAGCGTGAGGGCAACGGGGAGGAATGATGGACGAAAAGCCGATTGAAAAACGCTATGGCACGCTGCGCGCAATTGCCGAGGCGCTGACGTTCATCGGCAGTCTGGCGGCAATCGTCGGGCCGGTGGCTGTGGTCGTCTCAGTGATGGCGGATTTTGAATTCATCACAAAACTATTGGTCGGGATTGGCGGCGCGGCGGCGCTCCCGATTGGCCTGCTCATGCTGGCGAGTGGCGAGAGCATCAACGTGCAGCTCGACACCGAACACAACACGCGGCAGGCGGCGCTCGCAATCGCCATCATGCTCGCCGATCTGCACGAGTTGAAAGACGTACTCGGTCGCATTGACGCCAGCACGCGGCGCATGGCTACCGCGGTCGAGGCGCTGGCGGCGACCATCCGCCAAAAGTAGAACAAAACTGCTATCTTGACAAATATAGCGTATACGCTTATAATACCAACAATGAAGCGCAGCCGAAACACTCACACACTGGAGAACACCATGTATAAGGTAGTTGACTACTTCAACGGATGGGCCAGCGATCCAATGACGCAGGCCGAGGCCGAAGCCTACATCGAGACGCACTCCGCGCCGACGGCGCGCGGGGTCGAGGTGGCAGAGGCAGAATGGTGCTTCGACCACCGCTTCAACGAATGGGCCTGGTTCGTCGGAGACAAGCGCATCTCGTGAACGAGCCACCCCACAACCGCATATCGCCCCACCCGCCCCGGCCATCGCGCCGGGGCATATCCTTTCAGGAAAAAAACCATGACCGCACTCAAGATCACCCTCCACCCCATCATAGACGGCTCTCACTCTGAGCCGCTCTACGCATTAGCCGCCGCCGATCCCGCCGATCCCGCTGACGGGCAGGTGATGATCCTCGGCAGCCGCGCCGACCTAAAGCGCATCGCCGCGAAGCTCACTCGCCTGCTCGACGGCGGCCGGCACGATGGCGAGATCAGCGACGTGGACGAGCGCCTGGGCCGCAAGTGGATCACGATCCCCGAGGCCGTCGTGCTCGCCGCCGAGCTCGGACACGCGACGAGCGCGCCGTCTATCCGCCGCGCCTGCGCGCTCGGCAACATCGCCGACGCGCAGCGCCAGGGCCGCGACTGGCGCATGGCGCAAGCTCGCTTCCTCGCATGGCTTCGCAATCCATTTTTCCACAAACGCGGTCGGCGCGCCTGGCAAATTGCAAAAAAGCAGATCATTGAAAGTTGACCCGCCTGGAATTTCTGCTATCATCAATGCAATAAAAAACACCCCGCGCCAGGGCAGCGCAGGGTGTCAATCGCCAACCGGTTGCGGCGGGTGGCTGCTCACAGTCTATCGCGCCTGAGGGCCACCTGTCAATACGGGTGGCCTTTTCAATTGCGAGGAGGGCAGGAGCGATGACGTGACAACCGTAAAATTCAGCGACGCATTTTCCGGCTACCTGCTCGCGCAGCAGGCGCGCAGGGTGAGCGGCAACTACCTGGCGCTGCTCGCGCTGAGCCGGGATTACTGGACGACGCACGTGGGGGATGACGAGCTGGCGGCCATCACCCCGGACCACATCCGGCGCTGGCTGCTCTGGCTGGGGGCCGGGGACGGCAAGGGGCTGAGCGGCGCGAGCGTGAACATCCACTATCGCAACGTCAAAGCCTTCTGGCTGTGGTGCGAGCGCGAGGAGCTGGTCGAGTTCGGCAGAGCGGCGATCCGCAAGGTGGCGCGCCCAGCGTTCACCGAGAAAGAGCCGGACGTGTTGACCGAGGCCGAGGCCCGGCAGCTGCTCAAAGCCGCCCGCAACGACGAGCGCGATCCCAACGCCTACCGCAACTACTGCATCCTGCATTTCTTCCTCGACACCGCTGTTCGCCTGAGCGAACTGGCCGGGTTAGATCTGCGGGACGTGAACCTGAGCGAGGGCTACGCCAAAGTGCTCGGCAAGGGAAACCGAGAGCGGATCGTCCCGCTGGGGCTGGAGCTCCGCCAATCGCTGAGCCGATACCGGCTCAAATACCGGCGCTCCGAAAATGGCGAGGGGGCACTGTTCACGAATGACGAGGGGGAGCGTTTCGCCGGGGCCGGGGTGCGCACGATGGTGGTGCGCGAACTGCGGGCGCACGTGCCGCGCGAGCTGCGGAAGACCGGGCCGCACACACTGCGGCATACGGCCATCACCCTCGACCTGATGAACAACGGCGACATCAACACCACAAGCAAGATCGCGGGCCACAAGTCGGTGACGACCACGCGCCGTTACGACCACCTGGTATCCATCATGCGGGCGCGAACCTCGCCGATGGATGCGGCTCTCAAAAAGCGCTCAGAGACTTTCGTAACGCGCAGGCGGTTGAAAAACGGCGACGGCCAGGGTACAATCGCGGGCGCGGATGGAGGACAAATCGATCAGGCCGAAGCGGCGCAAAATCGCTAGACACGTTGCCCACCGCAAAAGACAGAGCAAGCATCGAAAACATTACCGCCAGATGTTGGCTGAAATGCCCTTCTCGCGGCCATCATCGGCACATACATGCGGGTGTAGTTCAGTGGTAGAACGCTTGCCTTCCAAGCCTGCCGTTTCCAAATCCCCAACATCTCGCACGACCCACACAACCCCCGGCCACGTCCGGGGGTTATTTTTTCATCCGACTTTCGTAACGCCTTAGCTCTCAAGATTTTGGTTATAGAACATTTCGCGGCGACCTGTCATCATGATGACGATGAAAGGTCGCCGTTCTCTTGTCCTCGTACTGCATCTAGCTATCGTCACTATGCTGACGATTGCGCTTGTATTTGGGCCGGCTTTCCCCACCAAGATCGCTTACGCCAGCAACATCAAGGACATCACGTACGAGGATGGCAGTCTGACCCACGCCACATCGGGCCACGACGTCACCGTGGGCGGCGCTTCGCTGGACAGCGGATCGTCTGTGCGTGGCGTGTACTCCATGCTGACCAGCACAAATGGCGACCTGGGGCAGGAGGATGGCACGGCGTCTAATACGTATTACGTGAGCGCCTACATCAAATTCACAACACTTCCGGCCTCCGGTTCATCCCGTGTTCTCATGATCAGAAACGGCTCAACATTTCTGGCGCGTCTCTATGTGACGAGTGCTGGCGTAATCCAATTGCGAAACGGCGCTGGAACGCAAGTGGGGAGCAACGGCCCCACGATGGCGACTGGCACGATCTATCGCATGGGGTTGAGATACACAATGGGCACTGGCGCAAATGCTGTGTTGGAGGCCTACCTGGCTACTGGCGATGATGCGTTTGGCGCCGCCTTCGCCAGCACGTCCAGCGATGCCGGAACGGCACAGGCTAACCGGGTTGAAGCGGGTCAGCAATCAGGCGGTACGGCAGCGGTTGCATATCTCGATAGCATCCGCATTGATACTGCGGCCATGCCCGGCCCAGATACCAGCGCCACCGCAACGCCGACCAACACGCCCACGGCGAGTGATACACCGACGAACACGCCCACCCCAAGCGACACACCGACGAACACGCCCACAGCGAGCGACACGCCGACGAACACGCCAACCCCAAGTGACACTCCAACCAATACGCCCACCCCGAGCGATACACCAACCAATACGCCGACGCCAAGCGACACGCCGACGAGCACTCCCACCGACACGCCGACTGCAACGCCATTCCCAACGCCCGATTGTCCAGCCGGTGATGTGACCCTCAAGCCTGGCCCGGAGGGGTTTGATGCTTACATGCGCAGTTCAAACCCCAACCAAAATCAGGGCAACAGCGTTGGGATCAACGTGGGTTACGAAAGCATTATTGACGACCATAAGCGTGGCGCTTTGAAGTTCGATGTATCCAGCGTCCCAATTGACGCAACGATCACCGCGGCGTGTTTGGCGTTGTATGGGAATGTGACTTTGACGACTACCGTTCAAGTGACTATCAACATTTTTTCGCTCTTGCGGAATTGGGTCGAGGGCGAGGTCACATGGAACGATTGGCAAACGGGCAGCACATGGACGACTGCCGGCGCCGATAGTATTGGCAATGACCGAACCGATAGCATCATGGGGGTTTTCTACGTGACTGAGCAATCTGATTGGTATACGACGACATTGGACATTGGCACAGTGCAGGATTGGGTGGACGGTTCAATATCCAACTACGGCATGTTGTTGAAGAACACGAATGATACCGATCATTATGCCAGCTTCACTTCTAGCGACAATGTTGAATGGTCGCGCCCGGTGCTCGTCATCAGCTACGATGTTCCGACGGCGACCCCAACGAACACGCCAACGCCGAGCGATACCCCGACCGCGACATTCACGCCGACCGCTACCATCACGCCCACGATCACGCTTACCCCCTCGATGACGTTGACGCCGACAGTCACGCCGACCGGCGCGATCTGCTCTACTGACGAATTCAGTTTCACGCTCACCACATCGGCCAATAATTGTGTGCGCGTCATGCGCCAGGTCACGTTCGGCGAGATCTATTTGATCGCCACGCTGTTGATGCTCTTCGCGCTCGGCGCGCTTTATTTTTCCTGGAGGATCATCACGCGATGGATGCCATGATCCTGAATTGGTTGCGCCTTCAACCCGGTTATCCGCCGCCCCCCGGCGATTTGAGCGAACCGTTTGCACATATGTTGTTCCAGGCCTGCGCCTTCTGGGTCATCGTGGTCTCGGTGATTGTGGTCTACCTGGCGCTATCCAAGTTATTGGCCTGGCGTTGGGGCGGAAAGGATGATGGCAGTGACGCTTGAGCAATTCACCGACCTGCAAGAAGTTTTCCTCGGCCTTTTCGTGCCCGTCTTGCAGTGGTTATTCGTTGGCATCGCGGCGACCGTGACCGGGTTGCTCGTCTTCATCACCGGCCTCGGCCTGCTGCGTCGGATGCTCGGCTCGCAACCGGGCGACCACCAAAATCCATGAGAAAGGAGCACGGACATGCACACGCTCTACGCAGTGGCAGCGGTGTTGATCCCCAGTTTCTCGATTGACATTGACACCGTCCTGACCCAGGCCTTCAACTGGGTCAACAGCCTGATGCCGGTCTACGCGGTCCCCCTCGGCATCACGCTCGGCCTCGGCATCCTGGGGATGCTCTACGGCCTTCTGTCCAAAGCCTTCCGCGTTCGCGGAGGCTGACCGCAGACAGCCGACGCGCCCGGCTGATTACTCACCCGCAGGCCCGCGGGCATGTCGCGGCCTGCTCTCCCCAGGTGTGACCATGCTTGTAAAAACCAGGCGGAACCGTTCCCATGTCGCGCTGCACGTTGCGCTCCTGGCCGTCATGCTGATGGCCGTGGTCGCGCCTGTCCTGCTGCCGGAAACGTCGCCGGTCGTGCTGGCCTACACCGGCTTGCGGGTCAGCACAAACAACGTGGCACAATCGCTCGGCTGGTCGGTGTACGACTCGAATAACGTGGTGGACCCCGATCACGTATTTGATGGCTTTGCCTCCCCATCGCATATTCAAAACGGATGGGTCATCTTTGACCTGGGCGCGTCATTTGTCGTGGACTACGTGGTTGCTGCGTGCGCAAATTGCAACCTGTTAGTTGTTCAGTATAGCGAAGATTTGTCCAGTTGGTCGCCAACGAATGGCGTTGCAATTGGCGGTTTCAACTTTGGTGAGCACACCGCCTATTTCAGCGCCCCGGGCGTTGGCGTCACGCTGCGCTATCTGCTTTTTTCGACGACGAACGCCGATGCGCAATTCAATTACTTCATGGCCAACATCTTGTCAGATACGCCGCCCACCCCGACGCCGCCTCCGACCGCCTCCCCGTTTCCGACCGCCTCCCCATTTCCACCACAGCCCACAGCCTGCGTGACGGGCACGCCCATCCCCAGCGCCACGCCGCCGCGCACGCCGACGCCATTCCGTCAAACTCAAACGCCCGGGCCGACCTCGACGCCCATCACGGGCACGGCCACACCGGTCGCGAACATCGGTTTCGTCAGCGACCTTGCCAAATTTGATAGCACGCTTTCACCGTGGACCGCATTAGCCACTAACCGCGTCTTCTCGCAACTCGCCAGTTGGTCGAGCGAAAATGGCCCCGATATACTTCCCGGGACGGCGTTTCTTCCGTTCACGATTGACTATGACGGCGTGATCTCAACCACCACCGCCCCATCCGGTGGGATCATTTTTTACAGACCGCAGGGGTTTCCGACCCCCATTCGTTTGACCGGCAATTTCAATTCCGATCCGGTGCAGCAGTTCCACTACAACTACGTGCGTGTGTTCTATCTCGATCCGGATTACAACGGGGTCGGGCAAGCCGCCTTCGTCCATGCGGGCATCAAATCAATCAGTTCCGTGTGGTCGCAGTTGGACTTCACCATCACCCCCTCAGGCGGATCGGGACGGGTGACGGCCATCATCGTTGATGCGGTAGCAAGCGGCACGCCGTTTGACGCGCCTGGTGGCCTGACCTCCTATGGCTACACTCACGAGGGCGGCCAGGCCGGAGTATTTGCCGATAACGTCAAATTTTTCGCCGGCGCAAATGCCATCGCTACCTCTTACCCGGTCTGCGCTGGAACGGGCGGCAGCGGCAAGCCGCCCGTCGCCACCAAGCAGTGCAAGATCAGCGCCATTGTCACGAACGTCTACGCGGGCTGTACCGCGCCCACGGATGCGCTCGACCTGGCCGGATGGATCAGCTACTACTTCTGCCGCTTGTGGCATTACCTGTGGTTTGTCAACGAGAACCGCGCGCAGATCACCGACATCCTCGACCGGCAGAACAGCAACGAGCCGATTGGCACGCTGAACGAGATGGACGATTCGCTGGGCGTGCTGTATGAAACGGTCAGCAGCATTTCCGCCGTTTATAGCGGCAACGATTATTACACGGTGGATTGGTCGAGTCTGTTTGCGGGATGGGATAACTTTGACTTCAACAATGTTACCAGCGGTTGGCAGACCACACCGGACCCAATTGACGAACAGGGAATGATGAACGCCTGCCCCTCCACTTTCGCCAATGCAACAAATCCCGAGGTTCGCAAGGGAGCCTGCTTTATCAGTTATCTGCTCAAGGTCAAATTGCGCTGGTGGGTGCTCTTGCAATACGCCCTCGACGCCTCGGCGATCATCTATGCGCTCTCGGTCATCCTGGAATGGCTCGGTCAACATGGCTAACACAAAGCACTTCTTCGCGCTATTGATCGTCGGCCTGCTCATCGCACTGCCGGTTATCACGCCGCTGGCGCTGGCGCAGGACACGTGCGGCTACTCCGAATGCACGGACGTGAGCAACTTCGACAGCGACCTCGACGACTGGGGGTTGGAGCGCACGTCCGGAACTTCGCTCGAATGGCTGGCCTCCAAAACTTTCGGCATGTTGTGGTGGACATCGAGCGCCAATGGCGTGATGAGGGCCACCGGCGATATGCGCGCGCAGAAAGAGATTTACATGCAGCCCGGCCGCTATCGCATTCTGTGGCGAGGCGCAGCCGATAAGCAGTGGAACGGGTGGATCTTCCAAGACCCTTCGGTCGTGTTCAAGGCGCAGTATGGGAACACGCAATTTGCGCTGGACGCGGTGCAGATCGGCCAGGCGTTCGAGGACGTGACCTCCGGCATTTTCGAGATAGACAACCCCGGCCCGGTGATGATCGAGATCTTCACCATCGAGGTTCCGGCCACGGTCTATTTTGATTACATCTGGATCGTGCGCGACGATGCGGCCGGCACTCCTACGCCGTGGGCCACGGGTGGCCCGCCGACAAAAACCCCGCTATCGGGAACGGCGACGCCCGTTCCCACCCAGGCGACACCCATCGCCACGCCGACCGGCCAATACTGCGTGAATGCACCCACGCCCACGCCCGGCCCTGGACAATTCGCCACGCCCACCGCGACGGCCACGGCTGGCCCCAGCCCAACGCCCGCGCCAGATACCAACTGGTCGTATCTGGACACGTTCTCTCAGGCGCTGCTCGATTGGACGGTGTTTGGAAACAACGTCTATATGACGAACAACACTAACCACACCGACGCGAACACGCAGGACCTGGCGCGCTCGGCCTTCATCGGCCACAACCCGACAATTGCGCTCACGACGACGAGCACCTTTGACAGCGCCATCGCGTTTGGCGTGGAGGGCGGTTTCACTCTGCCGTTCTACGTGGATGGTTGGGCGATGGGCGACAATTTGCCGCAGGGTCAATCGGCCTACGTCGAGTTGTGGGCGCGGGATGAACCGCAAGGGCTATGGTTCAAAGTTGATCAACAGCAAATCTCGGCACAGCATTGGTACACGTTCCACTTCACTGTGAACGCGATGGCGGGCGGCTCGGGGACGGTCAGCGCGATTGCGTTCCTCGGGCGCCGCACCGACGATCCCGGCGCGGGCGGCATCTTCCTCGACGACGTGTATCTCTATGGCGACTTGGACAATGCCCGCCGCTGCGATGGCACGTATCCCGACACGACAACCGTTCTCTCCTCGCCGGTGGGCCGCTCCGACGAGGTACCCGGCGACGAGGGCGGATGGACGTACAACTGGCCCGCCAATAAGCCCTGCCCGCCAGACATCAAAGTGCCTAACAACTTCTGGGGGCCGCTGCTGGCGCAGCT